>NZ_JBEPAP010000061.1:0-59928 GCF_040298665.1 Streptomyces sp. NPDC001508
TCGGGATCGCACAGCACCACATTCGCGGCCACCGCGTCATGCCCCTCGCGGAACACGGTCGCGGACACCTCGAACGTCTCCCCGACGACCGCCTTCGCCGGGCGCCTGCCGTACTCCACGGCCGGCCGGACGTCGCGTACCGGGACGCGGCCGATGGCCGGAGTCGAACTCATGGGTCTCACCTCCGCCGTGCGCGAAGCCGGGCCCGGGGCCCGGCCGTGGATCCGGTCTGCGCGGGAACCTTCAGTGCCTCGCCGCCCTGGAACGCGGCTTCACCGGGGGCGCCCGCCGGATCCCGCCCCGGCGTCGCGGCCCGCCGCCCCGCTCCCGTCGGCAGCCGTCCCGGCCGCCCCGCAGACAGCGCTCGGCGGCCTTTGCGGCCTCCCGCGCGCAGGGCTTCCCCCTGAGCACGCACAGGGTGTGGCCCGCGTCCTCGAACGTGGCCCGCGCCGCGCGGTCGGACGGCGCCGCGAGCATCGCGCGGTCCCACGCCCGGTACCGCGCCAACTGCCCGGCCGCCTCGGCCTTCGCGGGTATCAGCATGGCCGTGTTCACCCTCCACGCCCTCGACCGGGCCGTCTCCCGACGGTCGGGTGGACTCCGGGCACTCGGCGGCACGGGTCCGTTACGGCGATCGAGGCATTTCACCCATGGTGCACGTATGAGCACGCAGCGTCTTGTTGGTTCTTCAACCACCTCTGGTGTGCTCCTGTTGCACGAATGGCGTAGTGCCGCCACTGTGGATCTGACTCAGAAGCGACCAGCGCTCGACGCTCCGTGATCGGGGCCCATGCCCGTGGGGGGCGATGACGAGCGGGAGTTCCGCCGGTGAGGAGCAAGCGACGATGAAGACCGCAGTGCCCTGCTACTACCACCTCGACGTGGAAGTCAGCCCCGAGCGGGTGGGACAGGTCAGCCGCATCCTGGCCGCCCGCCTACGCCACTGGGACCTGGAGAATCTCGTGGTCCCCGTCCGCAGCGGCACGGAACTGCTGCTGCGGGCCATCGACGAACATGCCACGGACAAGCACGCCTCGATCGAGATGTGGTGGAACGGCCAGCATCTCATCACCGCCGTCGGCGACGACGACCGTGATCTGCGCCCCGACCAGGATCTGCGGGCCTGCCTGGCCCGCATCGCGGCGATCAGCGACGGCTGGGGGTGCTGTGCGTCGCAGACCGGCAGCAAGATCATCTGGTTCTCGCAGCGGGCCCGCGCGGGCGAACGCGTCCCCCTGATCCCGACGGCCCCGGCGCCCACCCTGCGTCAGATGCGCCGGGTGCCGCGCGACACTCCGGTCGCCGCACTGGCGGCCCGGGCGGCGGGCGCGCCCGCCGCCGCCTCGGAGGGCGCCCGGTGACGGCGTCGACGTCCCCCACAGGGGTGCCCGTGTGGAGCGGGCACCCCTACCCGTTGGGCGCCGCCTTCGACGGGCAGGGCACCAACTTCGCCCTGTTCAGCGAGGTCGCCGAACGTGTCGACCTCGTCCTGGTCGACGACGCGGGCACCGAGACCCCTCTCCCGCTGACCGAGGTCGACGGGTTCGTGTGGCACGGCTATGTGCCCGGCGTCGGGCCGGGCCGGCGCTACGGCTACCGTGTGCACGGCCCCTGGGACCCCGGACTCGGCCACCGGTGCAACCCGGCGAAGCTGCTCCTCGACCCGTACGCGCGCGCCGTCGACGGGCAGATCGACAACCACGCCTCGCTCTACGAACGCGCCCCCTTTGGCCCCGCCCCGGCCGACAGCGCCGGGCACTCCATGCTCGGCGTGGTGACCGACCCGTACTTCGACTGGGGCGACGACCGCCCGCCGCGGCGGCCGTACGCCGAGACCGTCGTCTACGAGGCGCACGTACGCGGTCTGACCCGCACCCACCCGGACGTCCCGGAGCGGCTGCGCGGCACCTACGCCGCGCTCGCCCACCCGTCCATCGTCGAGCACCTGACCTCGCTGGGCGTGACCGCCATCGAGCTGATGCCCGTGCACCAGTTCGTGCAGGACGGCGTGCTCCAGGACCGCGGGCTGTCCAACTACTGGGGCTACAACACGATCGGCTTCTTCGCGCCGCACAACGCCTACGCCGCGTTCGGCACCCGCGGCCAGCAGGTCAACGAGTTCAAGGCGATGGTCAAGGCGCTGCACGCGGCCGGGCTCGAAGTGATCCTCGACGTGGTCTACAACCACACCGCCGAGGGCAACGAGCACGGCCCCACGCTCTCCTTCCGCGGCATCGACAACGCCTCCTACTACCGCCTCGTGGACGGCGACTGGGCGCACTACTACGACACCACGGGCACCGGCAACAGCCTGCTGATGCGGCACCCCTACGTACTCCAGCTGATCATGGACTCGCTCCGGTACTGGGTCACCGAGATGCATGTGGACGGCTTCCGCTTCGACCTCGCGGCGACCCTGGCCCGGCAGTTCCACGAGGTGGACCGGCTGTCGGCGTTCTTCGACCTGATCCAGCAGGACCCCGTGATCAGCCGGGTCAAGCTCATCGCCGAGCCCTGGGACGTGGGGGAGGGCGGCTACCAGGTCGGCAACTTCCCGCCGCTGTGGTCGGAGTGGAACGGCAAGTACCGGGATACCGTACGGGACTTCTGGCGGGCGGAGCCGGGCTCGCTCGGCGAGTTCGCCTCCCGGCTCACCGGGTCCTCGGACCTCTACGCGCACAGCAGGCGCCGCCCGCGGGCCAGCGTCAACTTCGTGACCGCGCACGACGGTTTCACCCTGCGCGACCTCGTCTCGTACAACGACAAGCACAACGAGGCCAACGGCGAGGGCAACCGGGACGGCGAGAGCGTCAACCGGTCCTGGAACTGCGGCGCCGAAGGGGACACCGACGATCCCGCGGTCCTCGCACTGCGGGCCCGCCAGCAGCGCAACCTCCTGGCGACGCTGCTGCTGTCGCAGGGCATCCCGATGCTGTGCCACGGCGACGAACTCGGCCGCACCCAGCGCGGCAACAACAACGCCTACTGCCAGGACAGCGAGATCTCCTGGATCGACTGGCGGCTGACCGACGAGCAGCGCGCGCTCACCCGCTTCACCCGGTACGTCATCGGTCTGCGCGCCGCCCACCCCGTGCTGCGCCGGCGCCGCTTCTTCCGTGGCGAGACGGCCACCCACGCCGGACAGCCGCTGCCCGACCTGGTGTGGCTGCTGCCCGACGCGCGCGAGATGACCGACCGGGACTGGCAGCGCTCCGACGCGCATTCGGTCGGCGTGTTCCTGAACGGCGACGCCATCGCCGAACGCGACGCCTACGGGCGACGGGTGATCGACGACTCGTTCCTGCTGCTCCTCAACAGCTACTGGGAGTCCATCGACTTCCGCCTGCCCGACGCCAGGTACGGCGACCGCTGGACCGCCCTGATCGACACCGCCGCCCCCGACGGCATCCCGGACGAACGAGAACACAAACCCGGCACCCGGCTACGCGTCGACTCCCGCAGCCTGACCCTCCTCTCCCACCCCTCCCCGACACTCCCGCACCGAAACGACTAGCGGCACCCGACCAGGCCACGCGCCGAACAACCCGCCCACCCACGACGCTGCCGCACCCGAACGACGGGCTGGTGCCCTTGCGAGGGGGGCGCGGGGAACTGCGCGATCACCCACGATGCTGCTGCGCTGGAATGACGGGCTGGTGCCCTTGCGAGGGGGGCGCGGGGAACTGCGCGATCACCCACGATGCTGCTGCGCTGGAATGACGGGCTGGTGCCCCCGCAAGGGGGGCGCGGGGAACTGCGCGATCAACCACGACGCTCCGGCACCCGAACGACTGGCTGGCGCCCCTGCAAGGGGGCGCGGGGAACTGCGCGATCGGCCCCCACACCGCCGCACCCGAACGACGACGGATCCAACCCCACCACCCCACCCCACCCCACCGCACCGGAACGACGAACAGATCCCACCGCACCCGGAAACCCACAGCAACCCAAACAAGCCGAACCCCGCCAAAAGCGGACCGCTCAGGTCACCGTCCGCGCCGCGAAGTCACCGTGAACTGCGCCCCGTCAGGGTCGCGCAGCACGGCCTCGGCGGCATCCTCCCGCAGCACACTGCCCCCGTGCTTCTCCGCGGCCCGCCCGCACGTGGTCACATCGGTCACGAAGAAGTGGACCTGCCAGTGCGGCCGGACCCCGGGATCGGGCGCCGCCTCCACCGCGCCCGAGTCGATGCGGGCCACGACCGCACCCTCACTGCGCAGCACGACCTCGCCGCCCTCGTACTCGACCTCGCAGCAGCCGGGCAGCCCCGAGGCCCAGTCGAGGATCTCGCCGTAGAAGAGGGCCGAGTCGAAGGCGTTGCGCGTGTGCAGGCGGATGAAGGTCGGTGACGCCCGCCGCCATGACTCCCAGTTGGAGATCAGCTGGCCCTCCCAGATCCCGAAGGTCGCGCCGTCCCGGTCGGCCAGCAGGGCCGCCCGGCCGGGCGGGAAGGACAGCGGTCCGACCGCGGCCGTACCGCCGCGCTCACGGGCCCGGCTCACGGCCACGTCCGCGTCCCGCACCGCGAAATACGGTGTCCATGCCACCGCCATCTGCCACATGGCGGCGACCGCGGCGATCCCGGCGACCGGCACCCCGTTCGCCAGCGCGATCCGGAAGTGGTCGCCGAGCCGGACACTGCGCCACCGCCAGCCGAGCACGGCCGAGTAGAAGTCCGCCGTGGCCCCGAGGTCACGGCTGGTGAGACTCACCCAGCACGGTGCGCCGAAAACGGAGTGCGTGGAGATGACGTCCTTCTTCTTCGGTTCGCCGGCAAGGGGCGTGTCATGGTTCATCACAGTCGCGTCCTGATCTCATCGACCGGTGGCCCCCGGTCTGTCACCAGTGTCCAACCGGAACCCCTTCCCTTGCCTGTCGAGCGGTCCGGTGGCAGGCGGCCGGGCGAATGACGACGATGGATGCATGGGCGACGGCGAGCCGGACCGGATCTTCGAGCTTGAGGAAGAGGTGCACCAGCTGAAGGAGGCGGTCACCTCCCACGCGGTCGTGGACCAGGCCATCGGCATGGTGGTGGCGCTCGGCCGGATCACCCCCGACGAGGGGTGGGCCGTGCTGAAGGAGGTCTCGCAGCACACGAACATCAAACTCCGCAATGTCGCCGAACTCATCCTCATCTGGGGGCGTACGGGAGACATGCCCCCCGAGATCGTCACCGAACTGGAGGACGCGCTCGACCGGTACGGGCCGACGCAGCTCCCGGGGACGCCGACGGAGTGATCGCCGGCCCCGGCCTCAGCCCGGGTCGGCGAGCAGTTCCTCGCGCAGCCGGTCGCAGCAGCCGCTGATCAGCCGGGAGACGTGCATCTGCGAGATGCCCAGCTGGCTGGCGATCCGGCTCTGTGTCATACCGCGGAAGAACCGCAGGTAGAGGATGGTGCGCTCGCGTTCGGGCAGCGCCTCGAGGCAGGGTCGTACGGCCGCCCGGTCGACGACGAGATCGAAGCCGGGATCCGGCGCGCCCAGGGTGTCGCCGAGGGAGCGGCCGTCGGCGCCGGGTGTCTCCGCGTCCAGGGACAGCGCGGCGAAGCACTCCAGGGCCTCAAGGCCGGTGCGCACCTCCGCCTCCGTCAGCCGTGTGTACTCGGAGATCTCGGCGACCGTGGGCACCCGGCCGGTCGTCGCCGACGCCAGTTCCTTGACGGCGCCGCGGACCCGGTTGCGCAGATCCTGGACCCGGCGCGGTACGTGCAGGGTCCACATGTGGTCGCGGAAGTGACGCTTGATCTCGCCGGTGACGGTCGGCACCGCGTATGCCTCGAAGGCCCGGCCACGGGAGGGATCGTAGTGGTCGACGGCCTTGACCAGGCCGAGCGCCGCCACCTGGTAGAGATCTTCCAGCGCCTCTCCCCGGCCGCGGAAGCGGACGGCGATCCGTTCGGCCATGGGCAGCCAGATCCCGACCAGTTCGTCGCGCAGCGCCCGGCGCTCCGGGCCCTCGGACAGTGCCGTGAGCCGTTCGAACGCGGCGGCCGTGTCGGGGGCGTCGTCGTGTGGATGGGGCTTGGCCCTGGTGGTGGTACCCGTCATGGGTGCGCACCTCCCTCAGCGTGTGCCGGATGGACGGACAGCGTGGGAGACGCGCGCTCGGACCGGTGGGAGGGTCCGGGGCGGCGGCACCTGCGGGCCGAGCCCCCACGGACGTGCCTCCTGTCCGAAGCACTTTTCTGGAGATTCCCATGACCTGTTATGTCGAAACAAATCCGTCTAAAGGCTGATATCCAGCCTACGCTTCTTGACTTGCCCTTTGGTCTTCCTCAAAGCGAAATACCTCTGTAGGAGAGGTAATCTTCTCGTATGGAAACGGATCGCCCGGCAGCCGACCGCGCGCGGGCCGGCCGTGCGACGGCGGAGCCCTTCTCCGAGGAACTGGCCGACGCCCTGGTCGGGATCCAGCGGCTGATCCGCCGCCGGCTGCGCGGCGGACTGACCGGTCCCCGGCTGCGCGGCGCCGAGGTGGAACTGCTCCGCCTGGTGCAGACCCGGCCCGGCATCGGCATCAAGGAGGCCGCCCGGGAACTGCACCTGGCCGACAACTCCGTGTCGACACTGGTCAACCGGCTCGCCGGGGACGGCCATCTGGTCCGCGAGACCGACCCGGCCGACCGGCGTGCCGCGCGCCTGCACCTCACCGAGGCGGCCCGTGGACGGTTGCACGACTGGCAGCGCCGCCGGGCCGCCCTGGTCGGCCGGCATGTGTCGCGGCTGACCGAGACGGAACGCGACGCCCTGCGCGCGGCGCTCCCCGCGCTGCACCGGCTGGCCGTCACCCTGCGCGAGGAGGCCGAGGAATCATGACGTCCGACACCACCGCGGGCCCGGCTGAGGCCGTCGCCTGCACCGGCCTCGTGCACAGCTTCGGCGAGACGAGGGCGGTGGACGGGCTCGATCTCGCCGTGCGGGAGGGCGAGGTCTTCGGGCTGCTCGGCCCCAACGGCGCCGGCAAGACCACGGCGATCCGCTGCATCACCACGCTGCTGCCCGTCCCCGCCGGCATGGTCCGTGTCTTCGGCCACGACCCCGCCGCCGACCGCATGGCGGTGCGCCGCCTGCTCGGCTACGTCCCGCAGCAACTGTCCGCCGACGCCGGCCTCACCGGCCGGGAGAACGTCGTCCTGTTCGCCCGGGTCTTCGACATCCCCCGCCGCGAACGCGCCGCCCGGGTCGGCCAGGCCCTGGCCGCCGTCGGCCTCGCGGACGCCGCCGACCGGCTGGCGAGCACCTACTCCGGGGGCATGGTCCGCCGACTGGAGCTGGCCCAGGCCCTGGTCAGCGCGCCCCGGCTGCTGATCCTCGACGAGCCGACCATCGGCCTCGACCCGATCGCCCGCACCGGCGTGTGGGACCACATCAACGCCGTCCGCGCCGTCACCGGCATGACCGTCCTGGTCACCACCCACTCCATGGACGAGGCGGACCAGTACTGCGACCGTGTCGCCCTCATGCACCGCGGACGCATCCGGGCCCTCGGCACCCCGGCCGAACTGCGGCGGCGGCTCGCCGATCGCCGCAGGGCCGAGGGCGCGCCGGCCACGGACCCGCCGCCCACGCTGGAAGACGTCTTCCGGGATGTCGCGGGCAGCGGTCTCGACGACCAGTCAGGAGGTTTCCGCGATGTCCGAAGCACCCGCCGCACCGCCCGCCGCGTCGGCTGACGGCGCCCCGGACGCCGGGGCCCTGCTGCTGCGCCCGCCCGAGCCCCGCGCCGGCTGGCGGCTGCTGCCCGCCCGGGTCGTCGCGATGTGCGCCGTCGAACTGCAGAAGCTGCGCCACGACCGCACCGAGCTGTACACCAGGGCGGTCCAGCCCGCGCTGTGGCTGCTGATCTTCGGCCAGACCTTCACCCGGATCCGGGCGATACCCACCGGCGGCATCCCCTACATCGACTATCTCGCGCCCGGCATCATCGCCCAGTCCGCGATGTTCATCGCCATCTTCTACGGCATCCAGATCATCTGGGAACGCGATGCCGGCATCCTCAACAAGCTCCTGGTCACCCCGACCCCGCGCTCCGCGCTCATCACCGGCAAGGCCTTCGCCGCCGGCGTGAAATCGCTGATCCAGGCCGTCGTCGTCATCGTCATCGCCGCGCTGCTCGGGGTCGCGCTCAGCTGGAACCCGCTGAAGCTGCTGGGCGTCGCACTGGCCGTGGTCCTCGCCTCCGCCTTCTTCTCCTGCCTGTCGATGACCATCGCGGGCATCGTGCTCAGCCGCGACCGTCTGATGGGCTTCGGGCAGGCGATCACCATGCCGCTGTTCTTCGGCTCCAACGCCCTCTACCCGCTGTCCGTCATGCCCGGCTGGCTCCAGGCGGTCAGCAAGGTGAACCCGCTCAGCTACGAGGTGGACGCGCTGCGCGGTCTGCTCCTCGGCACCCCCGCGCATCCGGCACTCGACTTCGGAGTCCTCGCCGTCGCCGCCGCCCTCGGCATCGCCGCGGCCTCGTCCCTGCTCGGCCGGCTGGCTCGCTGATCTTGCCGGGACGTGATGTGCGGCACGCGCCGCGCACCCTCTGGACGCCCGCTGAGCGGATTCCCGCTGCGCAACGCTTGATCAGCGATCAAAGGGGGCGAATCGCCTGGCGATGGCGTATTCCGCTCATTTGACAGTGCGCTGAACGCACAGATAGACAGCAGCTCTCCGAGGCCGAAAGGAGCGCTGTGTACGAGCCGAACGTGGTCGGTGACTGGCAGGAGTATGACGAGCATGCCGGTCTGCGGGTCCGCGTCCACCGTCTGGAGACGGTGGAGCCGCCGCGCGGGCGTGACGACGCCGCTGACGGGCTGACGTACTTCAGCGTCCGGGTGACCGTCGAGAACCGGGGCGCGCGGCACTGCTCCGTGCAGCTGGAGGACGGCCAGATCGATGTGCGGGTCGGCCCCGACGGGGAGGGCGCGTTCATCGACTGGCGCAACTCCCAGTTCATCGAGGGCTTCGACGTCCACCCGCTGCGCCGGGTCACCGCCGTGCTGTACGCGGCGGGCGCCGAGGCGTCCCTGGCCCAGGTGGACGTCCAGGTGCAGCTGCGCGTCGACGAGGAGTGGACCGACCGCCGGCTGTGGGCGGGCGGCATCGGGCTGGCGGAGGGCCCGGCCGCGGCGGCCCCGGCGGGCGCCTGCCAGGGCGGCCTGGCCCACCAGGTGAGCACGTTCCTGCGGGACCAGGCGGAGCCGGAGGGGGCCTGAGCGCCGCGCGGGCGGTCAGTGCGGGATGCCGTCGATGATCTCGCGGGCGCCCTGCCGCAGCAGGGACACCGCCACCGAGGTGCCCAGGGTGGCCGGATCGAGCCGGCCGGCCCATTCATGGGCGTTCAGCCGCGTCTTGCCGTCGGGGGTGAACACACACGCCCGCAGGGACAGTTCGCCGCCGCTCTCCACGCGGGCGTAACCGGCGATGGGGCTGTTGCAGTGCCCCTGCAGAACGTGCAGGAACATGCGTTCCGCCGTCGCCTCGCGATGGGTGCCCGGGTCACCGAGACCGCTGACGGCGTCGATCAGGTCGGCGTCGTCCTCGCGGCACTGCAGGGCGAGGATGCCCGCGCCGATCGGCGGCATCATCGTCTCCGGCGACAGCACCTCGCTGATCATGTCGGGCCGCCCGATCCGCTCCAGCCCGGAGACCGCCAGCAGCAGCGCGTCCGCCTCGCCCGCGGCGAGCTTCGCCAGCCGCCGGTTGGCGTTGCCGCGCAGCGGCACGCACTCCAGGTGCGGGTGGGTGGCGGTCAGCTGGGCGACGCGGCGCACCGCGGAGGTGCCGACGCGGGTGCCCGCCGGGAGTTCGTCCAGGGTGAGACCGCCCGGGTGGACGAGCGCGTCGCGGATGTCGTCGCGTTTCAGGAACGCGGCGAACACGGTGCCCGCGGGCAGCGGCCGGTCGGCCGGCACATCCTTCACACAGTGCACCGCGAGATCCGCCCGACCGGCCAGCAGAGCGGCGTCCACCTCCTTGGTGAACGCGCCCTTGCCCTCGACCAGGGAGAGGTCACCGAGCCACTTGTCCCCGGTCGTCTTCACCGGCACGACCTCGGTGCGCACCTGCGGGTACAGCGCCGTCAGCTCGGCACGGACGCGCTCCACTTGGGCGAGGGCCATGGGCGAATCACGGGAGACGATACGGATGAGTTCCGGGACGGCCATGGACCCACGATAGACCCTCCCCCCGCCTCCGCCGGCCTACCACCGGATGCTTCCCGGTCGTCGTGCGGCTTGGTGGGGGTGGTGTGCCGCTCCGGGTCGGTCTGCCGTCGGATGGTCCCGGTCGTCGTGCGGCTCGGTGGGGGTGGTGCGTCCGCCTCCGTCGGGCGGCGGCCGGCCCGGCAGGGGCCGCGTTCCACCGCGGCGGGGCGGGGCCGTCGCGGGCTCAGGCGTACGGGTCGAAGGCGATGCCGGACGGCTTGGCCGAGGCGAGGTGCGAGGCGAAACCCGCGTCCTTCAGGCCGAAGTTGGCGCTGCCGAAGTCGTACGCGCTCAACTTGTCACGCAGTCCCGCCGGATAGCCGTTCCAGCCGACCAGCGGCGGGTACTGCCAGGTGCCCTTGTGGTTCTCCGGCGGCTCGTCGCCCGAGCCGGCCAGCCGGAAGCAGTGCGTGCCGATGCCGTCCTTGTGGTAGACGATCTTGGCGTGCGTGCCCTCGAAGCGGACCGAGGAAGCCGCGTGCACGGTGAACGAGCCGTGGTTGGACGTCGACACATACTGCACCTGGCCGCTTTGCACCCACACCGCCACATGCTCCCAGTCGTGCCGGTGGCCGCCGATGGCGGTACCGGCGAGCGCCTGGTCCTTCTCGAAGTACAGCCCGTACAGATAGGCGCACCAGCCGTTGTTGCACTTGTAGCGCGAGTAGCCGTTGGTGTTGTCCAGGTCGAAGGCGTCGCGGCACTGACCGTTCAGGGCGCCCGTCGGGTTCAGACCGCCGTTGACCGTGCCGTCCGGGCCGATGGCGGGCGACGAGTAGCAGCCGTCGGTGTCGTAGTCGAAGGCGGGCTGGTACGTCAGCTCCGCCGCCTCGGCGTTGACGGGCAGCGCCGGCGGCGGGGCGGCGAAGGCGACGGCGGGGAAGGCGATGACGAGGGCGGCGGCACCGGCCAGCCCGGTGAGCCAGCGCCCGGGCCGGACACGGAACGTCCGTGACGACACTGCGTCCTCCAACGGCGTTGTGGGGCAGGGGAGTTCAGGATCGCGGGCGATCAGTGCGCTGCCAAGAAGGCCCGGGCGTCCCACCGGTGAAGCCGCGCCCAACACTTGGCTCCCGGCACGCCCGTCACACGGCGTCGTCGGGCAGGTCGGCGGCCGACTCCTCGGGAGTGAGGTCCGGCCGCAACCGGTACCAGGACGGCTGACGCAGCAGCCCCGCCCGGGTACGGGTGCTGTAGCCGACCTCGCCGACCAGCCGGGGCAGCACCCAGCGGGCCCCGGCGATCCGCGGGACCGGGGCGAAGGGGCACACGCCGGTCCCGGCGGCCCGCAGCAGCGCCGCCAGCTCCGCCCGCTCGGCCTCGCTCCATCCGGTGCCCACCCCGCCGACGTACCGCAGCCGGCCGGCGGCTCGCTGACCGACGAGCACCGCGCCGGGCAGCCCCGTGAGCCGCCCCTTGCCCGGCAGCCAGCCGCCCACGACGACATCCGCGGTGCGCATGTTGCGGATCTTGATCCAGGCGCGGGAGCGCACACCCGGTTCGTACACCGAGTCAAGCCGCTTGCACACCAGACCCTCAAGGCCGTGCTCCCGGGTGGCCCGCAGCGCCTCGGCGCCGTGCCCGACCACGGCGGCCGGGGTGGACCAGTGAGGGCCGTCGAGCCCCAGGTCCTCCAGCCGTGTCCGGCGCAGCGCGTACGGCAGCGCGAGCAGCGGGCGGCCGAGGTGCGGCACGTCGAACAGCACCAGGTGGACGGGGGCCTGGGCCGCCCGGCGCGCCGCCCGGTCGGGGGCGTGCGCCAGGCCCATGCGGCTCTGCAGCAACTGGAAGTCGGCGTGTCCGCGGTCGTCCAGGGCCAGCACCTCACCGTCCAGGATCGCGGGCGTGCTGCCCAGGGCGCCGCCCAGCGCGCGCAGTTCGGGGTAGGCGCCGGTGATGTCCTCGCCCGAGCGGGCGCGCAGCAGCAGGCTGCCGTCACCGGGCAGATAGGCCATGACGCGCTGGCCGTCCTGTTTGGTCTCGTAGGCCCACCGGGCGTCCTGGACGGCGGGCGGCAGCGTGCCGGGGATGGCGAGCATCGGCGGGATCGTCGCAAGGGTCGCGGTCACGGCAGAAGGTGTCGACCGCCTCCGGTGTGCTCACGCGCCTTTTCCCGCCGGTTCCCCTGAACGGGCCCGTCCCGGCGGCCCGCGCACGGCGACGTCCGGGCGTGCGCCGACCGGCCTTCCGCCGGGACGAGTTGGGCACGTGGGAGGCCGGGCCCGCGCCGCAGAAGGCCACACCGCCCCGGCCGGCCGGGAAGGACCGGCGCCTGGCGGCCGACGGACCACGCGAACTCCTCGCGGACCGCGAGGAGTTCCGCGGCGCCGAAGCGCCGGCGGCACGGCCCTGGGCGACCACCCCCGTGCGGCGGCGCCGGTCGCACGGACGGGGTGACCGCGGTGGCGACGGCGGCGCCGGTCAGGCGGGCGGGGTGACCGCGGGGGCGGCGGACGGCCGGCCCGCCGTCCGCGCACCCCGGCCGGCCTGGACCCGCACGGCCTTGATGCGCGCCTCGGCGGCGCGGCCCGCAGACCCTTAGCGCCGGTCCCCTCCTTGTGGTCCTTCTGCTCCCTCTGGTCCTTCTGGTCGGACCGGTACGGCACGCGGTTCCGGGTGTACGGCTGCCGCGCGGTCATGACGAGGCCGCGGTGGTGGAAGACGGCCCGGCGGACGGGCGGTTCCTGATGGCCTACCGCACCGGCGACCGGCTGACGGGGGCGCTCGCCGTCGCCATGCCGCCCACGGCGCTCTGCCCAGGGCGCTCTGCCCAGGGCGCTCTGCCCAGGGCGCTCTGCCCAGGGCGCTCTGCCCAGGGCGCTCCGCCCAGGGCGCTCCGCCCACGGCGGCAGCCCGGGGCGGCAGTCCGGGGCGACCGGAACCCCCAGGCGGGAACTCTCGGCGTTCACCGTCCCGCCCCGGGATCCGCGCCCTCGTCGGACGCGTCGACATACAGGCCCGTGCAGGCCAGCCTGCCCGCCACCGCCGCGCACGCCTCCACGCCCCGGGACGAGGGCACCGCGAGCATCGGGCTGGTGTACCCGGTGGGTTCCGCGGCGGAATAGGTCGCCGACAGCACGTCCTGGCCGGCCCGCACCGACACCTCACGGGCACGCGGCGAACGCACCCGCACCTCCGACCAGGCGGTTCCGCAGGCCGGCGAGTAGCGCAGCCGGACGTCGTACCCGGTGTCCGAGACGGCGCTTTCGGTCCGTGCGTCCCGCGCGCAGGCCGATGTGTCCGGCAGGGCGCCCCGGCACGACGTGGCGTGACAGCGGGGTGCCGCCACGACGTTCTGCGCCCCCTGCGGCCCGTGCCGGCCAAAGACCGCGAAGGCGGCGGCCGTGGCGGCGGCCACGGCCAGCAGCGCGAGCGCCGACAGCGGCAGCCGCGGCAACCGGGACCGTGGCGGGCTGAGCATGGGCACCCGCGGGCACGGCGGGCCGTCGGCGTCCTCCCACAGCGCCACGACCGGGCCGGGGTCGACGTCGGCGAGCCGGGCGAGCGCCTCGACGGCGGAGCGGGGCGGGCGCTGGAGGCCGGTCAGATACCGGTGCCAGGCGGACTTGCTGTACGGGGTGCGGGCGGCCAGCGCCGCCAGACTCAGTCCCGTACGGTCCTTGAGTGCGCGCAGCCGCACCGCCAGCGGCTCGTCGGCACAGGTGGGTCCGGGGGGTGGCGGCTGCCGCATGGTGCGTCCCTCGACTCCTTTTCCGCTATGGGCACTTCGCCCCTGATGTCGCCATGGCTTCCCGGCCGGAGAGCGGCCCAACCGGGCTGTGGCAGAAGAGGGGTGAGGTGGCGACAGCCCGAAGGCCCGTTCGGGAACACGGGGTTCCCGAACGGGCCTTCGACGGTCAGGGCGTGGGGCGGGCCGGAACCGTCAGCACCAGGGCACGGCGGTGCCGACCCGCACGTAGCGTGCGGAGACATAGCCCCTGTGGTGCGCCAGCCGGTACCAGGTCCGGTTGCCCGACACCCGCGAACCGTGTGTCTTGCAGGTGATCGCCACGAGCCGGTTGCCGTGCCGGTGGCCGACCACGCGGTACCCGGTGCCCGGGCCGGACCGGACGTTGAGCCGGACGTGGCGGGTGGTCACCCGTCCCGTGGTGGACAGGCCCTGCCGGTATGCGGTCCGCAGGGCGATGCCGTGCACCCGGTGCGTGGCGTGGTGCCCATGGCGCCCGTAGTGCGAGTGGTGCCAGTGGTGCCGCCGGTGTTCGACGCCGTGCCGCGCCGGGGCGTGCCGGGCGGGGCCGGGCAGCACTGACGGGAGGGCGGGCTGGGCTGCCGCGGCCGCCGCGGGCAGCGGTGCCGTGCGGCCCGCATCGGCGGCCGACGCCGCCGTGGGCAGCAGCGCGAACACCGCGATCGTGGCCAGCAGGCCGCTCTTCACGGTCCGTCGGATCATGGAAACCTCCGGGCTGTCGTTCTCGTGACCACGAGCCGTGATCACGACAGCCAGCGTTTCCGTGGCAATCGGTCAGAATGCCGTTCCCGTGTCCCGCGGGACGCCGGGGACGTGCCCGGGACGGACCGCCCGCCGCCGATACGGCCGCCGATGCCGTGCGGACCTTCCGAAGGGGGACGCCGGGCCGGGCGCGTCCTTCGTCCGCCGTGCCGTCGTGGCCGGTCGCGTGGTTCCCCGCGCGCCTTCGACCGGAGGGGCGCTGCCCCGGCCGTGCCGGGCGCCCCGCGAGCGTGGGGTCGTCCGCTGCCGCGCTTGATGCGGGGCGCCGATGGGATCATTCTGGGGCATATGGAGCATCTCGTGCCCACGGCGGTGATCGATGCCCTCGGGATCGTCACGGCGTGGAGCGAGGGCGCGCAGAAGCTGACCGGTCACCGGGCCGAGGAGATCGTGGGCAGGCCCGCGGCCAGCCTGCTCGCCGAGCAGATGCCACCCGGGACCTTCGACGCGCAGACCGGGGTCGTCGCCCTGCGGCACCGCGACGGCCACCGCATGGAGCTGGCCCTGACGGCCGGCCCCGTGCTCGGCCCGGCCGGGCGGCCCGGCGGCCATGTGGTCACCGCGGCCCTGCCCGGCCACGGCCTGGCCGAGCACGCCTTCCAGCAGGCGTCCATGTCCATGTCGGTCTTCGACACCCGCCAGCGCTACCTCCGCCTCAACGAAAAGGCCTGCCAGGTGCTCGGCATCCCCGAGAAGGCCGCGGTCGACGTGGCCCACTTGCCCTGCGGGTCGCTGGCGGGCATCGGCGGTGACTGGTTCGATGTGATACCCCTGTCGGGCAGCCGGGTCGCCCTGGTCGTCGGCGACGTCGTGGGGCACGGCATCCAGTCCTCGGCGACCATGGGACGGCTGCGCACGGCCGTACGGACCCTGGCCGACGTGGACCTGGCCCCGGACGAGCTGCTGACCCACCTGGACGACCTGGTCACCCACCTTGTCGCGGACGGCGACGGCGGCGAGGTCGCCGAACTGGGCGCCACCTGCCTGTACGCCGTCTACGACCCGGTCTCGCGCCGGCTGTCGCTGGCCGCCGCGGGCCACCCGGCGCCGGCCGTCGCGCTGCCCGGCGCCGACGCGGAACTCGTACCGCTGCGGGCGGGGCCGCCGCTGGGCGTCGGCGGTCTGCCGTTCGAGGCGACGGAACTCGAACTGCCGGAGGGCTCGCTCGTCGCCCTGTACACCGACGGCCTCGTCGAGGGCCGCGACCTCGACGTGGACCGGGCGACCGGAAGGCTGCTGCGGGCCCTGACCACGCCCGCGGACACGACCGACGCCTTGTGCGACAGGCTGCTGAAGGCGGTCCTCGACGAGCAGCCCGGCGACGACGTGGCCCTGCTGCTGGCCCGTACCCGGGCGCTCGGCGCCGACCGCGTGGCCACCTGGGACGTGCCACCCGACCCCGCGCACGTGGGCACGGCCCGGGAGGCGGCGATCGACCGGCTGACCGCCTGGGGCCTTCAGGAGATCGCCTTCGTCACCGAACTCGTCGTCAGTGAACTGGTCACCAACGCGATCCGCTACGGCGCTCCCCCCATCCAGCTGCGGCTGATCCGCGACCGCGCGCTCATCTGCGAGGTCTCCGACGGCAGCTCCACCTCCCCGCATCTGCGCCGGGCGCACGCCTTCGACGAGGGCGGCCGCGGGCTGCTGCTGGTCGCCCAGCTCACCCAGCGCTGGGGCAGCCGGCAGACGGGCGGCGGCAAGACGATCTGGGCGGAGCAGCCGCTGCCCGAGGAGTGATCACCGGGCCGGGGATCCGTCGTCCGCGGCCACCTGGGCGAGGGTCCGGCCGGTGCGGACCGAGCGGGCCCGGCGCGGATCGGGGGTGCCGTGCCCCAAGGAGGCGCCCGGGCCCTTGCGGACCAGCAGCCAGGCGTCCTCCCCGTCGCGCCCCCGGAACCGGGTCAGCGCGTACTCCCCGCGCAGCTTGGTGCCGTGCAGCCGGAACGTGGCGTGCCCGTCCGCCAGCGACCGGGCGAAGTCGACCGGCCGCCCGGCACGGTCGTGGCTGAGCGGTTCATACGTCCCGCGGTCCCAGACGATCACCGTCCCGCCCCCGTACTCGCCCCGCGGGATGACGCCCTCGAAGTCCTGGCCGGTGAGGTGCCGGTGGGGGTGGACGGCAGGTCGTCGGAACCGATCACCGGTACCCGGCCCGGCCGTTGGTGAGTCAGATGGTGGCCGGGCGGCCGAGCGCGGGGCCCAGCACGGTTGCCATGTCGGTGAGGATCTGCACATAGTCCTCGTGTTCGAAGGTGAAGGGCAGCGCGAACGCCACCTCGTCGATCTCGCGGAACGCGGCGTGCGCGTGCAGCCGTTCGGCGATCTCGGCCGAACTGCCCACCAGGTCGGGCGCGAACAGCAGCCGCGCCGGACCCTGCGGGGACGTGGTGCGGGGCAGGCGCCGCGCCGCGTACTCGGCGTACTTGGCGCGCTGCCCGGGCGTCGCGGAGTCGGTGGGGATCACCACCAGGCCCTGGGAGACACGGGCCGCGTCACCGTCCGGGTGGTGGGCGCGGAACTCACGGATGTGGGACAGCTGGATCTCGGCGAAGTCCCGGCTCTCCTGCGGATCCTCGGCCTTGACGACGCTGCTCGTCAGGAAGTTCATCCCGTGCTCGCCCGCCCAGCGCGCCGAGCGCAGGCTGCCCCCGCCGTACCACAGTCGGCTGCCGAGCCCCGGGGAGTGCGGCTGCACCACCCGGGAGAACACCTCGAAGCCTTCCGTACCGCCGAAGTCGGTGGCCGGCCTGCCGCGCACCAAGTCCACCAGTCTGCGCACCCGTTGGTGACTGAAGTCCTCGGCGTCCGCCGTGTCCGGGTACAGGGCGTCCTTGACCTGGTCGTAGTGCATCGGCGGGCCCACGCTCACGCCCGGGTTGAGACGCCCGCCGGACAGGATGTCGACCGTCGCCAGGTCCTCGGCGAGGCGCAGCGGGTTCTCCCAGCCCAACGGGGTGACCGCGGTGCCCAGTTCGATCCGGCTGGTGCGCTGCGAGGCCGCCGCCAGGACGGCGACCGGCGAGGAGATGCCGTACTGCAGATGGCGGTGGCGCAGCCATGCGCTGTCGAAGCCGAGCCGTTCACCCAGCTCGATGATCTCCAGCGTGGACTCGTGGCCCCGGCCCGGATCGGCCGCGTCGAACAGTCCGATCGTGAGGAAGCCCAGCTTGCGCAGCGGGCGGTCGGTGGGCGGCACGGGGTCCTCCGGAGGTCGTACGTCAGGTCCGTCCCGATTGTGGCAGGCGAACATTGCGGGCGTGTGATCACTCCACCGGGATGATGACCTCGTCCTCGACGACGCTCGGCCTCGTCTCGGGCGACGCCCCTGGGTGGTTCACCAAAGTGGAGGACTCCCTGTGCCGGACCGGCTTTGTGGGGGACGACACCGCCGTCACGACCGGCTGACGCGGCACAGCCGGCGTCCCGCACGCGCAACCGCTCCGCGCGCGGGACGCCGCCCGCGTCAACTGAGCGGATCCAGCGTGAGATACGCCTGCTGCGGGCCGCCGTCGTGCACCAGCGACTCCTGGTTGCCGACATCGTCGAAGGCGAACGCGTACGCCTTGCCGTCGGCCGTCTGCCCGTGGATGAGCCGGGCGTAGTGGTTCGTCACCCCGTCCTGGTAGAAGCCGGCCGGGTTGTTGTCGGGCTGGTCGGCGTTCGTCAGCAGCGTGGACCGGTTGAAGGCGGCGCACAGCGTGCGGGAGATCGGGCCGCTTACCGCGTCGTTGGGCGCGTCCAGCAGCTTGTGGCAGCCGAACACACTGTCCGCGTCCGGCTTCTGGAAGCTCGTCACCACAGTGCCGGAGCCGTCGGTGAAGTTCATGACGCCGCCCGAGACCCGGCCGTAGTACTTGGTGCGCGGCTGGTCGCCGAACGGCGAGACCGTGAGCGTCGAGGTGGCGTACTTGTTCCAGACCCGGCCCACATAGTCGTCCATGACGGACGCGGGAAGCGCGCCGGTCTCCAGGCCGTGCCCGGGCGAGAGCGCGCGCAGCACGGTGCCGTCGGAGCGGGTCTGGATCAGGCCGCCCCAGCCGCCCGGCTGACCGCGCAGCCCGTCGAACACCCCTTGGTAGCCGCCCGGTTTGAGATGACCGGTGGTGCTCACGCCGCCGTCCGCGCGCCGCACGCCGACCGCGTACGGCACCGAGAACATGTCGACCTGGGTGCTGTTGAGCCACAGCCCCGCGTCATTGAGCGTGTACTCGGACCAGTTGAACAGGATGTCCCGGTTGGGGTCGCCGGGGTTCTGCACGGCCGGCTGCACCAGACCGCCGGTGGTCAGCTTGAACACGAGCTTCTGGCCGTAGGAGAAGTAGACCCGGCCGGAGAACTTGGGGATCCGGATCGTCGTCGACTGCCCCGCGGCGGGTCCGGGAATCGCCGCGTCCGGGGCGGGAGTCGGCGGGTTGCCGCCCGCGGGCCAGGCGTGGAACGTGCCGTTCGCGTCGGCCCAGCCCTGCTGTCCCGTGGAGAGCTGGGTGCCGATGTCGTAGAGGTACACCGGGTCGGTGCGGCCGGAGTTGTGGGTCACCGTCAGGGCGATCGTGTCCGGCACCGCGGCATCGGCGCGGTCCGGTGCGCCGAGCGCGAGCAGCGCGCCGACCAGGGCGGTCGCGGCCGCCAGGGACAGCGTGGGGCGCGTGAGTCGTAGGAGCACTCTCCACCTCCGTGTGGGGTCGGGGTCGTACGGGCTTGGTCCGTACCTGTATGAGAGCGCTCTCAGCGTTCCGTCGAGACGCGGCCATGTCAATGCACGGCGCGGTTCACAAGGTGCGCTCCAGCAGGTCGAGCAGCGCGGCCCAGTGCCGCTCGTCCGCCTCCCGGTCGTAGGCCGGGGTGTCCGCCTGTGTGTACCCGTGCCGGGCGCCCGGATAGACCTCGCACCGGTGCCGCACGCCCGCCGCGGTCAGCGCGTCCTCCAGCCGGCGGATCTGCTCAGGGGGCAGCGAGGAGTCCCGGTCGGCGTGGCCGAAGTACGCCTCGGCGGTGATGTGTTCGGCGACCAGGTGCGGGCTGTCCGGGTTCTCGGTGGCCAGTTGCCCGCCGTGGAACCCGGCGACCGCCGCGACCCGCTGCGGATGGGTGCCGGCGGTCAGCAGGGCCAGCCGGGCACCCATGCAGTAGCCGGTCACCGCGACCGGGCCGTCTGCCGCCGGCGGGCTGTCGGCGAGGAACCGCAGCCAGGCACCCGCGTCCCGCATCGCGAGGTCGGGCGTCAGCGACTGCATGACCGGGCCGATCCGCCGCCAGATGTCCGGGTCCTCGGCCGGGTCGATGAACTCGGGCAACTCGACGACGGGGACGCGTCCGTGCCGGTAGAACACATTGGGCAGCAGAACCGTGTAGCCGGCCTCGGCGAGCCGGTCGGCCATCGACCGAAGATGCGGGCGCAGCCCGAACGCGTCCTGGAAGAACAGGACGGCCGGACGGGGACGCTCGTCACCGGGATGGACCAGATAGGCGTCGGCGACGCCGTCCTCGGTCGGGATGTCCACGGTCGTTCCCTGTACGGCGGTCATGGCGGGGGGAGCCTTTCTGCGGGGGTGGTCGCCCGGGAGCGGGACGCCCCCGGCGGTGCGTGTACGGGCCATGCTGTCACGCGGGATTCACGTGCGCGCAGTGGGTCTCGTCCGGTGGGCCGGGCTCGTCCGGGCTCATTCGAAGCGGGCCGGGTCGCCCGCTCCCCGCCGCAGCACCTCGGCCTCGCCGCCGGAGAAGTCCACGACGGTGGTGGGCTCCGTGCCGCAGTCCCCGGAGTCGACCACCGCGTCCACCACGTGGTCGAGCCGGTCCTTGATCTCCCAGCCCTGGGTCAGCGGCTCGTCCTCGTCGGGCAGCAGCAGCGTGCTGGACAGCAGCGGTTCGCCGAGTTCGGCGAGCAGCGCCTGGGTGACCACGTGGTCCGGGATGCGCACGCCGACGGTCTTCTTCTTGGGGTGCAGCAGCTTGCGCGGCACCTCCCTGGTCGCCGGGAGGATGAAGGTGTAGCTGCCCGGCGTCGATGCCTTCACGGCCCGGAACACATCGTTGTCCACCCGCACGAACTGGCCGAGCTGCGCGAAGTCCCGGCACATCAGGGTGAAGTGGTGCCGGTCGTCGAGACGGCGGATCGAACGGATCCGGTCCATGCCGTCACGGCTGCCGATCTGGCACCCCAGGGCGTAGCAGGAATCGGTGGGGTACGCGATGAGGGCGCCTGAGCGCACGGCGTCGGCGATCTGGGTGATGCTGCGCGGTTGCGGATTGTCGGGGTGCACGTCGAAGTACTTCGCCATCCGCCGAGCTTAAGCCGTCCCCCACCCCCGCGCCGCCCTGAGCCGGACACCCCCATGGGCCGGACCACGCGGCCGCCGCGCGGCGTGGCGGGGGCGTGGGGGGCGTGGGGGCGCGCAGGAGGGGCGGTGGCGGCGCGGCGGGGTGTCGCCGGGCAATGGGGTGTGCGGGGGCCGCGCAGTGGGGGAGGCTGAGTGTGCGGGGGCGGGTCGGCGTGTGCGTGGTGGGGGGCTGTGTCGGGTGGGCGTCGGCGCGGCGCTGTGCGGCCGGGCGGCGGGGCGGGGCGTGGCCGGAGGAGCGGTGGTGGCGGTGGGTGCGGGGAGCCGCGCAGGGAGGAGCCGGGCGGGCGTGCGGGTGGGGCGGCGTGTGTCGTGCGGGTGTTTTCTGGCCGGCGGCGGGCGGGACGCCTCGGCTTCGTCGGCGGGTGCGCACTCGCCTCGCTCACCCGTCGCCCCCACCCCCGGCGGGCTACTGTCCCAGACAGACCCCGTCCGCACCCCCGTCAAAGCGGGGCCCCCGCTGCCCGCGCCGCGCGGGGCCCGCCCGGGCGTCCCGCGCTGCCCGCGCAGGCGGTGGCGTCCCAGAAGAGCCGGGGGAAGGATCCGTAGGCATACCTCAGGTCCGTCGGGGAAAGCGACGGACAAGCCGCTCGGGCCCACCCCCCCGGCCCGAGTCGGTCGGCTCCGTCGGCGGTCCTTCCCCCGGGACCGCCGGCGGAGAACAAGGCCCACCGGGCAGACGCCCGGGCGGAACCGGAGCGGAGCCGGAGCCGTGCGTCGGGTAGCGTCCATCCCGTAGACCGGGGTCAACGGGATGGACGAGGAGAAGCGCGAGATGGCCGGCCTGGCGGACGAGGGCCCGCACATACGGACGACGCGCGGCGAGGACGCCGCCTGGGCCGAGGAACTCCTCGACCAGCTGCGGTCCACCGGACGAGACCTGAGCCGGGTCGTCGACTGGCTCGCACGGAACGTGGACGGCACCGTCTGCCTACGGGACGACGCCGGAGCCGTACTCGCGGGCGAACCGGTGCCGCTCGCCGACCCGCTGGTCGCGGACGTGGTGAGCGGCCGGATCTCGTCCGCCGCGGTGGCGGACGGCGGGCGGCACGTCCGCCTGGTCGCGGTGCGCCACCGCGGACCGTTCCGGGAGGCGACGGGCGTACTGGCAGTGGCCCGCGCCACCCCGTTCGACCGGCGCAGCGCGGAGATCGTGACCCGCACCGCCCCGGTCGTCGAACTCCTGCTGCGCGAGAGGGAACTGACGGCCGCCGGGCGGCGGCTCAGCCGGGCCACCGCCGACCTGCGGCTGGCCATCCTGCAACTGCTGATGGTGGAGGACATCGTCGCCGCCCGCCGGGTCGCCGCGGGCCTGTGGCCCGGCCTGCTCGACACCGACACCGCCAGCGTGTACGTCGTCGAGGGGGCCGCCGAGGAACGGGACCGGCTCGTCGACGAGTGCGTCGAGGCGACCGGCGGCCGGGCCCTCGTCGTGCGCTGCCCCGCGATGGACCGGCATGTCATCGTCCTCAGCCCCGCCGCCACGGCGGAGGAGCGACTGCGCCCGCTCGTCGACGGCCGCCCCGGCACCTATCTCGGCGGCAGCGTCCGGCAGAGCCTCGCCCAGACCGCCCTCGCCTACGGGCAGGCCATCAGCGCCCTCGCCGTCGCCCATTTCCGCCCCGAGCAGACGGCCGTCTACGCCGAACGCACCCAGCCGGAGACGCTGATGGACCTCGTCGCCCTGCGCGCCTGGTCCGCCGACCTGCTGCGCCCGCTCGACACCCTGCCCCACCACACCAGGGCCGAACTGCTCGCCACCACCCGGCTGGGCCTGGAGTACACCGCGGTCAGCGCGGCCAAGGTGCTCGGCGTCAGCCGCAACACCGTACGGGCCCGCATGGACCGCGTGGAGGCGCTGCTGGACACCGACTTCTCGGACCTCGCCGTCCGCGCCACCGTCCACCTCGCGCTGAACACCCAGGCGGGCTGCGCCGTGCCCGGCGGGCCCAGACCGGCCGCCCAGGCGCCCGCCGTCGGGCTCGGCGGGCTGCTCGCCGGCTCCGCGATCCGCACCTGGGCCCATGACCTGCTCGACCGGCTGACCCACGACGGACGGGATCTGCGCGGCACCCTGCGCGCCTGGATAGGCGCCGGCGCGAACGCCGAACGGGCCGCCCAGGACCTCGGCGTGCACGCCCAGACGGTGCGCGAGCACGTCCGCAGCGCGGAACCCGTCCTGGAACGCCAACTCCTCGCCTCGGGCAGCGACCTGTACGAGGTCGTCCTCGCCCACCTGGTGATCGGTGACCTCCCCGAGCCCGTACTGCGCCGCACGAGACAGGGCCGAAAACAGGGTCAAACGGACTCGGCTGTGCACGGGTGAGTCCTCGCGGCGCCGCAGCGGGCACCGGCGCGATACCCGCACGGCCGGTCGCGCACGTAGGTTCGGCACTCGATGGGGGCACGACCGGAACGGGGGACCGGTCGCGCCCCCACGGTGCGCTCCCCGCCGTGCGACCCGCCCCGGCAGCGGTGCGCAGCCCGGCCGACGTCCGGGCACGGTCCTGGAAGTCCCGTACGCGGCACCCGAGTTGAGCCGACGCCTGGCTTGCGGCGGGCGGAGTTCACACCCGGCCGGAGCACGCCGCCGGGTGGCGGTGCCGCCGTCCGCTTTCGGGTGACCCGGCAGCCCGGCACCCGGGAGCGTAGCGGCGGATGCCCGACGATCGCATCGGCCGGGCCGACGGACCCGCGCCCTCGTCCGCCGGGAGAACACCGTGCACATCCTGCTCGTGGCCAGCGCCTTCAACAGCCTCACCCAACGCGTCCACGCCGAACTGCGTGACCGCGGGCACACCGTGGCGGTGGAACTCGCCCTGCCCGGCCACTGCCTGACCGAGGCCGTGGACCGCCACGACCCGCACCTGGTCCTCGCCCCGATGCTGAGGACGGCGATCCCCGCCGAGGTGTGGACGGTGCGGCCCTGCCTCGTCGTGCACCCCGGCCCGCTCGGTGACCGCGGCCCCTCCTCGCTGGACTGGGCCATCCACGAGGGCGCCGAGACCTGGGGTGTCACGGTCTTGCAGGCACAGGAGGAGATGGACGCGGGCGCCGTATGGGCGACGGTCGGCTGCCCGCTGCCCCAGGTGGCCAAGAGCGACCTGTACCGGGGCGAGATCGCCGACGCCGCGCTGACCGCCGTGACCCTCGCCGTGGAGCGCTTCGCCTCGGGCACCTACCGGCCCGTACCGCAGCGGACCGGGCGCACCCGCCCCTACCTCGACCAGAGCGTCCGGCGGATCGACTGGGCCGCCGACTCCACCCGCACCGTCGTGCGCAAGCTGCGTGCCGCGGACTCGCGGCCCGGCGTGCTCGACGTCCTGTGCGGCGAGGAGTGGTACCTGCACGGCGGCCACCCCGAGTACCGGCTGCACGGCGCGCCCGGAGCCCTGCTGGCCACCCGTACCGGCGCGGTCTGCCGGGCCACCACCGACGGCGCCGTGTGGATCCCCGAACTGCGCCGCAGACGGGTTGCGGGGCAGCCGCCCGCGGTCAGGCTGCCGGCGGTGACGGCCCTCGGGGACCGGCTGCCCGACCTGCCCGAGTTCCCGCCCGCGACGACGGCGGACGCGGGCAGCCGCGCCTGGAGCGACATCTGCTACCGGGAGGACGGCGACGTCGGCTTCCTGGAGTTCTCCTTCCCCGGCGGCGCGATGAGCACCGCGCAGTGCCGGCGCCTGCTCGCCGCCTACCGCGAGGCATGCGCACGCCCCACCGCCGTACTGGTACTGGGCGGCCGGCGCGACTTCTTCTCCAACGGCATCCACCTCGGCGTCATCGAGGCCGCCCCGGACCCCGCCGCCGAGTCCTGGGCGAACATCAACGCCGTCGACGACCTCGTGGAGGCGGTCCTGACCACCACGGACCGGCTGGTCATCGCCGCCCTCGCGGGCAACGCCGCCGCCGGCGGGGTGATGCTCGCCCTCGCGGCCGACGAGGTCTGGTGCCGCTCCGGGGCCGTGCTCAACCCGCACTACCGGCTCATGGGCCTGTACGGGTCGGAGTACTGGACGTACACGCTGCCCCGCCGGGTGGGCGCGGCGGCGGCCGAGCGGCTGATGGCGGACGCCCTGCCGGTGAGCGCCGCGGGCGCCCTGCGGGCCGGCCTGGCCGACCGGGTGCTCGCGTGCGGGCCCGGGGACTTCGCGGCGCGGACGGCCCGGCTCGCGGCCCGGCTCGCCACGATGCCGGGGACACCGTCCCGGATCGCGGCCAAGAAGGCGGAACTGGACCGCCAGGAGTGTCTCGAGCCCCTGGCCGCGTTTAGGCAGCGCGAGCTGGCCCGGATGCGCGCCGTCTTCGACGACCCGGACGCCCCCTACCACGCGCTGCGCCGGGCCTTCGTACGCAAGCAGCGCCCGTCCGGCACACCGCAGCACCTCACCCGCGCCACCGGACCGCGCGCCGGCACGCAGCGCAGCGGCCCGACCAGGTCCCGCGTCACTGGAACGGACCGCGCCGACCTCTCATCGCCCGCAGACGCCTGGTAGCAAGAAACCAAGAAGCCAAGAAAATACGGCGGCCGACGTGTCCGCCGCCGTCCCCCTTCCTCACCTCCCCTACCTCCCCGAGGAGGCGGTCCCATGACTCCGGCCACACCCGGCAGCGCCGAGGCGACCCACACCGGTGGCACACCCGCGGGCGAGACACCCACGATCCACATCCTCTGGATCAACGCCGGGCTGAGCTGCGACGGCGACTCGGTCTCGCTGACGGCCGCCATGCAGCCGACCATCGAACAGATCGTGCTCGGTGTGCTGCCGGGGCTGCCGAAGATCGAGGTGCACTGGCCCCTCATCGACTTCGAAAGCGGTCCGGTCGGCGGCGCCGACACGTTCATCGAGTGGTTCTTCAAGGGGGAACGCGGCGAGATCGACCCCTTCGTGCTGGTCGTGGAGGGCTCCGTGCCCAACGAGGCGATCAAGCCCGAGGGTTACTGGTGCGGCTTCGGCAACAACCCGGAGACCGGCCAGCCGATCACCACGAGCGAGTGGATCGACCGGCTCGCGCCCAAGGCCCTCGCCGTCGTCGCCATCGGCACCTGCGCCACCTACGGCGGCATCCACGCCATGGCGGGCAACCCGACCGGCGCGATGGGTGTGCCCGACTACCTCGGCTGGAACTGGAAGTCCAGGGCGGGCATCCCCATCGTGTGCGTCCCGGGCTGTCCGATCCAGCCCGACAACTTCGCCGAGACCCTCACCTACCTGCTCTACCAGGCGGCGGGCTCCGCCCCGATGATCCCCCTGGACGACAAGCTCCGCCCGACCTGGCTGTTCGGCGCCACCGTGCACGAGGGCTGCGACCGGGCCGGCTACTACGAGCAGGGCAACTTCGCCGACACCTACGACTCGCCCAAGTGCCTGGTCAAGGTCGGCTGCTGGGGCCCCGTCGTGAAGTGCAACGTGCCCAAGCGGGGCTGGATGAACGGCATCGGCGGCTGCCCGAACGTCGGCGGCATCTGCATCGCCTGCACCATGCCCGGCTTCCCCGACAAGTTCATGCCGTTCATGGACGAGCCACCCGGCTCGACCCTGTCGACCAAGGCCAGCAGCGCCTACGGCGCGGTCATCCGCCGACTGCGCAACATCACCGAGCACACCGTCGACAAGGAACCCAAGTGGCGCCACACCGGAAGCAGGCTCACCACCGGGTACCGGCCGCCGTGGTGAGTGCCACCGGCGGCCCGCCCGCGGCGGCCCGTCCTCGAACCCGTTCGCACCCTCCGCACCTCCCGCTCGCAGAAGGGCACCACTGACACGATGGCACCGACGACCAAGGCGGCCGGCGACGGTAGCGGCCTGATCGAGATGTCCTGGGATCCGATCACCCGGATCGTGGGCAGCCTCGGCATCCACACGAAGATCGACTTCAAGCAGAAGCGGATCGCCGAGTGCTACAGCACCTCGTCCATCTTCCGCGGCTACAGCGTCTTCATGCGCGGCAAGGACCCGCGCGACGCACACTTCATCACCAGCCGCATCTGCGGCATCTGCGGCGACAACCACGCCACCTGCTCGGTGTACGCGCAGAACATGGCCTACGGGGTCAAACCCCCGAACCTCGCCGACTGGATCATCAACCTCGGTGAGTGCGCGGAGTTCATGTTCGACCACAACATCTTCCAGGAGAACCTGGTCGGGGTGGACTACTGCGAGAGGATGGTCAAGGAGACCAATCCGGGCGTCCTCGAACTCGCCGAGCGCACCGAGGCACCGCACGCCGCCGAGCACGGCTACCGCACCATCGCCGACATCATGCGGTCCTTCAACCCCATGGAGGGCGAGCTCTACCGCGAGGCGCTCCAGGTCAGCCGCTCCGCCCGGGAGATGTTCTGCCTGATGGAGGGCCGCCACGTACACCCCTCCACGCTCTACCCGGGCGGCGTCGGCACCAACGCCTCCGTGCAGCTCTTCACGGACTACCTCAGCCGCCTGATGCGCTACGTCGAGTTCATGAAGCGCATCGTCCCGCTCCACGACGACCTGTTCGACTTCTTCTACGAGGCCCTGCCCGGCTACGAGGAGGTCGGCCGGCGGCGCGTCCTGCTCGGCTGCTGGGGAGCGCTCAACGACCCCGCGTACTGCGACTTCACCTACGCCAACATGACGGACTGGGGCCGGCGGATGTTCGTCACCCCGGGCATCGTGGTCGACGGCAAGCTCGTCACCACCGACCTCACCGAGATCAACCTCGGTATCCGCATCCTGCTGGGCAGCTCCTACTACGAGGACTGGCAGGGCAGGGAGCGGTTCGTCACACACGACCCGCTCGGCAACCCGGTCGATGCGCGCCACCCCTGGAACCAGCACACCATCCCCGCCCCGCAGAAACGCGACTTCGACGGCAAGTACAGCTGGGTGATGTCGCCGCGCTGGTTCGACGGCAAGGACCATCTAGCCCTGGACACCGGCGGCGGCCCGCTCGCCCGGCTGTGGACCACCGCCCTGGCCGGCCTGGTCGACATCGGCGGGGTGCGGGCCACCGGGCACAGCGTCGTCATCAACCTGCCGCGCACCATGACCCGGCCCGAGACCACCTTCGAGTGGACGATCCCGAAGTGGAGCAACACGCTGGAACGCAACCGCGCGCGCAGCTACTTCCAGGCCTACGTCGCCGCCCTCGCGGTGCACTTCGCCGAGCAGGGCCTCGAAGAGGTACGCGCCGGACGCACTCAGACCTGGGAGAAGTTCGAGGTACCCGACGAAAGCATCGGCGTCGGATTCACCGAGGCGGTCCGCGGCCTCCTCTCCCACCACATGGTGATCCGCGACGGCAAGATCGCCAACTACCACCCCTACCCGCCCACGCCGTGGAACGCCAGCGTCCGCGACCCCTACGGCACACCGGGCCCCTACGAGGACGCCGTGCAGAACACCCCCATCTTCGAGGAGAACCCGCCGGGCAGCTTCAAGGGCATCGACATCATGCGTACTGTGCGCAGCTTCGACCCGTGTCTGCCCTGCGGCGTCCACATGTACGTCGGCGACGGCCGCACCGTGGAGAAGATGCACATGCCCACCGGCCTGAGCGGACTGGGCGGATGAGCCCCACCACCGCACCGGCCCACGCGGAGCGGGCCGGCCGGCGCATCGAGGAGGTACTGGACCGGCTCTCCGGCACCGCGGACCCGGCCGCCGTCGCCGCGGCCGAGGAACTGGTCCGCTCCCTCATGGAGTTCTACGGCGCGGGACTCGCCCGGATCATCGAACTGCTGTCGGCCCCCGAGGACCGTCCGCGTGCCGAGGCCCTGTTCGGCGACGCACTCGTCGCGAGCCTGCTGCTCCTGCACGACCTGCACCCCGAGGACCTGACCGCCCGCATCGACCGCGCCCTGCACGGCCTCGACGGCGCCGACCGCAGTCTCCTCGAAGTCCTCGGCTTCGACGAGGCGACCGGAACCCTGCGGCTGCGCGCGGCGTCCGGCGGGGGCTGCGGCTGCGCCGCCGGCGCACCGGACCTGCGACAGGCCGCCGAGGACGCGCTCTCCTGCTTCGCCCCCGAGGTCACGGCCGTGCAGGTGCGCACCGAACCGAGCCGCAAGGAGCCCGCACTGCTGCAGATCGGCACCCGCCCCGGGGCCGGTGCATGAGCACGACCTCGGCCCCGACGGCACGGGCCGGCCGCGGCCTGCGCCGGTTCCTGACCGAACGCCCCGCACAGCCCGAACGCTGCGGGCTGTGCGCGGCACCGGTGGCGGACACGGACCACCGTCACCTCGCCGACACCGAGCAGCGGTCCCTGGTCTGCGCATGCCCGCCCTGCTTCCTGCTGATGGAACGGCCGGGTGCGGGCGCGGGCCGCTTCCGCCCGGTGCACGCCCGCTACCTCACCGACCCCGGCCAGCGGTTCGACGCCCGCGCCTGGGACACCCTGCGCATCCCGGTCTCCGTCGCGTTCGTCTTCCGCAACACCGCCCTCGACCGCCTCGTCGTCCTCTACCCGAGCCCGGCCGGCGCCACCGAGAGCGAAGCGGAACCCGGGGTGTGGACCACGGTCCTCGGCGAGAGCACCCTCGCCGGCCTGCTCGAACCGGACGTCGAGGCACTGCTGCTGCGCCGCACCGACGACGGCTGCGCCTGCTTCCTGGTGCCCATCGACATCTGCTACGAACTCATCGGCCGCATGCGGCTGTTGTGGCAGGGCTTCGACGGCGGGGCCGAGGCCAGGGCCGCCCTGGACGCGTTCTTCACCCACGTCGAGACCATGGCCCGGCCCGTCGGCACCGAGGACCGGCCATGACCGAACTCTCCTTCACCTGCGCCGGGGTGCGCGCCGACCGCTACGCGGCCGGGCCGACCCTGGTGTTCCGGCTGCGCGTCACCACACCCGGCGACGAACCCGTGCACGCCCTGGCCCTGCGCTGCCAGATCCGCATCGAACCCGCCCGGCGCGGCTACGACCGTGCCGAGGCCGACGGGCTCGTGGACCTGTTCGGCGAACCGTCCCGCTGGGGCAGCACCCTCAAACCGGTGCAGTTCGCGCAGGTCCCGCTGATGGTGCCCGGCTTCACCCGGGAGACCGAGACCGACCTCGTCGTGCCCTGCACCTACGACATGGACATCGCCGCCACCCGCTATCTCGCCGCGCTCGACGGCGGTGAGGTGCCGCTGCTGATGCTGTTCTCCGGAACGGCGTTCACCGGAGCAGGCGGCTTCCGCGTCGAACCCGTCCCCTGGGACCGGGAGGCCGCCTTCCGGATGCCGGTCGCGACCTGGCGCGAGATGGTCGATCAGCACTTCCCCGGCTGCGGCTGGATCCGGCTGCCCCGCGACACCATGAACGCCCTGCTGGCCCACCGCTCACGCCGGGCGCTGCCCTCCTGGGAGGCGACCGTGCGGGACCTGCTCGCCCATGCCGGGCCCGCGCCGGAATCCGCCCTGCCCGGCACGACCGGAAGGACCGTCTCGTGAGCGTGACCGCGTTCGCCCCGCAGACCGAGGCGCGCCTCGCCCTCGCCCGGAAGGCGGCCGACGCCGTCCTCTTCGAGGGCTATGTGCTCTACCCCTACCGGGCCTCCGCCGCGAAGAACCGGCTGCGCTGGCAGTTCGGCGTGCTGGTGCCGCCCGGCTGGGGCGCCGAACGCGAGGAACACGCCTTCCAGCACACCGAGTGCCTGCTGGAACCGAGGGACGGCGCCCTGCTCGCCGTCGAACTGCGCTTCCTGCGCGCCCGCCGCCGCACCGTCCAACGGGCCCGCGCGGACGGCGACTTCGAGACCGTACCGGAACTCCGCCTGGCCGACCGGGTGCTGGTCCCCTGGGACGAGGGGATCGAGGAGCGCGTCGAGGCGGTCGTACCGGTCGCCGACCTCCTTTCCGGGGATGTCACGGTGCCCTTCGAGCGATGCGCGGGCACCGAGCACGAGACGGTCCAGGACCCGGCGGGCCGGACGGCCGGCCGGACCGTCCACGAGTACGCGCCGCTGGCCGGCCGGCTGCGGCTGTCGGCCCGCGAACTCGACGGCCCCTGCCGGGTGGTGCGGCTGACCGCCGTCGCCGAGAACACCAGCGACTGGACCCCGCCGGCCGGCCAGGCCGCCGACCGTGACGCGGCACTCCCGCGCTCCCTGGTGGCCGCCCACCTCCTCATGGCCGTGGACCGGGGATCGTTCCTGTCGATGACCGACCCTCCCGAGTGGGCCCGGGGCGCGGTCGCCGCCTGCCGCAATCTGCACACCTGGCCGGTGCTGGCCGGCGAGCCGGGCCGCGCGGACGTGGTGCTGTCCTCACCGATCATCCTGGAGGACCACCCGGCCATCGCGCCCGAGAGCCCCGGCGCGCTGTACGACGCGACCGAGATCGACGAGATCCTGGCGCTGCGCACCGCCGCCCTCACCGACGAGGAGAAACGTGAGGCGCGGGGCACCGACGAGCGGGCCGCCGCCGTGATCGACCTGGCGGACTCGTTGCCGCCCGAGGCGCTGGAGCGCCTGCACGGCGCGGTCCGCGGCCTGCGCGAGGTGACCCGGCCGGCCGCCGACACCGGCTCGCCCGACGAGCACGGTGTGCCGCGGCCGGGCACCCCGTGGTGGGACCCGGCCGGCGACGCGGGGTACGACCCCGGCCGCGACAGCGTTCTGGTGGCCGGCCGTCCGGCGGGCGCGGGCAGCCGCCTCGTGCTGCGGCCCGGGCTGCGCCGCACCGACGCCCAGGACCTGTTTCTGCGCGGGCGCACCGCGACCGTCGAGGCCGTGCTGCACGACGTGGACGGCGCGGTGCACGTCGCGGTCACCGTGGACGGCGACCCGGGCGCCGATCTGCGCCGCGCACAGGGCCGCTTCCTGTACTTCCAGCCCGACGAACTCGACTGGCCTCGGGAGCGCGCATGAGCGCGCGTCCCGCGGCCGGCCGGGTCCTCGTCGCCGGCGTCGGGAACGTCTTCCTCGGCGACGACGGCTTCGGCGTGGAGACCGCCCGGGTCCTGGCCGGCCGGTCACTGCCCCGGCACGTCGAGGTGCTGGACGTCGGGGTACGCGGAGTGCACCTCGCCTATCAACTCCTCGACGGATACGACACGTTGATCCTGGTGGACGCCACCGCGCGCGGCGGACCGCCGGGCACCCTGTACGTCATCGAGCCCGGGAGCGTCCCCGTGCCCGGCCCGGCGCTCGCCCCGCCGGACGGACACCACATGACCCCGGACGCCGTGCTCGCCCTGCTCGGCACCCTGTGCGCGGGCACCGGCGGGCAGCCCCCGCGCCGCACGCTCGTCGTCGGATGCGAACCGGCCTGTGTGGCCGAGGGGATGGGGCTGAGCGGGCCAGTGTCCGACGCCGTACCGCAGGCCGTCCGGCTCGTCGAGGACCTGCTGGGCGCGTCCCGCGAGCCCGAGCCATGTCCGCCGGCCGGCGAGGCCGTGAACTGAGGAGAGACCCGTGAAGAAGATCGCTTTCGGTGCCCTGGCCGCCGTGGCCGCCGTGTTCGTCGTGCAGTCCCTGCCCGATCTGCGGCGCTATCTGCGCATCCGCCGCATGTGACCTGGCGCCCGGCACGCCCCAGGCCACGGCCGCGACCGGGCCGGCTGCCGGGTGCAGCCCGCCCCGGTCGCGGCCCGCCACAGCCCCGGCGCCGACAGCGCCACGGTCGGCCCCGCCCCTGGTGCGCGCGACGGGGGCGCTGCGGCAAACGACGGACGCGGCACCACCGCGGCGGCGTGCCGGACCACCGGCCCGGTACCCCGCCCCTCTAATGGGATGCGGCCGTTCGCGTACGTACGGCCCGCGCGTAGCGCGCCAACGCCCGCCGGGACGGAGGCAGATGCACGAGATGTCCATCGCGCTGGCGGTGATCGAGCAGGTGGCGGATGCGGCCGAGCGGGCCGGTGACGTCAGCGCGGTGCGCTCGGTGCGGCTCCAGGTGGGCGAACTGGCCGGTGTGGTACCCGAAGCCCTCGCCTTCTCCTTCGAACTCGCCTGCGCCGGAACCCTGTTGGAGGGCGCCGAACTGGTCACCGACGCGGTGCCCGGACGGGCCCGCTGTACGCCCTGCGACCACGAATGGGCCGTCGGCATGCCGCCCCGGCTCGGCTGCCCGCGGTGCCGGGGCGCGACCATCGACCTGCTGTCCGGCCGCGAACTGCGCATCGTAGGGGTGCGCTGGGAGGACGGCACGACGGCGGCAGCCACCCGTGAACCGAGCGAGGAGCGCTGAACCATGTGCCGTGCGGTGGATCTGCACCAGTCCGTGCTCGCCAGGAACGACGAGTCCGCGCAGGTGCTGCGCGACCGGCTCGCGGCCCGCGGCACCACGGTCGTCAACCTGCTCTCCAGCCCCGGCAGCGGCAAGACCGCCCTGCTGGAGCACGAACTCACCCTGGCCCGCGAGCGGTCCGTGCCGGTCGCCGCGCTCACCGCCGACCTCGCCACCGAGAACGACGCGGCACGGCTCGCCCGTTCGGGCGTCCCGGTCAAGCAGATCCTCACCGACGGGCTGTGCCACCTGGAGGCACGGATGCTCGCCCGGCACGTCGACGACTGGCTGCCGCGGCCCACGCGGCTGCTGTTCGTGGAGAACGTCGGCAACCTCGTCTGCCCGGCCTCCTACGACCTCGGCGAAACCCTGCGGGTGGTCCTCGCCTCCGTTACGGAGGGCGAGGACAAGCCGCTGAAGTACCCCACCGCCTTCGGGCTCGCCCACCTGGTGGTCGTCACCAAGACCGACATCGCCGCGGCCGTGGACTTCGACGAGGCGGCGTTCCGCGCCCATGTCGAACAGGTCAACCCGGGCGTCGAGGTGGTGCTGACCTCGGTACGCGCGCGACGGGGGCTGGGCACCCTGCTGGAGCGGGCCCTGGCCGCCGCGGACGGCGTCCCGCCGCACGCCCCGGTCATGGCCGGCCGCCCGCACGCCCACCCCGGGCACGAGCACGCCGGACACGCCCACGCCAGGGACGAGCAGGCCGGGCATGCGCACGCCGGACACGCCCACGCCGGGGACGAGCAGGCCGGGCATGAGCACGTCGGGCATGGGCAGGCCGGGGACGAGCATGTCGGGGACGAGCACCCCGGGCACGCCCACGCCGGGGACGAGCAGGCCGGGCATGCGCACGCCGGGCACGGGCACGTCGGGCATGAGCACGTCGGGCATGGGCAGGCCGCGGACGAGCGCGCCGGGCACGGGCACGGGCACGTCGGGCACGGGCAGGCCGGGCATGAGCATGTCGGGCACGCCCACCCCGGGCACGCCCACCCCGGGCACGAGCACGCCGGGCACGAGCACGCCGGGCATGAGCACGTCGGGCATGAGCAGGCTGGGCATGTTCACGCCGGGCACGGGCAGGCCGGGCATGTGCATGCCGCGGTGCCGCTCCGCTCGTGAGCGTCACCGGGACGGCCGGCGCGACGGTCCTGCGCCGCCGGGTCACCGCGCGCGGCGTGGTCCAGGGTGTCGGCTTCCGGCCGTACGTCCATGCCCTCGCCACCTCGCTCGGCCTGACCGGACACGTGACCAACACCCCCGACGGGGTGGTCGTCGAAATCGAGGGCGACCGCGCGGCCGTCGACCTGTTCTGTGCCCGCCTCGCGCCGGACGCCCCGCCGCTGGCCCGCGTCGACGGCGTCGACCACGAGGACGTGCCCGCCACCGGCGACGGCGCGTTCACCATCCTCGCCTCCCGGGCCGACGGCCGGGCCGGCGCCCTGATCCCCCCGGACACGGCGACCTGCGCCGCGTGCCTGGGCGAACTGGCCGACCCCGCCGACCGGCGCCACCGCCACCCCTTCGTCAACTGCACCCACTGCGGGCCCCGCTTCACGATCGTCACCGGCCTGCCCTACGACCGGGCGCACACCACGATGGCCGGCTTCCCGCTGTGCCCGCGCTGCGCCCGCGAGTACGCCGACCCCGCCGACCGGCGCTTCCACGCCCAGCCCGTCGCCTGCCCGGACTGCGGCCCACGACTGCGGCTGCTCGTCCGCCGCCCGCGGACCGCCGGCGCCCCCGAAGAGGTCACCGACGCGGACCCGGTGGCCGAGGCACGCAGGCTGCTGGGTCGCGGGGCGGTCCTCGCGGTGAAGGGACTCGGCGGCTACCACCTGGCGTGCGACGCGACCGACCCCGAGGCCGTCGCGCTGCTGCGGCGCCGCAAGGCGCGGGGCGACAAACCGTTCGCGCTCATGGCACGCGGCGCCGACGACATCGAGCACCTGGTCTCGCTCACCGCCGCGGAACGCGAACTGCTCGCCGGCCCGGCCCGCCCGATCGTGCTGCTGCGCCGCCGGACAACGGCCGGGCCCGCCGGTCCGCGCCCGGCGCCGCAGGTCGCACCCGGCAGCCCCGACCTCGGCGTCATGCTGCCCTACACCCCGCTGCACCACCTCCTGCTGGGCCTGCCGGGCGACCCCGAAGGGCCCCGGCTGCTCGTCATGACCAGCGGCAACGTCTCCGGCGAGCCGATCGTCACCGACGAGGGGGAGGCCCTGGAACGCCTGGCGCACCTGGCCGACGCCTGGCTCACCCACGACCGGCCGATCCGGGTGCCGTGCGACGACTCCGTGGTGCGGCTGTGCGACGGGAAACCGCTCATCGTGCGCCGCGCCCGCGGCTATGCGCCGCTGCCGCTCGACCTGCCCGTTCCGGTGCGCCCGGCCCTCGCGGTCGGCGGCGACCTGAAGAACACGTGCTGTCTCGGTGAGGGGCGACGGGCCTGGCTGTCCGCGCACATCGGCGACATGGACGACCTCGCCACCCAGCGGGCCTTCGCACGGGCCGTGGCACAACTGGAGTCGATCACACCGGTGCGGCCCGGACTGCTCGCGGCCGACCGGCACCCCGGCTACCGCTCCGCCCAGTGGGCCCTGCGCAACGCCGCGGGACGCGAGGTGGTCCGCGTCCAGCACCACCACGCGCACATCGCCGCCGCGATGGCGGAGCACGGCCTCGACGGCACACGGCGGGTGCTCGGCGCCGCCTTCGACGGCACCGGCCACGGCGACGACCAAGCAGTGTGGGGCGGGGAGTTCCTGCTCGCGGACTACGCCGGCTTCACCCGTCTCGGGCACCTGGCCTACGTCCCCCTGCCCGGCGGTGACGCCGCCGTGCACCGGCCCTACCGCATGGCGCTCGCGCACCTGCGTGCGGCCGGGCTCGCCTGGTCCGCCGACCTGCCCTGTGTGGCCGCCTGCCCCACCGACGAACTCAGGGTGCTCTCACGGCAGTTGGAGCGCGGCATCCACTGCGTGCCCACCTCCAGCATGGGGCGCCTGTTCGACGCGGTGTCCTCCCTCGCCGGCGTGTGCCACCGGGCCGGCTACGAGGCGCAGGCCGCCGTCGAACTGGAGGCCGCCGCGCTGTCCGCGCCCGCCGAGGACACCACCGCGTACGCCTTCGCCGTACCCGAGGCCGCTACGCTCGACGGGCCGCTGCGGGCCGGCCCGGCGCCCGTGCTGGCCGCGGTCGTCGACGATCTGCGGGCGGGCGTGCCCGCGGCGTCGATCGCGGCCCGTTTCCATCGCGCCGTCGTCGGCCTCGTCCACCGCGTCTGCCTGCTGGCCCGGGACCGGCACGGGGTGGACACCGTCGCCCTCACCGGCGGTGTGTTCCTCAACTCCCTGCTCTCCTCGGCCTGCGCCGCGGCCCTTACGGCGGACGGGTTCACCGTGCTGCGCCACCACCTGGTCCCGCCCGGCGACGGGGGACTGGCCCTCGGGCAGCTGATGGTGGCCGCCTGGGCCGGCGGTCCGGGCGCAACGACCCTCTGACGACCGACGCACGACCTGACAGCGAGGAGAGGCCCATGTGCCTGGCGGTACCCGGCAGAGTGCTGGACATCGACGAGCGGGACGGCACCCGGATGGCCACCGTCGACTTCGGCGGTGTGGTCAAGGAGGTGTGCCTGGAATACCTGCCCGACCTGAAGGTCGGCGAGTACGCCATCGTGCACGTCGGCTTCGCGCTGCAACGGCTCGACGAGGACTCGGCCCGGCAGACGCTCGAACTCTTCGCCGAACTCGGCATGCTCCAGGAGGAGTTCGGCGACCCCTGGGAGGCGGCCGCGGGCGCGGGCGCCGCGCACACGGGCGAGGAGGCCCACCGGTGAAGTACATCGACGAGTTCCAGGACCCGGAGCTGGCCCGGAGGCTGCTCGACGAGATCCATGACACGGTGACCAGGCCATGGGCGCTGATGGAGGTGTGCGGCGGCCAGACGCACTCCATCATCCGGCACGGCATCGACCAACTCCTGCCCGAACAGGTCGAGTTGATTCACGGCCCGGGCTGCCCTGTGTGTGTCACACCGCTGGAGGTCATCGACAAGGCCCTGGAGATCGCCTCCCGGCCCGGGGTGATCTTCTGCTCCTTCGGCGACATGCTCCGGGTGCCCGGGACGGACCGCGACCTGTTCCAGGTGCGCGGGGAGGGCGGCGACGTACGGGTCGTCTACTCGCCGCTGGACGCCCTGCGGATCGCGCAGCAACACCCGGACCGCGAGGTGGTGTTCTTCGGCATCGGCTTCGAGACCACCGCGCCGCCCAACGCGATGACCGTCCACCAGGCCCGCAAACTGGGCATCCGCAACTTCAGCCTGCTGGTTTCGCATGTGCGGGTGCCCCCGGCCATCGAGGCGATCATGCGTTCGCCGAGCTGCCGGGTGCAGGCCTTCCTCGCCGCCGGGCATGTGTGCACCGTCATGGGCCTCGGCGAGTATCCCGAACTGGCGCAGCGCCACCGGGTGCCCATCGTCGTCACCGGCTTCGAACCGCTGGACATCCTGGAAGGCGTACGCCGGAGCGTGGCGCAGCTGGAGCGCGGCGAGCACACCGTCGACAACGCCTACCCGCGGGCCGTGCGAGACGAGGGAAACCCCGCCGCGCAGGCCGTGCTGGAGGACGTCTTCGAGGTCACCGACCGCTCCTGGCGGGGCATCGGAGTGATCCCCGACAGCGGCTGGCGGCTGTCCGGCAGATACCGCGACTACGACGCCGAACTGCGGTTCCGCGTCGACGGCATCCGCACCCTGGAGCCGGCCGAGTGCCGCAGCGGCGAGGTGCTCCAGGGACTGCTCAAACCCCATGAGTGCGAGATGTTCGGCACCCGCTGCACCCCGCGCACCCCGCTCGGCGCCACCATGGTCTCCAGCGAGGGTGCCTGCGCCGCCTACCACCTCTACCGACGTCTTCGGACCACGCCCGCGCCCCGGGAGGCGAGCCCCGTTGCCTGACACCACCGACACCCTGGACGTGACCGGCTGGACCTGCCCGGCCCCGCTGCGCGACCGGCCCCGCGTGGTCATGGGCCACGGCGGCGGGGGCACCCTCTCCGCGGAACTGGTCGAGCAGGTCTTCGCGCCCGCCTTCGGCGGTGCGGCCCTCGCCGAACTGGGCGACGCGGCATCGCTGTGTCTCGGCGGGGTCCGGCTGGCCTTCTCCACCGACTCCTTCGTGGTGCGGCCGCTGTTCTTCCCCGGCGGCAGCATCGGCGACCTCGCCGTCAACGGCACCGTCAACGACCTCGCCATGGGCGGCGCCCGGGCCGCCTACCTCTCCTGCGGATTCATCCTGGAGGAGGGGGTGGAGATCGAGACCGTGGCCCAGGTGGCCGATGCGCTCGGCGCCGCCGCGCGGACCGCGGGCGTGGAGGTCGCGACGGGCGACACCAAGGTGGTCGAGTCCGGGCACGGCGACGGCCTCTTCGTCAACACGGCCGGCATCGGCCTGATCCCGGACGGTGTCGATCTGCGCCCGGCCCGGGTGGTGCCCGGCGACGTGGTGATCGTCAGCGGGCCGGTCGGGGTGCACGGCGTGGCCATCATGAGCGTGCGCGAGGGACTGGAGTTCGGGGTCGAGATCGTCAGCGACTGCGCGGCGCTCGGCGGCCTGGTGGCGGACATGCTGGCCGTGACCCCGGATCTGCATGTCCTACGCGATCCCACCCGCGGGGGAATCGCGGCCTGCCTCAACGAGATCGCGAGGGCGTCGGGCACCGGTGTCGTCATCGCGGAACGGGCCGTGCCCGTCCCGCCGGCGGTGGCCGGCGCCTGCGCGGTGCTGGGCCTCGACCCCTTCTACGTCGCCAACGAGGGCAAGCTGGTGGCGTTCGTCCCGCGCGAGCACGCCGACGCCGTGCTGGCGGCGATGCGGGCGCATCCACTGGGCGCGCAGGCCGCGATCATCGGCGAGACGGTGGCGGAGCACCCCGGGATGGTGGTGGCCCGCACCGGCCTGGGCGGCACCCGGGTGGTCGACATGCCGCTCGGGGAGCAGCTGCCGCGGATCTGCTGAGCGCCGCCGCGGATCCGCCGAGCGCCCCTGGGCGTGCGCGACCGCCGGGCTCAGCCGAGGTCCGGCGGCTGGAGGACGGCCAGGGTGCCGTGCGCCTGGCGCAGCGCCACCTCCAGCGCGGTCGGGGCGTGCAGGGCGCCGGAGCCGTCCGGCGGGACCAGCCACTCCATGAGCCCGGCCGGACGGTACGGCGGCGGCACCGCGACCCATGCGCCCTTGCTCGCGTGCCGCAGCCCGGCCCCGACCCAGCGGCTGCCCGGGTCGGGCGGCAGGAAGAAGCCGACCCGGTGGGCGCCGCCGTCCGCGAGCGTGGGGCCCGGCAGGGGCAGCGACGGGCTCCACAGCAGGTCCAGGGTGAGCAGCCCCAACTCGTCGGGGACGCTGAGCACATCCCAGTAGCGTCCCGCCTCCAGCAGGGCGATGCCGTCGCCCTGGTCCCACTCCCGCTTGCAGGTCCGGGGGTCGCAGGAGGCCGCCGCCAGCCACTCCACGCCCCGCATCCACGTCGCGTCCGTCATCTGCCGCTCCGGATGCCGGGCGCACGAGATAACCGCACGATGCGGCACACCGACCCGGCCTATGAATCCTTGTAGATATTTCTATGCCGGGGAAGGGGTGGCGTGCCCTGGCGCTTTACGGCGCGTACGCTTCCCGCGTTCCGTCGTCCTCCTGTTCCGTCGTCCTCCTGTTCGGCCGAGGGACGCCGATAAGGTGGGGCGGAGCCGGGCCGACAGTGGGAGGGGACGAACGTGGACGAGATCGACCGGGCCATCCTGCGGGAACTGCAGACCGACGGACGCATCGCGTACGCCGACCTCGGCCCGAAGGTCGGCCTGTCCGCCTCGGCGGCCCGGCAGCGCCTGCAACGGCTGCTGGATTCCCGGGCCGTCCAGGTCGTCGGCGTCACCGACCCGATGGCCATGGGCGGTCAGGCCATGGCGCTGCTCGGCATCGGCGTGGACGGCGACCCGCGCGCCGTCGCCGACGAACTGGCCGAACACCCCGAGGTGATCTACGCGGTGCTGACCTCCGGCGGCTTCGATCTGTTCGCCGAGGTCGTCACCCCCGGCCCCAAGGACCTGCTCGACTTCGTCAACGACGTGGTGCGGCCGATCGAGGGCGTACGGCAGATCCAGTCGTTCCCGTACTTCGGCATTCACACCCACCGCTTCCTGTGGGACATCGGCTGAACCTCGCTCCGGCGCCCGGCGCGGCTCACCGGGAGGGCAGCGGGGTGAGGACGAGCATGGTCGCGTCGTCCCGGACGGCGTCGGAGTGCTCCAGGAGGTCCGCCCACACGCGGGAGGTCAGCGTGGCCGGGTCCTCGGCGGCGAGCGTACGCAGCCGCTCGGCCAGCGGGTAGAACGCACCGGAGGCGTCCCGTGCCTCCCACACCCCGTCCGAGGCCAGGAACAGCCGGTCACCGGGTTCCAGACCCACGGTGACCTCCTTGGGCGGATCGAACCCGAGCGGGCCGAGACCCAACGGAAGGCCCGGACTGACCCCGATCTCGCGGGCCTGCCCGTCGCGCAGCAGCACCGGCGGCGGATGCCCGCGGACCACGATCCGCACATCGCGGACGTCTGCGGAGAACTCCAGCAGTACGGCGGTGGCGAACATCTCGGCGTGCCGATCGCCCGCCGAGTCCGCCGCCAGTCTGCGGTCCATACGGGCGGCGACCCTCTCCAGGTCCGGCTGGTCGAGCACCGCCTCCCGGAACGCGCCCAGCAGCGAGACCACGGTGGGCACGGTGACCAGCCCGTGCCCCTGCACATCGGCCATCACCGCCCGGACCCCGTGCGGGCCGTCGCGTACGTCGAAGAAGTCCCCGCCGACCAGCGTCCCGCGCTGGGCGGCCCGGTACAGCCCCGAGCAGGCGACATCGCCGACCCGCTGGGGCAGCGGCGGCGCGATGGCCCGCTGCACGGCCCGCCCGACCGTCCGCTCGGTGACCAGCTGGGCGTCCCGCTGACTGCGCACATAGGAGACGAACACACTCAGCAGCACGACGAAGACGATGGTGAGCAGATCGGTGTTGCCGGGCCGGTTCAGATGGGTGGCCGGCATGTTCATCACGGCCACCACCAGGGCGCCCATGACCGCAGTGGTCAGCGGCCCGTACGACAGGACGGTGAGCGGCGGGATCGCCCCCAGCAGGAAACCGATGTCGAGCGCGTTGCGGCTGAGCAGGGTGGCCGTGGTGACGCACGCGAGCAGGGCGACGGGCAGCACCCGCACCCAGCGCGGCGGCGGCGCGCCCCGCAGCCAGCCACGCTCGTCCAGGTACCGGCGCCAGGGCCGACCGCGGACCCTTCCCACATGCCCACGTTACGCCCGGCCGAGGCACCCGGCCGCCCACGAGCCCCCGGGCGACGCGCGGGGCGCCCGGACCGCCACCGGAAAAGCGGTGGACCCGGTGCGCGGCCCGCCGATACGGTGGCGGCGCACGCCCGAGGCCCGACGGAAGGAGGCGAGTGCCATGTGGTCCAAGCTCACCCAGCGCTCCCTCCCCGTTGCCCCGGCGTGCCACGTCTGATCTGACCGGGAGCGCATCCGTTCGTACGCATCCCGGAGGAATCCATGACCGATCCGGTCATCCAGACGCTCGACGAGCACACCGTCCACCTCTTCGACGCCCTGCCCGACCCGCTGCGCGCACGCGAGGCGCACCGGCGGACCCGGCACCGCCCCGACTGGAAGCGGGTGGCCCTGCGCGACGGGCGGGTGGTGGCGCGGGCCGCCTGGTGGGGCGGACCCGATGACGCCCGGCCCCTCGCGGTCAACTGGTTCGACGTGGCCGAGGGCGAGGAGGAGGCGGGGGCCGAACTGCTGCGGAGCGCGCCCTGGCAGGTCGACGACCTCGAATTCGACCTGCCCGGCGGCTGGCGCGACGTACCCGCCCTGAAGGCCGCTGCCGAGACCCGCTTCGCCGCCGCCCGGGCGGCCGGGTACCGGCCCCTGGTGGAGCGCTTCGTCTACCGGTGGACGCCGCCGTGCGGACTGCCCGCACGGCCGGGACGGCTCGTCTTCCGCCGCGAGCCCGACGACGCGGTGTTCTTCGACGCCCTGCGCCGCATCCACTCCGTCACCCTGGACGCCCACGCCCGCCGGGCCATCGAGCAGGGCGGAGTGGAACGGGCCGCCCAGGAGGAGATCGACTTCTTCCGGTGGTGTCCGTCGCCGCGCGAGTGGTGGCAGGTCGCGCACACCCCGCGGGGCGAGCCCGTCGGCATCCACATTCCCGCGCACAACCCCGGGGGGCCCTGCATCGGGTTCATCGGGGTCCTGCCGGAACAGCGCGGACACGGGTACGCCCACGACCTGCTCGCCGAGTGCACCCACTTCCTGGCCGAGCGTGGAGCGGAGGCCATCGCCGCGGCGACCGACCGAGGCAACTTCCCCATGGCCGCGCACTTCGCGAGGGCCGGATACCCCGTCGTACGAGAACGGGTCCAATTCCACCTGGCCCCCGGAGACGACTGACACCAGTCGGACAGCGCCGGTGCGGGGCTGTATCGATGTGCGGCTCTGCCGGGTGTGCGTGACCTGCCATGACGGTGCCGCGGTCGATGGACGGCGGGGCGTGGCGGGTCCGGCGGAGTGTTCGGCAGGGGCCGGTGTCGGTGGCGTGTAGCGGGCCTGGTGAAGTCGGTTGGGGTGCGGCAGCGCGCTGAAGGGGTGCGGGGCTGTATCGATGTGCGGCTCCGCCGGGTGGGCGTGAGCAGCTAGGCCGGTGCCGCGGTCGACCGACGGCAGAGCGCGGCGTATCCAGCGGAGCGTTCAGGCGGGGGTCGGGACCGGGCGGTCGCCTCGCAGAGAGTCCGCTGTGGCCAGGATCTCGGTCACCCTGAGGGCGAACGCCGCGTCGCACGGGTGCGGTCGGCCCGTGCGCGCTGCGGCCAGCAGCGCGTCCACGGCCCGGCCGAAGGCCGCGAGGGCGCCGTCCGCGCTGTCCGGCAGCGTGCTCACCCCGGCCTCGCCCCGCAGTTCGACGGTGGCACCGGCCGCCGCCGGCGGGGCGGTCAGGCTCAGGGTCAAGGTGCTGGAAGCGCCGCCGAGATGGTCGAGGACGACATACGCGGTGTCCCCGGGGCCGTGCGCCGCCGCGCTCACCCGGCGCACATCGCCCAGCACCGGCAGCAGCACGGACAGGGCATGCGGGCCGACGTCCCACAGCGCGCCCTTCTCCCGGCGCCACGGCGACGCCCCGAACGGGCTGTCCGTGGTGAACACCGAGCCCAGCCACTGCGCCCGCGCGGTGAACCAGCCGCCCTTCTCGGCCTGTTCGGCGATCCAGGCGCCGGCCTCGGGCTGGAACCGGGTGGTGAAGAACACCACGGAGGCGACCTCGGCGCGCCGCGCGGCCTCCACGACCTCCCGGCCGTGCGCCACCGTGGCGGCGAGCGGCTTGTCCAGCAGCAGATGGCGTCCGGCGCTGGCCGCCCGCGAGGCGAGCGCGGCCTGGACGTCCGGCGGCAGCGCCACGGCGACCGCGTCCACGTCGGCGAGCAGGGCGTCCACGTCGGCGTAGGCCCGGGTCCCGTGCCGGTCCGCCAGTTCGGCGGCGGCGTCCGGGCGCCGCCCCCACACCCCTATGAACTCCACCTCGTCGTGCCCGCTCAGGGCGGGGGCGTGGACCATCTGGGCCCAAGGGCCGGTGCCGAGCAGTCCGATGCGCATCGCGCTGCCTCTCCAGGGTGCCGAACGTGACGACCGGCGCGGTCCGCCGGTCCTGGGCGAGGGTTTCACAGATCGTGCGCGCGTGGGCATGCCACGAGTACGCCGCACTCCCTAGTATGTACTCCCTGTTATCACCGGCCAGTTGGCACAGAGTACGTACCGGGGGAGCAATGCACGCGGGAGACCAGCCGTCCAGGGAGATAGACCCCACCGTGCCGACGGCCGCGCGGATGTACGACCACTACCTCGGCGGCAAGGACAACTACGCGGCCGACCGGGCGGCGTGCGAAGAGCTGGACAAGGTGGTCCCGAGCACCCGGCGGCTCGCCCTCAACAACCGCCGCTTCCTGCAGCGCGTCGTGCGGACCCTGGCCCGGGACTACGGCATCCGGCAGTTCCTCGACCACGGTTCAGGGCTGCCCACCCAGGACAATGTGCACCAGGTCGCCCAGTCCGTCGACCCCACCTCCCATGTGGTCTACGTCGACAACGACCCCATGGTGCTGGTGCACGGCCGGGCGCTGCTGGAGCAGGACGAGCGCACCGCCGTCATCCAGGCCGACATGCGTGACACCGAAGGGATCTTCGGGCACCCCGAGACCCAGCGGCTCATCGACTTCAGCCGGCCGGTGGGCGTGCTCTTCGTCTCGGTCATGCACTGCCTCCCGGACAGTGACACCGACGGCCCGCAGGCCCTGGCCCGCCGGGTGGCCGAGCGCCTCGCCCCCGGGAGCTTCCTGGTGATGTGCCAACTGGTCAGCGAGGACGCCGAGGTCCGCACGTTCGTCACCGACTTCATGGACCAGACCACCCAGGGGAACTGGGGCCGGGTGCGGCAGGAGAAGGACGTCGCGGAACTCTTCGAGGGCCTGGACATCCTGGAGCCCGGCCTCGTCGAGGTGTCGACATGGCGGCCGGACTCGGAGGTGGCCCCGCGCCAACTCACCCACGAGTGGATCGAGTTCGGCGGCGTCGGCCGCATCGGTTGGAGGGGCCCTGGCGAAACGGAGGCGAGCCGTGTGCGCACGGCCCGTCAGGGGGCCGGGTAGCGTTCCCTCATGATCCGGTCCAGCAGGTCGACGGACTGCCGCGGCTGCAACGCCTCGTCGGCCAGCCGGTCCAGGGCCACCCGGTACTCCTCGGTCTCGTCCCGGTCCTCAAGGAAGTTGGCGCTCCTGATGTGCTCCAGGTACACCACATCGGGCAGATCGAGGCCGCCGAACCGCAGATAGGTGACCGGGATCGCGGGCGCCGACGCGTTCGTCACGTCCAGCGGGACGATCTGCAGCGTGACATGCGGCCGTTGGGCCATCCGCAGCAGATGCTCCAGTTGCTCGCGCATCACCTCGGGGCCGCCCAGGACACGCAGCAGCACCGACTCGTCGATGATCACCCACACCTGGGGAGGGTCCGGACGACGCAGCAACTCCGCCCTGCGCACGCGTAGTTCGACGCGCCTGCGCACCTCGTTCTCGGGTGCCGTCGGAAGGCCGCGCCGCACCACCGCACGGGCGTAGTCCGGCGTCTGCAACAGACCGGGAACGTACTGGATCTCGAAGGTACGGATCGCGACGGCGGCCTCCTGAAGACCGACCAGCCGGTCGAACCACTCGGGCATCAGCCGCTTGTCGTACCGCTGCCACCAGCCCGGCTCACCGGCCCGCCGCAACAGCCTCAGCAGGACCGAGGACTCGTACGGGTCCGTGCCGTACAGCGTCAGCAGGGCCTGTACGTCGGCCTCGGACGGGGGCCTGCGGCCCTTGCCCGACTCGATGCGGGACAGCTTCGCCGGGCTGAAGCCGAGGGTCCGCGCCGCCTGTTCCTGGGCCAGCCCCGCGTCCTCGCGGAACCCCGCCAGTTGGACGCCTACCAGCATTTTCAGCAAAGTCGGGGCGGGTTCGGCGCGGTCCAGATAGGGTTCGAGGCGCGAGACACGAGGGGACTCGGCTGACATCCTTGCTCCCGGCAGACCGGCGATGGAGACCGTCAGACTAACGCAAGCGGCGCACCTCGGCCCATGTCCCGGGCACATGTGGGGCGTTGGGTTCCGGGCAGGGTGCGCCGCCGGAGCGTGGCTACAGCAGATTGTCGAACTCGCCGTCCTTCGCGCCCGCCAGGAAGGCGGCCATCTCGGCGGGCGTGTAGACGAGCGCGGGGCCGTCCGGGTCGCGGGAGTTGCGGACCGCGACATAGCCGCCGGACAGGGCCGCGACCTCCACGCAGTTGCCCTCGGCATTGCTGCGCCTGCTCTTGATCCATCGCACGTCGAGCGAGCTGGCTCGCACCCCGTTCGGCACCGGTGACATCACAGCCTCCTTGTGGTTCATGTCCCGCCCCGGGGAGCGGACGCTCGCCTGTCGCGGGGCCGCCGGGGCGGGCCCCGTGTTCCTACCCACTTTTCGCGCAATTTCCCGTGCAATTGCACGCAGGCGTCGTCGACGTGAATAATGACGGCGACGCCGGTCCCGCCGTCGGCGTCACGACCTGACCGCGAATCAGGGAGACGCCGTGTCATCGCCTGCGCCTCGGACCAACCCCTCCGGCACGGGGCGGACCGAACCCGCGACGGCCTCGCTCCGGGCGGCGGCCGCTCCGCTGGCGGCCGTCGACGAGGTGCCCTGGCACGAGTTCAAGGACTCCACCGGATCCGCCGAGGGCATCCCGCTGCTGCTGCACATCATCGCCCGCGGCGACGAGGACCGCGCCCGGCAGGCACTCGGTGAACTGCGCACCCGCATCTGCCAGTACGGATTCGTCGTGGAACAGGCCACGGCCGTCACCGTGCCCTTCCTGTGGGAACTGGCCCGACAGCCCCGCATCGCCTGCCGCGCCCAGATCATCGAACTCCTCGGCAGCATCGTGGCGGCACGCCAGTGGGAGGAAACGGCCGCCGTCTACCCCAAGCTGCTCAACCGCCGGGAGAACCATGTGGTCTGGGAGCGCAACGCCCGGGAGGCCGTCCGGTCGGGCCGGGCCCTGATCCGCCACCTGCCGCCGGGCGACGGACCCGAGGTCGACCGGGCCGCCAGGGAACTGGCCCGCGCACTGGGGGAGTAGCCACCCGCTCCGTCTCCTCGTCGTCGCCTCGTCCGTCATACGGACGGCACCGGATCGCGCGTGCGGACCGGACGCAGGTCCGCGACGGCTGAGCGACGTAGGACCGCGACGGCTGGTCAGAGAGCGTTTGCTCGGCCGGCCGGGGCGGTGCTCGTTCGGCCGGCGGGCGCGGCGCCCGGCTCTCCGGAAGCCGGCGCCGGCGCCTCGCCATCGCCCGCGTGCTCATCCGGGACCCTCGGGCGCTGGTAACTGGACGAGGCGACGTCGGCGCTGGACACCCGGTCCGATGCGCTCGTCCAGCAGGCTCTCGCACGGCTGTCGCACGGTCGCACCGCCTTCGTGGCGCACCGACGGAACTCTCTGACCAGGGACGATGCACCCTTGCGCGGAGATCGTCTCCCACGCTGCCGGAGATCTTTTCCCGCCGGACGAGGCGCCCCTCGCTCGCGACCTGGTCAGAGCGTCCGTCAACTCGTCCCCGTACGACGAGTGTTTCGTCGGTGCCCCTTCGTGGTGGCGCACCGTCTGTCCACCGTGCGCGGTGCCGACCGGATCGTGGTGAGGGCGGGCGGCACGGTCCGCGAGATCGGCCGGCACGAGGAACTCCTGCGCCGCGGCGGCGCCTACCCGGACCCGCACCGCGGGACCGCCTGACCGAGGGACGCGCGCCGCCGCGCCCTGCGCGTGCCCGGGAAGTGAGGGATGTGAGGGAAGGGCGGGAAGGGCGGGATGGAGGGGATGGGGAGGAAGGGGGATTGAACTCCCGTTTCCCGGGCATACGCAGCGCATAACAAGAGAGAGGGGCAGTCACGTGCCGGTCCTGGACCCCAAGGTCGTCAGAAAGCTGCTGACCCGTTACGCCTCGCTGCGGATCGGCCAGGCCGAACGGCCGACGCCGGCGGCGGCGCGGGAACTGGCGGAGGTGACCCGCGGCCTGTGCGCGATGACGGGCACCACGGACGTCCGCGAGGCCATCGCCCGGGCCGACGCCCTGCTGATCCGGACGCGCGGTACCGGCGAGCAGAGCGGACTCCCGCTCGCCGGCTGACGGCCGCGCCGTCCGCCCGCACGCCCGGCCCGCGGTCGCGGCATCAAGTCCTGTGGGGGAACCTTTACCAGGACCGCACCAGGACTGGCGTCGGTCCTTACACTCGTCAGCTGTGCCCATGTCCATGGGCCGTGCTCGGAAAGGCGCTTTGACGGGTGTTCCAGGATTCCCCCATCTACGACCGGCTCGTCGCGGAACGCGGCGACGTACCCGCAGGAGTACGCGAAGAGGCTGACCGCCTGCGCAGGGAAGTGGAGGCGGTCATGCTGCCGCTGCGGTCGCCCGGTGCCGCGCTGCCGCCGCCCGCGGCCCCGCCCTCGCAGTGGCAGCGCGTGCACCCGCTGCCGGGCCCCTGAGCCGCGCGGCGGGCGGTGGACGGCGGTGCCGCGGCGGCGGGGCGGCACCACGTACCCGGCGGGCCCTCACGGCGCCGGCCTTCGTGGTGCGTCGCCCGACGGGCGGGTGCCGTCGGGCGCGGACGCCAGCCACTGGGCGATGGCGCCGGCGATCGGCTGGCCGGTGTCCATCTCGACGAAGCCGAACTGGCCCGACTGGTTGCACTCGAGGAACCACCAGACGCCGTCCGCGTCCTCGGCGAAGTCGAACGCCCCATAGGCGAGTTCGGCGCCGCGGAGATAGGTGTGGACGGCCGTCGCGACCCGTGGGGGCACCTCCACGGCACTCCAGGGGGACAGGGACGGGGTGAAACGCACGTCCACGTCGTCCGGGTCGGCATCCGGCTCCACGGCCTTGCGCGCGGCGAACAGCCGGTCGCCGACGGCGGTCAGCCGGATGTCGGCCCGCTTCGGCACCCTGCGCTGCAGCAGGGTCGGACCGAACGCGACGGCCGAGAAGTCGGTGTCCGGCGCGACCCTGCTGGTCGGCACCGCCCGGGGCGGCTCCTTGGGGTGCGCGCCGGAGACGGGCTTGACCACGAGGTCCGGGAAGCGCTCCGAGAACTCCCGGGCGGCCTGGGGGAACGTCGTGATCAAAGTGGCGGGCACGGGCAGCCCGCTGCGCTGCGCGAGCCCGAGCTGCCACGGCTTGTGGCGGGCCCGCCGGGCGGCGTCGGGATGGTTCATCCAGCGTGCCTCGGTGCAGCGCAGCATGCCGTACAGCGCCTGGGATGCCTCCTCGGTCAGCCAGGCGGACGGCTGGGCCGCCCGGGCCGCGGCAAGGCCCGGTCTGCGCACCCAGACGGAGCGCAGACCGGCCAGGCTCACCAGCCGGCCCGCGACGGACAGATGGCCGTGGCAGACGCCCCGCACGTACTCTGCGGACAGGGCGACCCCGGTGGTGAGATCCGCTGGATCGAGGCGGACCACCGGCACCCCGGTCTCATGGAGCCGAAGGACCACCATGTCCGCCGTCACATCCTCTTCACTGGTCAGAATGAGCACGGTCATTGCGAGAACTCGCGGTCAGTCGTCGAAGTGCGTCTTGGAGCCGGCCGTGGAGGTCGTGGTCCCCAGCGCTCTCAATGTCGCGTGGTCGGTCGCGGCGAGGCGGCCGTCGGGGAGCACGTTCAACTGCAGTCCGGAGTCGTACATGTACGGAGTGGTGACATCCAACTGCACAGCCGGGCGGGCGTAGTTGAGCGTGAACGGTTGCATGGTCTCTCCCTGTTTCAGCTTCCATGCATTTATACGATTCGAACGCCTGGTTGGTTTCCTTACTCTCTGTGATCTCAGCCCGAATTAAGGCCGTATCAAGGCAGCGGCGCGGCGATGTTCCTCGGATGCCCGGAAAACGCAAACCCGTCCGGCACATGACGTCGGTCACAAGCGGCCACCGCTGACCCGTGTCAGGCCGTCAGGAGCCGCCGGGCGATCGTGAGGGCCTCTTCCGCGTAGCCGCGCCCGAACAGCACCGCGTGGACCAGCAGCGGGAACAACTGGTGCAGCCCGACGCGTTCGCGCCAGCCGTCCGCCAGGGGCGTGGTCTCCTGGTATCCGTCGAGCACCCGCTCCAGGTGGGGACAGCCGAACAGCCGGAGCATCGCGAGGTCGGTCTCCCGGTGCCTGCCGTGCGCGGCCGGGTCGATGAGCCGGACGTGACCGTCGCCGCCCCACAGCACATTGCCGTGCCACAGGTCGCCGTGCAGCCGGGCCGGGGGCTCGGCGGGGCCCGCCAGCAGGGGCAGCCGCTCGCAGACGCGGTCCAGGACGCCGGCCTCGCCCCGACGCAGGGTGCCGGCGTCGGCCGCGCGCAGATAGGGCAGCACCCGGTGCTCGGCGTACCAGGACGGCCAGTGGGCACCGGGGGCGTTGCGCATCGGGGCGCGGCCGATGTACGCCTCCTCGGGGCCGCCGGGCGGCGGGCAGCCGAAGGCGGGCGCCCCGGCGGCGTGCAGTCCTGCCAGTGCGCGGCCGAACCGGACCGCGGCGCCGGGGCCCGGCCGCCCGGTCGGGACGCGGTCGAGCACCAGCCATCGCGCGTCATGGCCGCGCACGGCCGGCAGCCGGACCGTCTCCGCGGCGGCCAGCCAGCGCAGCCCGGCCACCTCGGCGGCCACGGCGCGCGGAGCGCCGGCCTGTTTGACGACCACGACCGGCCCGCCGTCGAGGCCGACCTCGCTCAGCGTGCCGGACAGCGAGCGCACCCGCGTCGCCGCCCGCCCGGTGAGCCGGGCCGCCGCCGCCCGCGGCCCCTCGCCGCTGTGCACCATGGGCCCAGGGTAGGTCTCGGTCCGCAATACAGGCCGCCGCGGTCTGCGCGCAGGCGGCCTTGTGGCAGGACGCGGAGAACCGCATTGCGCGCGGTGGTGACGGAGAACACAGGCGGGCGGCAATGCGCCCGACGCCCCTGCGACTTCCGATCGCGGAGCCGGGCCGGCCGGCCGCTCGGGCCGTGGTGCGGAGTTTGCCGAACCGGCAACGTCGCTCGGCGGCGGAATCCGGCTCCCGCATGATCGGGCCAGCAGTCCCCGATCGTCTGGGAGGAACCATGCCGCAGACCACCCCTTCGCACGCCGTCCATCGCCTGGTGCCGTCCCCGGCGGGCCGGACCCATCTGGTGGAACAGGGAACCGGGCCGCTGGTGCTCCTCGTGCACGGATTCCCGGAGTCCTGGTACTCCTGGCGCCGCCAGCTGCCCGTGCTGGCCGCCGCCGGCTACCGGGCCGTCGCCGTGGACGTGCGCGGCTACGGCCGTTCCTCCAAACCCGCCGAGGCCGACGCGTACCGAATGCTCGAACTGGTGGCGGACAACGTCGCCGTGGTGCAGGCGCTGGGCGAGCGGTCCGCCGTGATCGTCGGACACGACTGGGGCGCCGCCATCGCCGCCACCTCGGCGCTGGTCCGTCCCGACGTCTTCAGCGCCGTGGGCCTGCTGAGCGTGCCCTACACCCCGCCCGGCGGCCTGAGGCCCAGCGAGGTGTTCGCGGCGATGGGCGGCCCCGAGGAGTTCTATGTCTCCTACTTCCAGGAGCCGGGCCGCGCGGAGTCGGAGATCGAACCCGATGTGCGCGGCTGGCTCGCGGGCTTCTACGCCGCCCTGTCCGCCGACACCATGCCCGCGCCCGGGGCGCCGGATCCGCACTTCGTCGCCGCGGGCGGCAGGCTGCGCGACCGGTTTCCCGCCGGTCGGCTGCCCGCCTGGCTCGGCGAAGACGAACTCGACGTCTACGCAGCCGAGTTCGAACGCACCGGGCTGACCGGCGCACTGAACCGCTACCGCGCCATGGACCGGGACTGGGCCGATCTCGCCGACTTCCACGGCGCTCCCGTCACCCAGCCGTCACTGTTCGTCGGCGGCGGCCTCGACGCCTCCACGACCTGGCTTGCCGGCGCGATCGAGGCGTTCCCCGGCACCCTGCCCGGCCTGACCGCCTCGCATCTGCTCGACGGCTGCGGCCACTGGATCCAGCAGGAACGCCCCGAGCGGATCAACACCCTGCTGACCCAATGGCTCGCGCAGGTGTCCCCGCGCCGGTGAGGGCACGCCGGTTCACCAGATGACGGACGGGTGCTCCGGGCCCGGCCTTGGACGGGTGCGCGTCCAGGACGGGTCGGCCGAGCAGGGCTGTGCCGTGTCGCGACCCCGGCCGCACGGCGGGGCGGCCGGGCGGGCGGAGCGCCGTGGGCGCGGGTCAGGGCTGGGTGAACATCGGTCCATGGGCTGGGGGGCGTCCTTCATCCGGGTGGGGGGTGGGCCGGTCGGGCCGGGGGGCCGGTGACGGGGCCGCGCCGGTGGTCGTCGCCAGCTCGGCCCAGACGACACGTGCGGAGCGGGGGGTGCCGGTGACACCCCAGTCGCGGCTCAGTGCCTCGACCAGCAGGAGTCCGCGTCCGCTCTGGTCGTTGGGGTCCGGCCGCCGGGGCGCCGGCAGCGCGGCGGCACGGTTCTGGTCCTCGACCTCGATGCGCAGCCGGCCCGCGGTGCTGTGCAGCCGGCAGGCGATCCGTTCGCTGGCCGAGTGGGTGACCGCGTTGGTGACCAGCTCGGAGGTGACGAGGACGGCGTTGTCCCGTACCTCCTCGTCGGTGCCCCAGCCGGTCAGCAGCGCGCGCACGGCTCTGCGTGCCGCGGCGACCGAAGCGGGGGTCGCGGGCAGATCGAGCGCGTGCACATGGCCGGGCGGTTGAGACCCGGAGGCGAGAGGGTCGGGGCCGTCGGGCCCAGGGAGTCGACCGGCATGCTCGCCTCCGGGTGGTCTGGTGGAACTCGCCGACTGCGGCGAGCGGCGCGGCCACGGGGCCGCATGCGGGCTCGCGGACCTGTCGCCGCCCGGCAGCGGTGCCGGCTGCCAGGCCCCCGCCGGTGCGGCACCGGCGGACCGGTCGTCGGGCAGTCGGTCCAGTGGCTGGGGGAGCAAGGGCGCAGTCATCGCCGTACGCCTTTCGTCCGGCCTCGCTGAGTGGGGGGCGTCTCGCGTCGTGGTTCGGTCGGCCGCACAGCACGAACGGGCGACAACGCGCGCCGGATGACGCCCGATTGCAGCCCAATCTCCCCCAACTGGGCTGTTCCGCCTGCTCATTCGATGAGCCGAGTCAGTGGGTCCACTGTGACATCCGCCAACATCTGCTCGCAACCGACAAGTTGAAATTTGCAAGTGGTGGCGTGCATGCTGCTTGCGTCAACAAGTGATCGACTGAGGCGCCGGAACCGACCGCGTGAGACGGTGACCCTGGAACCTGGTGCGAGGGGGTAAGCGTGACCGCGGAGACCGACTGGGGCGGCGCTCCTTCCGTCCTTCGCATGATCCTCGGCCGGCAGCTGGAGGAACTGCGCAACCGGGCCGGTCTGACCTATGAGGAGGCCGGCGAGGCCATCGGCGTCAGCCACTCCACCATCCGCCGTATGGAGGCCGCCAAGGTGGCCAGGCTGCGGCTGGCCGACGCCGAGAAGCTGCTGCAGACCTACGGCGTGACGGACCGGGAGGAGATAGAGACCTTCCTGCAGTCCGTGCGCGAGGCCAACAAGCGCGGCTGGTGGCACACGTACCGCGATGTCATGCCGGACTGGTTCGCCGCGTATCTGAGCCTGGAGCAGGCCGCGCTGCACATCCGCGCGTACGAGAACGAGTTCGTCCACGGGCTGCTCCAGACCCCGGCCTACGCGCGTGCCCTGCTGGGCGCGGGCAATCCACACGCGTCGGCGGACGCCACGGAGCGACGGGTCGCGCTGCGCATGCGCCGCCAGGAACTCCTTGTGCGCAAGGCGCCGCCGCGGGTGTGGATCGTGATGGACGAGACGGTGCTGCGCTGGCCGGTGGGCGGCCCCGACGTGATGCGCGCGCAGATCGACCATCTCATCGAGGTCAACCGGCTGCCGCAGGTGACCCTGCAGATCATGCCGTTCGCCAACGGCCCCCATCCCGCCATGCGGGCCGGGGCCTACCACCTCTTCCGGTTCCGGGCACCCGAACTCCCCGACATCGTCTACCTCAACGGCCTGGTCGGCGCCGTCTATCTGGACAAGCGCGACGATGTAGTGGTGTACCGAGAGTCCCTGGACCGGTTGGGCGCCCAGGCGGCGCCCGCCAGAAAGACCGAGGCCGTCCTCGGTGCGATACGCAAGGAGCTCTGACGTGCACCACCCCATACACAACGGCATGCCATCCCGGGAACTCGGCGCGCGCGGCTGGACCAAGCCGTGGAGCGACGACGCCGGCGGCGCCTGCGTGGAAGTGAAGAAGCTCGCCGACGGACGCGTCGCCGTGCGCCAGTCGACCGACCCCGAGGGCCCGGCGCTGGTTTTCACCCCCCGCGAAATGACCAGTTTCCTCACGGGTGTGAAGTCGGGTGATGCCGACTTCCTCCTGTGAACCGACTTGTTATAGCTGCGTTGTAGCTGCTTGTTCCATCGATCCCCTGCTGCATCCCCGACTCGAATGGGAGACACGGCGTTGCCCGACAACGGATGGCCGGCCGACCGCATCGACACCGAGAACGCCCACTCCGCCCGGATCTACGACTACATCCTGGGCGGCAAGGACTACTACCCCGCTGACAAGGAGGCGGGCGACGCCATGGCGCGGGAGTGGCCCGCCCTGCCCATCCACATGCGCGCCAACCGGGACTGGATGAACCGGGCCGTGCGCTGGCTCGCCGAGGAGGCGGGCGTGCGCCAGTTCCTGGACGTCGGCACCGGCATCCCCACCTCTCCGAACCTGCACGAGATCGCGCAGGCGGTGGCCCCTGAGGCGCGGGTCGTCTACGTGGACAACGACCCGATCGTCCTCACCCTCTCCCAGGGGCTGCTGGCCAGCGCCCCCGAGGGCAGGACGGCGTACATCGAGGCCGACTTCCGCGACCCGGGCGCCATCCTGGACGCCCCGGAGCTGCGCGAGACCCTTGACCTCGGCAAGCCGGTGGCGCTCACGGTGATCGCCATCGTCCACTTCATGCTCGACGAGGACGACGCGGTCGGTGTCGTGCGCCGTCTGCTGGAGCCGCTGCCCTCCGGCAGCTATCTGGCGATGTCCATCGGCACCGCCGAGTTCGCGCCGCAGGAGGTGGGCCGCGTCGCCCGCGAGTACGCGGCCCGGAACATGCCGATGCGGCTGCGCACCATAGACGAGGCCCACGCGTTCTTCGAGGGCCTCGACCTGGTCGAGCCGGGCATCGTCCAGGTCCACAAGTGGCACCCGGACGGCACGGGCGAGCAGGGCATCCGCGACGAGGACATCGCGATGTACGGAGCGGTGGCCCGCAAGCCGTGACCTCCCGGGGCCGGGACCCGTCGGGTTCCGGCCCCGGTCAGCGGGTGGCGGGTCCTGGGTCGGTGGTCGGGCGGAAGACGCCCGTCTCGACGATCCGCACGTGCTGCCGCCCGCGGACCGCGGAGGTGCGGTGCAGCACGACCAGGGCGGCGTCGTCGTCCAGGCGGCCGCCGGTGTGGGCGACCAGATCGCGCTGCACATGCTGGACGAGGGTGTCCGGCGGCGCGTCGCACCACCGGGCGACGCGCTCGGCCAGCGGGTAGAAACGGCCGTCGGCGTCGCGGGCCTCGATGACGCCGTCGGTGTACAGCAGCAGGGTGTCGCCGGGTTCGAAGGGGATCTCGTCCAGCTCACGGTCGGCCGGCCCGCATCCCGGTACCAGCCCGCAGTCCCTGACCCCAAGGGGCGGGGAGGGGCGCAGGGTCGGGACGGTGACCTTGCGGCCCTGGCAGAGCAGCAGCGGCGGCGGATGACCGCAGGTGGCCATCCTGACGACCGGGTGCCCGTCGGGGATCTCCACCAGCAGGGCGGTGGCGAAGCGCTCGCCCGCCTCCTCGGGCGGTTCGGATTCGGCCGCGTAGCGCTGGACGCTCTGCTCAAGGGACTCGGCCAGGTCCGTCAGCACGGGACGCCGGGGGGCCGCCTCACGGAAGGCCCCCAGCAGGGTGGCGGCCTCCCCGATCGCGGACAGCCCCTTGCCGCGCACATCACCGATCAGCACGCGTACCCCGCCGAACGCGCGGGTCGCCGCGTACAGGTCGCCGCCGATCTGGGCCTCGTCCTCGGCCGCCAGATACAGGGAGGCGATCCGTACGAAGCCCATCTGCTCCGGCAGCGGCCACATCAGGACGTGCTGCGCGGCCTCGGCCACCGAGCGGACCCGGACCAGCTGCGCGTGCCGCCGGTCCCGGATCGCGCAGTAGATCACGACCAGCACGGACAGCACCGTGAGGGTGATGAGCTGCACGATGCGGTTGGCGGTGGTCAGCTCGCCGTGCAGCAGCCCGATGAGGCTCTGTGCCACCACGGTCAGCGCCCCGACCGCCGCCGTCGTCCGCGGGCCGGCGAACGACGCGGTCAGCGCCGGGGCGATGACCAGAGCGGAGGCGAGGTGGAAGCCCTGGGGCGAGTGGACCTCCACCACGGTGATCGCGGCGATCAGCGCGACCGGAAGCAGCAGCAGCGCCTGACTCGACTGCCATGGCTGCCGGAGACCCGTCGCGCTCTGCCGGTCACCCATGTCATCCAGCGTGCCCCACCCCGGGCCGGTCGGCCATCCCTTGCCCGCCCGGCTCCTCCGGTCGGCCGTCGCCCAGTGCCCGTGGCCCGCCGTCGCACCGGTCCGCGCCGCCCCCGAACCGGACGCGTCGCCCCCGACCCTGCTGTGCCGGGTCGGCCCCCGTGTGCCGGGTCGTGGCCCCGTCCTGGTCGGCAGGGAGCAGTGGCCGGCCGACCCGGGCCATGTCCCTGCCGGAGCAACTGCGACGCGTCAAGGCCGGGCCGAGGCGGCGGGCCGTACGGCCGTCGTGGTCGCCCGGGACGGCCGGGCCCGCGCGGTCCTCACTGCGGCACCGTCGTGGCGGGTCGCTCCCCCAAGTTCTCGGCTTCGCTCGACCAGGGGGACCCCCATCGCGGCGGAGCCGCATATCGATACAGCCCCGCGCCCCTTCGGGGCCGGCGAATGCTATCTTCTACAACACTGTAGAAGTAAAGGTGGCTGCCGGTGCGGCTTAGTGCGCGATGGGGCGGCCCCGGAGTGAGGGAAGTCGACATGGCCCTGTGGGACCGCATCAAAGACTCGGCGTCGCAGATGCAGAATCAGCTGGTGGCGAAGAAGAACGACCTCAAGAGCGGTGCGTTCCGCGACGCGAGCATGGCGATGTGCGCCCTGGTGGCCGCGGCCGACGGAGAGATCGACCCGGCGGAGCGGCAGCGCGTCGCCCAGCTCATCTTCAGCAATGAGGTGTTGCAGAACTTCCCCGCGGACGACCTGCGGCGCCGTTTCGAGGAGAACCTGGACAAGCTGACCGCCGACTTCGACTTCGGCAAGGTCGGCGTGCTCCAGGAGATCGCCAAGGCGAAGAAGAAGCCCGCCGAGGCCCGCGCGGTGATCCAGATCGGCATCGTCATCGGCGGTGCCGACGGCGACTTCGACGCCACCGAGCGCGCCGTGGTCCGGGAGGCGTGCTTCGCGCTCGGGCTGCCGCCCCACGAGTTCGACCTGTGAGCGAGGGCCGTCGCGGCGGGACGCCGGCGCGGCGGCCGGGCGCGGCACCCGCCCGCCCCGGGCGGGTCCGCGTCACAGGGGCGTGGCCGCGTGCAGGAGCAGCAGCAGCGTGACCGCCGAGTTGGCCGAGAACATCGCCGACAGCAGCGCCCCGGTCGCGGCGGTCCACAGGGCCAGGCCCACGGCGGTGAAGATGGGCGGCCAGGCCCGCACGGCGGGCGCCGGTCCGAGCAGGGCCGCGACCCGGCGGGGGAGCGGGCCGGGAGCCGCGAAGGGCGTGAACGCGGGCGCGTGCGCGCCGTGGGGGACCAGTGCCGCCTTGCCGATCGCCCGGGCGACGGCCCGGCGGCTGCCGACAACCTGGGCCGCCGCCTCGTCCGCCCAGCGCTCGGTCGTATAGGCCACGGCCTTGCGCAGCGGCCACAGGAAGGGGTTGGCGCAGGCGGCGAGCCGGACCAGCAGCAGATGGCGATGGTGGCCGGCCGCGAGGTGTGTGCGTTCGTGGGCGAACAGGGCCCGGCGCTCCCGTGGGGCGAGGCGGGTGAGCATGCCCGTCGAGACCACGATGCGGTCGCGCGGGCCGCCCGGCAGCGCATACGCGTACGGCTCGGCGTCGGGCAGCACCGCCACCTCCGTGCGCGGCAGCTCCGCAAGGGCCCGGTGGGCGCGGCGCCGGAACCGGTGATGGTGCAGCAGCGCGCGCAGACCTGCGCCGACCACCGCGACCAGCGCGGGAATCGCGGCCTTGCCGACGATCTCATGGCGCGGCACGCTCTCCCGCACCTCGGGGTCCGACCAGCCGTCCGGCAGCGGGTTGCCGGGCAGTTGCGCGGTGCCGACCACCATCAGCAGCGCCAGACACACCGTGCTGCACAGGGCCATGACGCAGGAGACGCCGGTCAGCAGCAGCGTCGCGGTCCGTGGGTGGAGGCGCTGTTCGGCCAGGCGCGCGATCGGCCAGGCGGTCAGCGGCAGCACCAGCGGGAGGAAGACGAAGATCCCCATGCGGTCAGTCCTCGTCGCCGGCCTGGTCCAGCAGTTCGCGCAGCAGTTGCTCGTCGTCCTGCGGCAGCGTGGTGACGAAACTGGCCAGCACCGCCCTGCGGTCCCGCTCGCCGTCCAGGACCTTGTGCATCTTCAGCGCGGCGAGCCCGGCGCCGTCCGAGGCGGGCAGCCATACGAACGAGCGGCCCTCGCGCCGCCGGGTGACGGCGTCCTTGGCCAGCAGCCTGGCCAGCACCGTCATCACGGTGGTGTAGGCGAGATCGGCGGCCAGATGGTCCTGCACCCAGCCGGCGGTCACCGGGCCGTCGGCCTCATGGAGTGCCGCGAGCACCTGCGTCTCCAATGCGCCCTGCGCCCGGCGCGGACGGTGCGGATCCGGGTTCGTCACACGCTGTCTCCCCTCTGCTGCGCCCCGCCCGGCTCCTCGCCCCGGGGCGTCACATCGTATAGAGCCGGCGGCGGCCACCCGTTCGGGGAGGGCCGCCCATGGCCGAAAGCGGCCGTCGACGCAGCGTCACCTCGCTTCCCCGGGCCGCCGTGCAGCGGTGTGGCGCATTCGGTCGGGTCTGTACGCGCCCTCTCCGCGATTACTTCTACAGTGTTGTAGATTCTAGCTCGGTCCGTGGCACGGACCCGAGTCGACCGCGTGTGTGGAGGTATGGAGCATGGGTGTTTCCCTGGCCAAGGGCGGCAATGTCTCGCTGAGCAAGGAGGCGCCGGGGCTGAGCGCCGTGCTGGTGGGGCTGGGCTGGGACGTACGGACCACCACCGGGGCCGACTTCGACCTGGACGCCTCGGCGCTGCTGCTGACCTCCGAGGGCAAGGTCGCCTCGAACCAGCACTTCGTCTTCTACAACAACCTGAAGAGCCCCGACGGCTCGGTGGAGCACACCGGCGACAACCTCACCGGTGAGGGGGAGGGCGACGACGAGTCCGTCAAGGTCGACCTGGCCGCCGTGCCCGCCGAGGTCGAGCGGATCGTCTTCCCGGTGTCGATCCATGACGCCGAGTCGCGCGGCCAGAGCTTCGGGCAGGTCCGCAACGCCTTCATCCGCGTGGTGAACCAGACGGGCGGCGCCGAGATCGCCCGCTACGACCTGTCCGAGGACGCGTCGACCGAAACGGCCATGATCTTCGGCGAGTTGTACCGCAACGGCGCCGACTGGAAGTTCCGTGCGGTCGGCCAGGGGTACGCCTCGGGCCTCGCGGGCATCGCCGCCGACTTCGGAGTCGATGTCTGAGCCGCGACGCGCGCCGAAGAACCGTGTGAGGGCCGTGCCCTGGGCCCTCGCACGCCGGCGTCCCGGCCGCCTGCCCCGCGTCGGACGGGTCCTCGTACCGGCCGGGGAAAGAGCGTGAGCGTTGTGCCGGGCCGGTGTCCGGCAGACCGGGCGGACTTCGCGCAGGCGCTCCGACCGGCCGCGGACGCCGCGGAGATCCACGCGGCCCCGAGCGTCGATGCCACCGGCCGGGCGGCGACCCGGCCGCGGGCCTGGGCGCCGGCCGCGGACGCCGAGAT
>NZ_JBEPAP010000062.1:0-59501 GCF_040298665.1 Streptomyces sp. NPDC001508
GCCCCCGCGCAGCCGGCGGCGGGGCGGCGGGGACCGCCGCGGGCCGGGGATGCGGGCCCGGGGCGGCCCGGGCGGCGGGGCGTGGGTCACGGCAGGTCCCCTCGGAGACGATCTACCCGCACCCTACGCAGACCCCCCTGCCCCCGCAGTCCGAACCCCACCCCGACAACCCACAACTGGCCCTCCACCAACCGGCCCTCCACCCGGCGGGCCTTCGCCCCGGCGTCTCTCCGTCCCTCCCGGCCGTCTCTCTGTCCCGGCGGGCCTGCGCCCGGCGGTTCTCCGTCCGGTGGTTGTCTGCCGTGGTGGTCTTGCGTGCGGTGGTTGTCTGCCGTGGTGGTCCTCGGCCCCGGCGGTCCTCGGCCCCGCCGGTTCTCCGTCCCGGAGGCGCTGCCGCCGGCGACGGCCCCTCTGCATGACCCCTGGCCCAGGCGACCACTCCCGGAGGCCGACCTCCGGGCCGGCCGTGCTCGGAGGCCAAGTCCCGCCCGGGTGACCACACTCGAAAGCCAATCCCCCGGATAGGCGACGACATCCCTGCCCAGCGCCCCCACCCCCTGTCCGGCGCCGTCGTCGGTGTTCGCGCCCCGACGCAGCCGCACCGTTGGCGTCCGCGCCATCGGCTCGTCTTCACCGATGACCGGCCCCGCCACCGGCGCGGACGAGCCACCCGTCCGCGCCCGCCGGTGGTCAGCCCCGGGCCGGCCCACCGCCGGCACCTGCGCCCCCGGCCTGCACATGCCGCCGGTGTTCGCGCCTCCGCCCGCAGCCGCCACCGGCGCGAACGAGCCCCCAGCTGCCCACGGGCGACCACACGTCCGCTCAGCCCCACCGCCGGTGCCCGCGCCCCTGGCCCACACCTGCCGTCGGCGTCTGCGCTACCGGCCCAGCCGCCCCACCGGCGCTGTCAGGAGCTTGAGGGCGGGGTGTGGGCGGCCAGCGGTTCGAGGTAGCGGATCAGGACGTTCTTGATCTCCTGGACGTACGCGTCGCGTTCGGCACCTTCGTGGGAGAGGGCAAGCTCCAGCCCGGCCTTGTGGATGCTGAGGCAGATGTGTGCCGTGCGCGTGACCTCGGCCGCGGACAGGCCGGCCAGGTAGGAGGAGAGCAGTTCCTCGATGCGGGCGATCAGCGTCGCGTGCAGGGCGTCGTGTTCCTCGGCGATCCGGCCGGGCGTGTCGGGGCCCTTCATCAGCGCGAAGAACACGGGGTGCTCGCTGCTGAACGCGACGAAGCGGTCGACCGCCGCGCCGACTGTCTCCGCGAGCGGGGTGGCGGGGTCGACCCGAGTGAGCACCGCGCCGTACGTCTCGCGCATCTCGTGCATCAGCCGGCCGCCCAGCTCGATCGCGATCGCTTCCTTGTTGGGGAAGAACTGGTAGAGCGTGCCCGGCGAGACGCCCGCCTCGCGGGCGATGGCGTTGGTGCTGGCGGCCGTGTAGCCGGTCGCGCAGAAGACCGACGCTGCGGCATCCAGCAGTTGGGCGATGCGCCGCTCGCCGCGGGCCTGGCGGCGGCGCGGCTGTTCCTTCCGGGGCTTTTCCGGGGTCACCGGCTCGTTCCCCGGGGTCCCCGACGGTTCGGGCGTCTCGGGCTTGTCGGACACGCGTTATCCCCAGCTCTTCGAACGCGATTGACAAACACGAGCGGTCACTCGCATTCTAGGAAAACGCGAGCGATCTCTCGTGTTTGCCAGTCTATGGCAATGGCTGATCCATGCTGCCGTGCTTGCACGGACGCACAGGTCACGGTGAAGGGGACACCGCAGGATGACCGAAGTCAACAAGCCGCCGCACACCGGGAACGCGCCTCCTGACGTCGGCGGCTGGACCCGCTTGGTGACCGCCAGGCCCAGACTGTCGCTGCTCGCGGCCCTCGTGCTCACCGTGCTCGCGGTGCTGGCCGGCAGCGGGGTCGCGGACCGCCTGGGTAGCGGCGGCTGGGAGGACCCGGCCGCCGAGTCGACGTACGCCACCAAGGCGCTGGAGCGCGAGTTTCCCGACTCGCAGCCCAACCTGCTGCTCCTGGTCGACGCCGGCGGCTCCTCCGTCGACGACCCGGCGGTCGCGGCCCGGGCACGGGATCTCGCCGGCCGTCTGGCGAGCGAGCGGGGCCTCACGGGCGTCGGCTCCTACTGGCAGACCAAGTCGCCCGCCCTGCGCGCGAAGGACGGCCACGAGGCGCTGATCGCCGCGCGCATAACGGGCGACGAGAAGGCGATGGGGGAGACCCTGGACCGCATCGCGCCCCACTACCGAGGGACGCACGGCCCGGTGGAGGTGCGGATCGGCGGGGCCGGTCCTCGTCGACTCCAAGCACGCGATAGCCGAACGCCTGCCCTGGGCGGCCGCGTTCATCGTGATCGTCACCCTGCTGCTGGTCTTCCTGCTCACCGGCAGCGTGCTGATACCCCTCCAGGCCGTGGTGCTCAACGCGCTCAGCCTGACGGCCATGTTCGGCGCGGTGGTCTGGGTCTTCCAGGACGGCCATCTGTCCGGCCCGCTCAGCTTCACCAGCACCGGTTCCATCGAGACGACCCTGCCCGTCCTGATGTTCTGCGTGGCCTTCGGTCTCTCCATGGACTACGGCGTGTTCCTGCTCTCCCGCATCAAGGAGGAGTACGACCGCACCGGCGACCACACCGAGGCCGTGCGCCACGGACTCCAGCGCACGGGCGGGTTGATCACGGCGGCGGCGGTCATCCTGGCCGTGGTCATGGTCGCGATCGGCACCTCACGGGTGACCAACACCAAGATGCTCGGACTCGGCATCGCACTGGCCGTGCTGATGGACGCGATGGTCGTACGCAGCCTGCTGGTCCCGGCGATCATGCGACTGACCGGCCGCGCCACATGGTGGGCCCCCGCCCCCCTACGCAGCTTCCACAACCGCTTCGGCCTGACCGAAACCGCCCCAGCACCAACAGCCCGACAGCGACCCAAGGGGGCGCAGGGAACTGCGCGCCCAGCCCCCACACGGCCGCAGCCGCCCGACGACGCATCATGGGTCCACCCCAAGCGGAGTGCAACCGCGGAGCGGAACCGCAGATGAGCCGGTCAGAAGGAGAGACACACGCGGGCTGTGGTGTTCGAGCGGTACGGAGAGCCCGCCGAGATCAGGGAGGTGACGGACCCGGAGCCGACGGAGCCTGGAGATCCTCGGCGGCCACGGCATGGCCGCGCACGCCCACCGGGTGATGCTGGAACTGGTCCGGGCGGGGGCGCTGCGCCCCGACCGGCCGGTGACGGCGGTGACCCCGCTGGAGGCGGCACCGTCCGCGCCGGCCGCGATGGGCACCGAACCGGGACCCGGGGTGACGGTCATCGACCCATGCTCCTGAGGCCCGCCCACGCCCAAACGAGCGGCCCCGTGTTCACCGGCGCACCATGCCCCGCCCGGAGGTGGCGCACCGTGCTCCATCCGGAGGTGACGCACCGTGCCCCGCCCGGGGGCGGGGCACGGTGGAGGGTGGCGGTCAGTTCTGGCGTCTGCCGCGGTTGCCGGGACGGGAGGCGACCCAGGCGCGGACGGTGTCCGCGTACCAGTAGGGCTTACCTCCCTCCACATGGTCGGGCGGGGGTAGCAGCCCGTGTTTGCGATAGGACCGTACGGTGTCCGGCTGCACCTTGATGTGTGCCGCGATCTCCTTGTAGGACCAGAGTCTTCTGTCGGTCATGAGTCGCACCTCCCTGCGCGCGCCGCGGCGGCGGCCGGGACGGCCGTCGGGGGAGCCGGGCGCTGCACTGGCGATCACCACGCCTGTGTCCGGTCAACGACGCACAGTGAGCACGGGCAAGGGGCTGTCGACCGGATGTGACCGAGAACCCGCGTACACGCGACATGTGTGACACGGCCAAGGCGTTTGTGACACGGCCGATGCAAAGGAGTCGCCGGTTCAGTGTGGACGTGAAGGCGGAGGCCGGTGCAGGGGTGGGCCGCATCGGACCGGCGGTCCCGTACCGCAACCGGCGGTCCCGTACCGCAACGCGCCCCGTCCGGCGGCGTTACGCGCCGCAGGACCTCAGGAAGGCCCGGGTGCGCTGGGCGATCGGCAGCGGCCGGTCCGGTTCGCAGGGGTACATGTCCTGCTCGACGATCGCGAACAGGTCGACGTCCAGCCTCGCCGCCGCCTCCAGGACCGGGCCGAGCGCGGGCACGCCGGACGGCGGTTCGCACATGACGCCCTTGGCGACCGCGGGCCCGAACGGGATGCCGTCCGCCCGTACCTCGGCGAGGATCTCCGGGTCCACCTGCTTGAGGTGCAGATAGCCGATGCGTTCGCCGTAGGTCTGGATCAGCTTGACGCTGTCCCCGCCGCAGTACGCGTAGTGCCCGGTGTCCAGGCACAGCGACACCAGGGAGGAGTCGGTGCCGTCGAGGAAGCGGACGACGTTCTCCTCGCTGTCGATATGGGTGTCGGCGTGCGGGTGGACGACGATCTCCAGGCCGTGGCGTTCGCGCACCTCGCGGCCGAGCCGTTCGGTCAGCGAGGTGAGATTCCGCCACTGCTCGGGGGTCAGCGTGTCCGGCTCCAGCACCTCACCGGTCTTGTCGTCGCGCCAGAACGACGGGATGACGACCAGGTGCCGGGCGCCCATGGCCTGGGTGAGGGCCGCGATGTCGGAGACATGCGCCCAGGTGCGGTCCCAGACCGCCGGGCCGTGGTGCAGGCCGGTGAAGACGGTGCCGGCCGACACCTTCAGGCCGCGCCGGGCGGTCTCCTCGGTGAGGACGGCCGGATCGGTCGGCAGATAGCCGTAGGGGCCCAGTTCGATCCACTCGTAGCCGGATGCGGCGACCTCGTCGAGGAAGCGCCGCCAGGGCACCTGCCGGGGGTCGTCCGGGAACCACACGCCCCAGGAGTCGGGGGCCGATCCGACCCGGATGCGGGAGAGGCCGGGGACGGGAGACTGAGGTGACAACGGCGTCATGGCCGCCAGGGTGCGGGTCACGGAAGGGGGTGTCAAGCTCTCGTCCGAATGTCTGGACAAAACATTGACAGGGTGCCCGGTCGGGACTACAAACCGGGGGAGAGCCGTGTGCTGGAGAAGGGAAGCCGATGGCGTACGACCTGATCACCATGGGGCGGATCGGAGTGGATCTGTATCCGTTGCAGACGGGGGTGCCGCTCGCCCGGGTGTCCTCCTTCGGCAAGTTCCTCGGCGGGTCGGCGACGAACGTCGCGGTCGCCGCGGCCCGGCTCGGCAGAAGCACCGCCGTGATCACCCGAACCGGTGACGACCCGTTCGGCGCCTATCTGCACGAGGCCCTGCGCGGCTTCGGCGTCGACGACCGCTGGGTCACCGCGGTCCCCGGGCTGCCCACCCCGGTCACCTTCTGCGAGGTCTTCCCGCCGGACGACTTCCCGCTCTACTTCTACCGGCAGCCCAAGGCGCCCGACCTGGAGATCGACGCCCACGATCTGGACCTCGACGCCGTTCGGGAGGCCCGCGTCTTCTGGGTCACCGGCACCGGCCTGAGCGAGGAGCCCAGCCGCACGGCGACCCTGGCGGTGCTCGCGCACCGCGCCAGGTCCGGCACGACGGTCTTCGACCTCGACTGGCGCCCCATGTTCTGGTCCGACCCGGACGCGGCGCGCGCGTTCTACGCGGAGGCACTGCGCCACACCACCGTCGCCGTCGGCAACCTCGACGAGGTGGAGGTGGCCACCGGGGTCCGCGAGCCGCACGCCGCGGCCCGCGCGCTGCTCGACGCGGGCGTCGAGATCGCCGTCGTCAAGCAGGGACCCAAGGGCGTCCTCGCGGTCAGCGGGAGCGGCGAGCGGGCCGAAGTGCCGCCGCTGCCGGTCACCGTCCTGAACGGACTCGGTGCCGGTGACGCCTTCGGCGGCTCCCTGTGCCACGGCCTGCTGGCCGGCTGGGACCTGGAGACGGTCATGCGGCACGCCAACGCGGCCGGCGCCATTGTCGCCTCCCGGCTGGAGTGCTCCTCGGCGATGCCCACCCCGGACGAGGTGGCCGCCGCGCTCGCGGCCGGAGCGGTGCTGTGAGGGCCGGCCGGGCCACCGGCGCCCACCCCGAGGGCGCGGACGGCGACGGACACGTCCGCAAGGACAACGGCGGGCACCTCCGCAAGGACGGACACGTCCGCAAGGACAGCGACGGGCACGCGCGCGTGGACGTCTCCGCGCTGGTGCGCACCCGCACCCGCCGCCCCGAGGCGGTGGCCGAGGCGGCGGCCCGCCGCCCGCGCCGCCCGCTGCTGGGCGAGCACGGCCGGCTGATGATCGTCGCCGCCGACCACCCGGCCCGTGGCGCCCTCGGCATCGGCGAGCGCAGGCTGGCCATGGCCAACCGCGCCGACCTGCTGGAGCGGCTGTGCCTGGCGCTGTCCCGCCCCGGTGTGGACGGGGTCCTCGCGACCGCCGACATCCTCGACGACCTGCTGCTGCTCGGCGCCCTCGACCACAAGATCGTCATGGGCTCCATGAACCGTGGTGGACTCCAGGGCGCCTCCTTCGAACTCGACGACCGCTTCACCGGCCACCGCCCCGAGGACATCGAGCGGCTCGGCTTCGACGCGGGCAAGCTGCTGCTGCGCATCGACTACGCCGACCCGGGTTCGCTGACCACCCTGGAGTCCACAGCGCGCGTCATAGACGCGATGGCCGAGCGCCGGCTGCCGGTGTTCGTCGAGCCGTTCATCAGTCGTCGTACGCCCGAGGGCAGGCTGCGCAACGACCTGTCCGCGGAGGCCGTCATCCGCTCCATCGCCATCGCCTCGGGCCTCGGCGGTACGTCCGCCTACACATGGTTGAAGGTGCCGGTCACCGAGCACCCGGACGACATGGCCGAGGTCATGGCGACCTCCACGCTGCCCGCGGTGCTGCTCGGCGGCGAGGTCGGCGGCACCCCCGAGGACCAGGAGGCGGCGTACGAGAAGTGGCGCGGTGCCCTGCGCCTGCCCACCGTGCGCGGCCTGGTGGTCGGCCGCTCGCTGCTGTACCCGGCGGACGGCGATGTGGCCGCCGCCGTGGACACCGCCGTAGGACTGCTGTGAGGGCCGCATGACCAGCAAGGACCTGTATCTGCCCCAGGGCTCGACCGCGGGCGCCCGGTACACCGTCGACATCGGCCCCGAGCGGGCCGGTTGGGCGCGCAGCAGCCTGCGCGTCGTCGAACTGACCCCGGGCGGCACCCATATGTTCACCACCGGGGACAGTGAGTGGATCGTGCTTCCGCTCAGCGGCGGTTGTACCGTGCAGGTGGAGGACGAAGAGTTCCAAATCCGGGGCCGGGAGAGCGTGTTCGCCTCCGTCTCCGACTTCGTGTACGCGCCCCGGGACGCCCGGGTCCAGATCGCCTCCGGTGCGGGAGGCCGCTTCGCCCTGGCAGGAGCGAAGTGCGAGCGACGACTCCCCGCCCGCTACGGCCCCGCACCGGAGGTCCCCGTCGAACACCGCGGCAGCGGCACCTGCTCCCGCCTGGTGCGCAACTTCGCCGCCGCCGACGTGTTCGACTGCGACAGGCTGATCGCCGTCGAGGTGATCACCCCCGGCGGCAACTGGTCCTCGTACCCGCCGCACAAGCACGACGAGCACCGGCCGGGCGAGGAGTGTGAACTGGAGGAGATCTACTACTTCGAGATCGCCGGTCCGAACGGTCTGGGCTATCAGCGCGTATTTCCCTCTCGTGAGGGCGGATCCGACGTCCTCGCCGAGGTCCGCACCGGCGACGCCGTCCTCGTACCCGACGGATGGCACGGCCCTTCCATCGCCCAGCCCGGGCACGACATGTACTACCTCAACGTCATGGCGGGTCCGGGCGGGACGCGGGAGTGGCGGATCTGCTTCCATCCAGACCACGCAGAGAGCACAGAGGGGTACCGATGACCTCAACGACGAGGCTCACGGTCGCGCAGGCGCTCGTCCGTTTCCTGTCCGCCCAGTACACGGAGCGGGACGGCGAACGGCACCGGCTCATCAGCGCCACCTGGGGCATCTTCGGGCACGGCAACGTCGCCGGTATCGGTCAGGCGCTCGTCGAGTACGCCGCCGACATGCCGTACCACCAGGGCCGCAACGAACAGGCCATGGTGCACGCGGCGGTCGGCTACGCACGCCAGTCGGGCCGGCTGTCCACGCACGCGGTGACGACGTCCATCGGCCCGGGCGCCACCAATCTGGTCACCGGTGCCGCGCTGGCCACCGTCAACCATCTGCCGGTGCTGCTGCTGCCCGGTGACGTGTTCGCCGCCCGCCCCGCCGACCCGGTGCTCCAGCAGCTGGAAGTCCCGTACGCGGGCGATGTGTCGGTCAACGACAGTCTGCGCCCGGTCTCCCGGTACTTCGACCGGATCACCCGGCCGGAGGCCCTGACACCGTCCGCGCTCCAGGCGGTGCGGGTCCTCACCGATCCCGTCGAGACCGGCGCCGTCACGCTCGCCCTTCCGCAGGACGTCCAGGCGGAGGCGTACGACTGGCCCGAGGAGTTCTTCGCCGAACGGGTGTGGACGGTGCGCCGGCCGCAGGCCGACCCGGTCGAGCTGGCCGCGGCCGTCCGGGCCGTCCGCGCGGCCCGGCGGCCCCTCGTCATCGCGGGCGGCGGCGTCCACCACAGCCGGGCCGAGTCCGCGCTGGCCGCGTTCGCCGAGGCCACCCGCGTCCCGGTCGCCGCCACCCAGGCCGGCAAGGGCTCGCTGCGCTGGGACCATCCGCAGGACGTGGGCGGCGTCGGCCACACCGGTACGGCGACCGCGGACGAACTGGCCCGCACCGCCGACCTGGTGATCGGCGTCGGCACCCGCTACACCGACTTCACCACCGCGTCCGGCACCCTCTTCGAGAACCCGGACGTCCGCTTCCTCAATGTCAACATCGCCGCCTTCGACGGTCACAAGCTGGCCGGGCTGCCGCTCGTCGCCGACGCCCGGGACGCGCTGCGCGCGCTCACCGGGGCCCTCGCAGAGCACGGGTGGCGGGTCGCCGACGCGTATGTCGGCGAGTACACGGAGGACAAGGAGCGCTGGGAGCAGCGCGTCGACGCCTGCTACGAGGCCGACGAGCCGGACGTCCGGCCGACCCAGCCACAGGTGCTCGGCGCGCTCGACGAGATCGTCGACGAGTCCGACATCGTCGTCAACGCGGCCGGCTCCCTGCCCGGCGATCTGCACAAGCTGTGGCGGGCGCGGTCACGGGACCAGTACCACCTGGAGTACGGCTACTCGTGCATGGGCTACGAGATCCCCGCCGCCATCGGGGTGAAGCTCGCCGCGCCCGACCGGCCGGTGTGGGCGCTGGTCGGCGACGGTACGTATCTGATGATGCCGACCGAGATCGTCACGGCCGTGCAGGAGGGCGTCGCGATCAAGCTGCTGCTGGTGCAGAACCACGGCTACGCGTCCATCGGCGGGCTCTCGGAGTCGGTGGGCGGCGAGCGGTTCGGCACCGCCTACCGTTTCCCGGCCGAGGACGGCACCCACACGGGCGCCCCGCTGCCGGTGGACCTCGCCGCCAACGCGGCCAGTCTCGGCATGCGCGTGCTGCGCGCCAGGACCGTGCGGGACCTGCGGGCGGCGCTCGCCGAGGCGCGGGCCGCCGAGACTCCCACATGTGTCTACGTGGAGACCGAAACGGCCGACACTGTGTCGGGCGCGCCTCCGGCGCAGGCCTGGTGGGATGTTCCTGTGGCCGAGGCCGCGACCCGATCGTCCGCGGTCAAGGCACGCGAGCTGTACGAACGGCATGTCTCGACCCGACGCCGCCATCTGTGAAGGAGTAACCGGGCATGACGAAGATCGTCAACCACTGGATCGGCGGCAAGACCGTCGAAGGCGCCTCGGGGACGTACGGGCCGGTCACCGACCCGGCGACCGGGGCGGTCACCACCAAGGTCGCGTTCGCCACCGTCGACGAGGTGGACGCGGCGGTCGCGGCGGCCAGGGACGCCTTCGCGACATGGGGCCGGTCCTCGCTGGCCAAGCGCACGGAGATCCTGTTCCGCTTCCGCGCGCTGCTCGACGGCCACCGCGACGAGATCGCCGCCCTGATCACCGCCGAGCACGGCAAGGTGCACTCCGACGCGCTCGGCGAGGTCGCGCGCGGCATGGAGATCGTCGACCTGGCCTGCGGCATCAACGTGCAGCTCAAGGGCGAGCTGTCCACGCAGGTCGCGAGCCGCGTGGACGTGTCCTCGATCCGGCAGCCGCTGGGTGTCGTCGCGGGCATCACCCCGTTCAACTTCCCGGCGATGGTCCCGATGTGGATGTTCCCGATCGCCATCGCGTGCGGCAACACGTTTGTCCTGAAGCCGTCCGAGAAGGACCCGTCGGCGTCCGTCAGGATCGCCGAGCTGCTGGCCGAGGCCGGTCTGCCGGACGGTGTCTTCAACATCGTGCACGGCGACAAGGTGGCCGTGGACCGGCTCCTGGAGCACCCGGACGTCAAGGCCGTCTCCTTCGTCGGCTCGACCCCGATCGCCCGCTACATCCACACCACCGCCGCCGCGAACGGCAAGCGCGTCCAGGCCCTGGGCGGCGCCAAGAACCACATGCTGGTCCTGCCGGACGCCGACCTGGACGCGGCGGCCGACGCGGCCGTCTCCGCCGCCTACGGCTCCGCGGGCGAGCGCTGCATGGCCATCTCGGCGGTCGTCGCGGTCGGTGCGATCGGCGACACGCTGGTGGCGAAGATCCGCGAGCGCGCCGAGCGGATCAAGATCGGTCCCGGCAACGACCCGACGAGCGAGATGGGCCCGCTGATCACGGCCGCGCACCGCGACAAGGTGGCCTCGTACGTACGGGGTGCCGCCGCCGAGGGCGCCGAGGTCGTGCTCGACGGCACCGGCCACACCGTCGAGGGCTTCGAGGACGGCCACTGGATCGGCATCTCGCTGCTCGACAAGGTGCCGACCGGCGCGAAGGCGTACCAGGACGAGATCTTCGGCCCGGTGCTGTGCGTGCTGCGCGTCGACACCTACGAGGAGGGCCTGGCCCTCATCAACGGCTCGCCGTTCGGCAACGGCACCGCGATCTTCACCCGGGACGGCGGCGCCGCCCGCCGCTTCCAACTGGAGGTGGAGGCGGGCATGGTCGGGGTGAACGTGCCGATCCCGGTTCCCGTGGGCTACCACAGCTTCGGCGGCTGGAAGGACTCGCTCTTCGGCGACCACCACATCTACGGCAACGACGGCACGCACTTCTACACCCGCGGCAAGGTCGTCACCACCCGCTGGCCGGACCCGGCCGACGCCCCCGCCGGCGTGGACCTCGGCTTCCCGCGCAACCACTGACCGCCCCGCCTCACGCCCCGCCCTCCACGCCGGGAGACCGCGCAGGGCGGGGCGTCGTCATGCCCGGATCCGGGACGTCCGGATGTCCGGACAGCGGACGTCCCGTCACCCAGGGGCTTCTCGACCGCCGTCTACCTCTCCGAGGAACTGGAGAACCCGCGCCGCAACGTCGCCCGCACGGTTCTGGCCACCCTCGCCATCTCCGCCGTGATCATCCTGGTCCCGGTCGTCGCCATCACCATGGGCGCCTCCGACATCGAGCAGCTGACCGGCGGCGACATCGGCTCCATGGTCACCGCCTGGTCCAACTCGGCCGTCGGCACCTTCGTCAGCCTCTGCGTCGCCCTGGCCATCATCAACGCGGGCATCGTCATGGTCATCCAGAACTCCCGCGTGCTGTTCGCCTCCGCCCGCGACAAGGCCTGGCCCGAACCGGTCAACAACCTCTTCTCCCGGCTCGGCCGCTTCGGCTCCCCCTGGGTCGCCACCCTCGCCGTCGGCGTCCCCGGCGCGCTGCTCTGCTTCGTCAACCTGGACACGCTGTACGGCGTCACGGGCGTGTCGGTGACCGGCATGTACCTGCTGGTCGCGGTCGCCGCCCTGCTGGCCCGCCGCAGCCCGCACCGGCACACGCCCGCCTGGCGCATGCCGCTGTGGCCCGCGGTGCCGGTCCTGCTCATCGCCGTCCTGGCCTACGTCCTCAGCACGCAGGAGGCGGCCTATCTGCTGTGGACCGGCGGCATCATGGCCGTCGCCACCCTCTACTGGGTCCTCTATCTGCGCCCGCGCCGCGACACCCGCTGGCTGGTGTCGATCCCGGAGGATGCGGGGACCTGATCTCGCCGGCTGTGACCCGGCGCGTACCACGTCCGCGGTATGCCGGAGCGGGCCCGTACTCCTCGGGAAGGTGCGGGTGTTCCGACCGGTGACTGCATCCGTTGTCGGTGGCGGCCCGTACCGTTGAGGCATGGATCTTCGACTGCCCGGTTGGCGCGGGCTGCTCCGGGGGCCGCGGCGGCTGTGGACCGCCGCGGCCGCCGTCGTGGTGCTCGCCGGCGCCGGCACGTGGACGGCCGTCGCCGCCGACGACCCGCCCCGGGTACACCGGACCGACCAGGTCATGACCATGGCCGACGGTACCCACATCGACACCTCGTACTTCACCTCGGCCGCCGCGGGCCGCCGCCCGGCCGTCCTGCTGGCGCACGGCTTCGGCGGCAGCAAGGACGACCTGCGCGCCCAGGCCCAGGACCTGGCCCGGGACGGATACGCGGTGCTGACCTGGTCCGCGCGCGGCTTCGGGAAGTCGACCGGCAGGATCGGGCTGAACGACCCGCGGCACGAGGTCTCCGACGTCTCCCGGCTCATCGACTGGCTGGCACAGCAGCCCCAGGTCCGGCTCGACAAACAGGGCGACCCGCGCGTCGGCATGGCAGGCGGCTCCTACGGCGGCGCGATCTCCCTGCTCGCCGCCGGACACGACCACCGGGTGGACGCCATCGCCCCGGCGATCACGTACTGGAACCTGGCGGACGCCCTGTTCCCGAACGGCGTGTTCAAGAAGCTGTGGGCGGGGATCTTCTTCAACACCGGCGGCGGCTGCGCCAGATTCGAACCCGCCCTGTGCGCCATGTACGACCGGATCGGCGAGTCGGGCAGGCCGGACGCCGCCGCCCGCACACTGCTGGAGCAGCGCTCGCCGTCCGCCGTCGCCGACCGCATCAAGGTGCCCACGCTCCTCGTGCAGGGGCAGACCGACTCCCTGTTCACGCTCGCCCAGTCCGACGCCGCCGAGAAGGCGATCCGGGCGAACGGCGCCCCGGTCGACGTCGACTGGATCGCGGGCGGGCATGACGGCGGCGACATGGAGACGGACCGTGTGCAGGCGCGCGTCACGGCCTGGTTCGACCGCTACCTCAAGGACGACAAGGGAACCGACACCGGCCCGGCGTTCCGCATCACCCGCACCGGAGGCGTCGACTCCACCAACGGCACGGCCCTGCAGCGCGGCGCGAGCGCCGACACCTACCCCGGCTTGGAGGCCGGCCGCCGCTCCCTCGCGCTGACCGGCGGCACACAGCGGGTCGAGAACCCGGCCGGGGCCAGCCCGCCGGGCGTCTCCGCGCTGCCCGGCCTCGGCGCCGCGAGCGGGCTCGGCGGGCTGTCCGCCCTCGGTGTGGGCGTCTCCCTCGACTTCCCCGGCCAGTACGCCGCGTTCGAGTCGTCGCCGGTCGCCACCGACCTGCGCATCACCGGCTCCCCGACGGCCACCGTCCACATCACCTCGACCCGCGACGACGCCGTGCTGTTCGGCAAGGTGTACGACGTCGGACCCGGCGGCAGCCGGCCGGTGCTGCCCGCGCAACTGGTCACCCCGCTGCGTGTCGAGGACGCCAAGTCCGGCAAGGACGTCACGGTCACCCTCCCGGCGATCGACCACGAGGTGCAGAAGGGCCACCGGCTCCGTCTGGTCCTGGCCTCCACGGACCTCGGCTACGCCTCACCGGCGGCCCCGGCGACCTACACCGTCGCCCTCAAGGGCGAGCTGAGCGTGCCGACGGCCCCGGGCGTGACGACCGCGGCGGCGCCGCTGCCGTCCTGGGTGTGGTGGCTGCCACCGGCCGCCGCCGTGCTGGCGCTGGCCCTGCTGCTGACCGCCCGCCGGCGCACGGCGGTGTCCGAGCCCGATCCCGCCCTGGCCGACGTCCCGCTCCAGATCAAGGACCTGAGCAAGCGGTACGCGAAGTCGGCCGACCGGTACGCGGTGCGGGAGGTTTCCTTCCACGTCGAGAAGGGCCAGGTGCTGGGGCTGCTCGGGCCGAACGGCGCGGGCAAGACGACGACCCTGCGCATGCTGATGGGCCTGATCACCCCCGACGACGGGGAGATCCGCGTCTTCGGCCATGCGATCCGACCGGGCGCGCCGGTGCTGTCGCGGGTCGGCGCCTTCGTGGAGGGCGCGGGCTTCCTGCCGCATCTGTCCGGCCGCGAGAACCTGGAACTGTACTGGCGGGCGACCGGCCGTCCGGCCGAGGACGCGCACCTGGACGAGGCCCTCAAGATCGCGGGCCTCGGCGACGCGCTCGCCCGCGCGGTGCGCACCTACTCGCAGGGCATGCGGCAGCGGCTCGCCATCGCCCAGGCCATGCTCGGCCTGCCCGACCTCCTCATCCTTGACGAGCCGACCAACGGTCTCGACCCGCCGCAGATCCGCGAGATGCGCGAGGTGATGATCCGCTACGCGGCGGCGGGCCGTACGGTGATCGTCTCCAGCCATCTCCTCGCCGAGGTCGAACAGTCCTGCACCCACCTGGTGGTGATGGACCGGGGCCGGCTGGTCCAGGCCGGCCCGGTGGGCGAGATCGTCGGCTCGGGCGAGACCCTCCTCGTCGGCCTGGCCACGGACATCACGGACCCGCTGGTCGAAAAGGTAGCGGCGCTGCCCGAGGTGGCATCGGCAACCCGCACGGACGGCGGCCTACTCATCCACCTGACCCCAGCCCCCACCGACCCGCCCCCAAACCCACCCGAACTCCCGTCCCCGGACCCGGGCGGCGGTGGACGCTTGTCGGGGGACACGGCGGCGCCTGCCGCGCGGCTTCTTGTCGAACTGGTCCGGCTCGAAGTCCCCGTCGTCTCGCTCGGGCCCCACCGCCGGCTGGAGGACGCCTTCCTCACCCTGATCGGAGGTTCCGCATGAGCACGCTCGCCGAGCCCGTCGAGGTGGCCTCCGGCTACCGTGCGGGGCACACGCTGCCGCTGCGGGTCGAACTGGTCCGGCAGCTCAAGCGCCGCCGCACGCTCGTCATGGGCGGCATCCTCGGCGCCCTGCCGTTCGTCCTGGTCGTCGCCTTCGCCATCGGCGGCAGCCCGAGCGGACGCGACGGCCAGGTCACCCTGATGGACACGGCCACCGCGTCCGGCGCCAACTTCGCCGCGGTGAACCTGTTCGTGTCGGCGGGCTTCCTCCTCGTCATCCCGGTCGCCCTGTTCTGCGGGGACACGGTCGCCTCGGAGGCGAGCTGGTCGTCCCTGCGCTATCTGCTCGCCGCGCCCGTGCCCAGAGCCCGCCTGCTGTGGTCCAAGCTCGCCGTCGGCCTGGGGCTCAGCCTGGCCGCGATGGTGCTGCTGCCGCTCATGGCCATCGCCGTCGGCACGGCCGCCTACGGCTGGGGCCCGCTGGAGATCCCCACCGGCGGCGCACTGGACCCGGGCACGGCGGCCCAGCGCCTCGTGGTGGTCGTCGCGTACATCTTCGTGTCCCAACTGGTCACCGCGGGGCTGGCGTTCTGGCTGTCCACGAAGACGGACGCGCCGCTCGGCGCGGTCGGCGGCGCGGTCGGCCTGACCATCGTCGGCAACGTCCTGGACGCCGTGACCGCCCTCGGCCACTGGCGTGACTTCCTGCCCGCGCACTGGCAGTTCGCCTGGGCCGACGCCGTGCAGCCGCGCCCCGAGTGGTCCGGCATGATCCAGGGCACCGCGATCTCCATCACGTACGCGCTCGTGCTGTTCGCCCTGGCCTTCCGCGGATTCGCCCGCAAGGACATCGTCTCCTAGAACACCGGAGGATCACCCACCGGTCTCGACGGGCCCGCGTCACCGAGGACGAGGCGGTCCGCCGGCTCGCCGAGGCCGTCGGACAGGCGGACCGCTCCCTCGGCTGACCGCCGGGGCCCGGCGCGGCTACCCGTCAGCGGGCCGCAGCCGGTACCCATAGGCGTATGTCCGCCCGGAGTGCAGCAGGTACTGCTCCAACGGCGCGGCGCCCCACGAGTTGATGCCGCCGACGCCCATCTGCCGGTGGTTGACGAGCAGCACCGTCTCGGCGCGCCGGGTCAGCTCGTGCGGGTGCCGCGGCCCGTCCAGGTCGGCCGGCGTGTGGTGCAGGGCGCTGGTCTCCAGCAGCGCCTCGCCGTCCGCGGGGTCGGCGGCCACCCGCAGCCCGGCACCGGAGCGTCCGGTCAGCGACAGCCACCGCACATCGGTCTGGTTGCCCGTCTGCTGCGGCCGTACATACGGGGCGACCTGCGCGTCGACCGTGGAACGCCAGCGCCCCACGAACGCGGACGCCTTGCGGTCCTGGTAGTTCTCGTGCGGCCCGCGCCCGAACCACTCCAGCCGCTCCGCGCCCGCCGGCACCCGCACCAGCGCGCCCACCATGGGCAGATCGGGCAGCCCGGCGGCGGCGTCCAGGGTGTGCCGCACCCGCACCTCCCCGTCCCCGCGCACCCGGAACACCGTGTGCCAGGCGGAGGCGTGCGGTGTGGTCGGCAGCGTGCAGGACACCTCGACGACGACCTCGCCGGGCGCGGACTGCTCGGCCCGCACCCCGGTCACCGTCCGCCGCGCGCCCGCGTCCCGCCAGGTCAGCGCGGTCTTGTGGAAGCCGCGGCCGATGTCGTTGTCGGTCGGGCCGCGCCAGAAGTTGGGCACCGGACCCTCGACGAGCAGCGCCCGCCCCCGCCAGGTGTACGAGGCGAGGGTGCCGGACTCCTTGGCCAGCACCACCTCCATGTCCCGCCCGCGCACCCGCACTTCGGCGTCGGTCTCGGTGAGGGTGAGGCCGCCCCGGGCGGGGGAGTCGTCCGGTGCGGGCGTGGACCAGTCCAACGCGAACTGCTCGGCGGCCACTTCGTGTCCCGCGCCCGCCCACCCGGTGGCGTCGCGCAGCACGAAGGAGAGGCCGAGGAAGTACTCGGCGCCGGGTTCCGGCGCGGCGGGCCTGCGGCAGGGGACACGGACGACGCCGTCCGCGCCGGGCGCCACCGCCGGCGCCGGCAGCGTGCCGTGCTGCACCGTCGTGCCGTCACGGGTCACGGCCCACCGCAGCTCGTAGCCGTCCAGGCCGCTGAACAGATGCTTGTTGCGCACCCGCACGGTCCCGTCCGCGAGGTCGTCCGCGGTCATCCCCACCGGCTGGTAGCACTTCTTGATCTCGATCAGCCCGGGGTGGACCGAGCGGTCCGCGGCCACCAGCCCGTTGCAGCAGAAGTTGCCGTCCGTCGGATAGCCGGGGCGCCAGTCGCCGCCGTACGACAGATAGGTGCGCTGGGAGTCGCCCGGCACCGGCAGCCGGACGGCCTGGTCGACCCAGTCCCAGACGAACCCGCCGTGCAGGTTCGGGTAGCGCTCGAAGACCTCCCAGTACTCCCGGACGTTGCCGCCGCTGTTGCCCATCGAGTGGTTGTACTCGCACAGCAGGAACGGCGTGGGGTTGCCTGACCTGCCGTACGCCTCGACGCCGGCCGGGCTGGTGTACATCTCGCTGTGCAGGTCGGCGACGGTGTTCATGCCCTCGTAGTGCACGGGGCGGGAGGCGTCCCGGGCGTGCGCCCAGTCGGCCATGACCTGGAAGGTGTCACCGTGCCCGGCCTCGTTGCCGAGTGACCAGACGACAACACTCGGATGGTTCTTGTCCCGTTCGACCATCGAGCGCAGCCGGTCCACGCAGGCATCGGTCCACTCCGGCAGCGAGGCGGGCACGGTGTCGCGCACGCCGTGCGTCTCCAGATTGGTCTCGTCGATCACATACAGCCCGTACTCGTCGCACAGTTCGAGCCAGCGCGGGTGGTTGGGGTAGTGCGAGGTGCGGACGGCGTTGATGTTGTGCTGCTTCATCAGACGGATGTCCCGCAGCATGCGTTTCTCGTCGACGGCCTGGCCGCGCTCGGGGTCGCTCTCATGGCGGTTGGTGCCGCGGAACATGACGGGCTTCCCGTTGAGGGTGAAGGTCCCCGGCCCGTACTCGACCTGGCGGAAGCCGACGCGGGTGCTGTGGATGTCGACGGCCCGGCCCCGGGCGTCGGTGAGCGTCACCACCAGCGTGTAGAGGTACGGCCGTTCCGCGGACCACAGCGCGGGCGCCCGCACCCCGCCCTTCAGGGACACGACTGTGTCGCCGGCCGCGTCCGCGAGGCCCAGCACCCGCCGCCCGCGCGCGTCGAACAGTTCGGCGCTCACCCGGTGGCCCGGGACACCGCCGTCGCCGTCCCGGTCGCGCACCGCGACATCGACGGTGAGGACGGCGTCGCGGTACGCGGAGTCCAGCGCGGTGTGCACGAACAGGTCCTGCACATGCACCCGCGGGATCGAGTACAGATACACGTCCCGGAAGATCCCGGACAGGTCGATCATGTCCTGGTCCTCCAGCCAGCTGCCGTCGGACCAGCGGTGGACCTCCACGGCCAGGGTGTTGGTGCCGGGCCGCAGATACCGGGTGACGTCGAACTCGGCGGGGGTGTAGCTGTCCTCGCTGTAGCCGGCCCGCTGCCCGTTGACCCACACGAAGAACGCGGACTTGACGCCCTGGAAGGACAGCAGAGTGCGCCGGCCCGACCAGGTCCTCGGCACGGTGAAGGTGCGGCGGTAGGAGCCCACCGGGTTGACGTCGTGCGGCACCTCGGGCGGCGCGGGCGTCTCGTAACCGATCCACGGATATCTGATGTTGAGGTAGATCGGCTCGGGGTAGCCCTCGATCTCCCAGTTCGAGGGGACGGCGATGCGGTCCCAGCCGCCGTCGTCGTAGCCGGGCTCATGGAACCCGACGGGCCGCCGGTCCGGGTTGCGCGACCAGCGAAAGCGCCAGTCCCCGTTGAGGGAACGGTGGTACGGCGACTCCTGGAACCGTCCGCGCAGCGCGTCCGCGGCGCTCGCGTACGGCACCAGCCGGGCCCGCGCCGGCTCGCGGTTGACCTGGAACACCCGCGGGTTCGCGTCCCACGGGTCGCCGTCGGCGGCGAAGGCGCGCTTCTGCGCGGCGAAGGCGGCCCAGCCGGCCAGGGCGCCCGCCGCGAGGACGGTGCGACGGCTCGGTCGGTTCAGGAGGGCTCTCTCTGCACTCATACGGCGGCTCCGAAAAACGCAAGGCATCAAGAAACGCCAGCATCGAACGGAACCGCTCACCACACAAGGATGCGGTCGGCTCACCGAACCCGTATGGCGTCACCACCCTGGTCCGCGACCCCCGTCTGCGGGCCGAGGTGCAGCGCGCCGTCGACTACGCCGACGAGGAGGCCGTCTCGCGCGCCGATCCGCGCCTTCGCCCTGGTCGAGCGGGGGTTCACCGAGGACAACGGGCTGCTCACACCGTCCCCGAAGGCCAAGCGGCAGGCGGTCACGGCGGTCTACGCAGCCGAATCGAGGCGCTGTACGACGGTTGAACCGAGGCGCTGCACGACGGCCGAATCGAGGCGCTGCACGGCAGTTGAACCGAGGCGCTGTACGGCGGTTGATGCGGCGTCACTCGCGCCACGGCCACCGCCGGATCCCGCTCGCCCGGCGGGCACACAGAAGGCGGGCCACCGGGAACCGGTGACCCGCCGCGGCGGAGCGGACCGCTCAGCCGTTGTTCGTGCCGTTGCCGGACAGGGCCGAGATGTCGTCCAGGATGTGCGACAGCGGCTCGTCGCCCTTGGCCTGGGTGGAGTTCTCGACGCACTGCTGGTTCTGCGGCGAGGACAGAACGGGCACGTCCTGTACGGCGACCGGGACGAGACCGACGACCGAGCCGACGTTCGCCTTGGCCGGCAGGCCGACGCAGGGCTTGTTGAGCGAGCCCTGGACGAGCGCCATCTGCGGGCTCATGTTGCCGAAGGTGGCGGAGTTGCCGAACACCGACTGGGCCCCGACGCCGCTCGCGGACGTGGTGCCGGTGTCGTTGCCGATGGCCAGGGCCTGGGGGGCGGCCGCGCCGGCGAGGCCGGCGACCGAGGCGGCCACAGCCGCGGTTGCCCACAGCTTCTTCATGTTCGTTCCCTTCGAAAGGCGGACTCCGGGGAGGGAGTTGCATGATCGTGAACGGTGGCGCACCGGCCCGGGTTGCGGGCTGTGCCTCGAACGGACCAGCGCGATCCGATCAACGGACCTGTGCGGCCCGTGCCATGGATCCGGCCCGGCCCGATCAAGGGAGAAACGTCCCTGCGCGTCCATGTCCCGTAACAGACCGACGGGCCGCCGGAAGTCCGGCGGCCCGCTGCTGAAGCCCGGAAGGGGCTTGGGAGGTGTCCCGGTCAGCCGTTGTTCGTGCCGTTGCCGGACAGGGCCGAGATGTCGTCCAGGATGTGCGACAGCGGCTCGTCGCCCTTGGCCTGGGTGGAGTTCTCGACGCACTGCTGGTTCTGCGGCGACGACAGAACGGGCACGTCCTGTACGGCGACGGGGACGAGACCGACGACCGAGCCGACGTTCGCCTTGGCCGGCAGGCCGACGCAGGGCTTGTTGAGCGAGCCCTGGACGAGCGCCATCTGCGGGCTCATGTTGCCGAAGGTGGCGGAGTTGCCGTACGCCTGCGAGGCGCCGTTGCCGCTCGCCGAGGTGGTGCCGTTGTCGTTGCCGATGGCCAGAGCCTGCGGGGCGGCGGTGGCCGAGACGCCGACGACGGAGGCGGCGACCGCGGCGGAGGCCAGAACCTTCTTGATCACTTGCGATTCCCTTCTGAAGAAACCCCGTCCACCGGAGTGCCCTGGTTCAACTGGGCAGAGCGCATCCGGTTCCTGGTATTCACTCCGATGGCCGACATGCCGCGCCGCCGGGAATGCGTGGCTGTGACCCTCCTGGGTGGTGCGTTAATTCCTTCGCCGCCGGACGATCCGATCGGGTGACGCGCCGCAACCATTTGGCTTGTGGCGGGTTGATGCGAGGGCAGGAACGTGCGTCTTGGCCATGCGGCCAGGAAAGGAAAGCGAAAATGCTGAAGAAGGCAATGGCCGTGGCGGCGGTCGCCGCGTCCGCCGTCGGCGCGTCGGCGGCGCTCGCCCCGCAGGCGCTTGCCATCGGCAACGACACCGGCACCACGTCCGCCAGCGGCGTCGGCGCCAAGGAGGCGTTCGGCAACCAGGTGACCGGGGGCGACCTGAGTCCGCAGGCCACCCTGGTGCAGGGCTCGCTGAACAAGCTCTGCACCGGCCTGCCGGCCAAGGCGAACGTCGGCTCGGTCGTCGGTCTCGTCCCCGTCGCCGTACAGGACGTGCCCGTTCTGTCCTCGCCGCAGAACCAGCAGTGCGTCGAGAACTCCACCCAGGCCAAGGGCGACGAGCCGCTGTCGCACATCCTGGACGACATCTCGGCCCTGTCCGGCAACGGCACGGGCAACCACTGAGCCGACCCCGCGGAAAGTCCGCCCGGGCCGCGCGCCGTTTTCCGCGCCGCCCGGGCGGACTTTTCCGTGAAATCCTCGTTCAATCTGAAGTCCATCGCTCAGCCGAACTGTTTCCTCTCATGCGTCAATGTTGTGAAGGCGTTCGAGTGAATTACGGGATGACGCGCGTTCTGTAGTTTCTTCGACCGTCTATCCCTCGTTCTACAACCTGCCGGTCATGGTGCGAGCCGTTCAAGCTGTGCTCGCTCGGTTTCGGCCGTCATAGGGGCATGACCGCTGAGAAGGGAAAGTTCATGAAGAAGAGCGCTGCCGTCGTCGCGGGCGCGATCCTGGCTCTGGGCGCCGCAGCCCCGGCCTTCGCGGACTCCGGTGCCGAGGGTGCTGCCGTCGGTTCCCCGGGTGTCCTGTCCGGCAACGTCGTCCAGATCCCCGTACACGTTCCGGTGAACGCGTGCGGCAACACCGTCAACGTCATCGGGCTGCTGAACCCCTCGTTCGGCAACACCTGCGCCAACGGCTGACGTCACCCGACATCACGCGTCGGCCCTCGGGCTGTGCAGCGGCCGGCCCCGGACCGTTGATCCTTGGGTTCTTCGTTCCGGGGCCGGCCTTCCCACTTCTTCAAGCAGGAAGACAACGAGATTGCGAAAGACCCTGAGCAGGGGAGTGGTCGTGGCCGCCGCCGCGACGAGCGTTCTGTCCCTGTGCGACATCGCCGCCGTCGCCGACTCGGAAGCCGGCGGCACCACCTCGGGCTCCCCGGGTGTGCTGTCCGGCAACACCGTGCAGGCGCCGGTCCATGTGCCGGTCAACGTCTGCGGCAACACCGTCGACGTCATCGCCTTGCTGAATCCGGCGTTCGGCAACTCCTGTGTCAACGGCGCGGGTCGGGCCGAACAGGCCACCCCCGGCATTCCGGGGCAGGTCGGTCCCAGTGACAGCGGCGCCCAGCAGACGCCTCCCCCGACGGGCGCTGTGAGCACCCCGCCCGTCGCGCGCCCCCCGGCTCCCCGGCCGCCCGCCCCCGCCGAGCACATCCGGTCCGACTCGCCCTCCGCGGCGGGGACGCACGACTCCCCCCCCACCGGTTCCACTGGTATCACCGGTTCCACCGGTTCCACCGAGCGGCAGCCGGGACTCGTCCCCATGGGTGAGGAGTCCCGGCCCGCGCAGCCCGCACTGGCGGAGACCGGCAGCGCGTCCACGCTGGCGGCCTCCGGCCTCAGCGCCGCGCTGATCGCGGGCGGCGTGATGCTGTACCGGCGAGGCCGAGCCGTGTCCGTCAGGTAACTCCGTAGCGTGCCGGACGTGTGAGCGACCGGCACCCGCACCGCATGGGCCGGCCGCCCTCCCGCTCGGGAGGGCGGCCGGTTCGCGTGTCGAGCCGCCCAGGGGCGTGTGCGGGCCGGCCGGGCCGCCGCACGGCGGGATCGCTGCGGAACGCCGTCCTCGACGAAGGGGGCGGGACGTGCGGACGGGCCGGCGGTCATGCCGTCCCCGTCGTCCGCCTCGGGATGGGAAGTGTCAGGACATCACGAGCAGGAACGCGGAAACGGTCCGTGCCGTCCGCTGTGGAGGCGGACGGCACGGACCGGTCGTAGGACCACTCAGTCACCGGGGCGAGCCTGCGACGTCTGCGGTCTTCGTGGGATCGGCTGGGCTACTGGCAGACCGACTGGACGGTGAAGGACGCGACGTCCGCGCCCCCGTTGACTACGGTGACCGTCCAGGCGGCGCCACCGATGCCCGACTGCACATTGAGCGGACCCGTCCCCGCGGTCTGGGTCACACCGCCCCAGACGGCCGTGGTTCCCGTGGGGCACGAGGGACCGGTGAACGTGCCGGTGGTGCCGGCCGCCAGGGTCTGGACGGTCGAGCTGAGGACCTGCGCGCCGGGGCCGGTCGGGCCGGTGGCCCCGGTCGGGCCGGTGTTGCCCTGTGCGCCAGGCACGCCCTGGTTCCCCTGGTTCCCCTGGAGTCCCTGGACGCCCTGGGGCCCCGTCGCGCCGGTGGCTCCGGTGTTGCCCTGCGGGCCCTGGATACCCTGGATCCCTTGGATGCCCTGCGGCCCCGTCGCTCCGGTGGCGCCGGTCGCGCCGGTGGCTCCGGTGTTGCCCTGCACGCCCTGGACGCCCTGGATGCCTTGGATGCCCTGCGGCCCCGTCGCTCCGGTGTTGCCCTGCGGGCCGACCGCCCCGGTGGCACCGGTGGCCCCCGTGGCACCGGTGGCACCGGTGGCCCCCGTCGCTCCGGTGGCGCCGGTCGCGCCGGTGGCTCCGGTGTTGCCCTGCACGCCCGGGACGCCCTGGATCCCCTGGATGCCCTGGACGCCCTGCGGTCCCGTCGGTCCGATGAGACCCTGCGGGCCGACCGGGCCCGTGGGACCGGTGGCGCCCGTGCCGGTGGGGCCGGTCGGACCCGTCGGACCCGAGGGACCCGTCGGACCGGTGGGGCCCGGGAGGTCCGTGCACAGCGGCACGCCGGACGCGCTGACGAAACGGGCGGTCACCCACCCGTTCTGGTTGGCGAGCTTGTACCACCAGATGTTTCCGTCGACCGACTCGCCCGCCTCCTGGCACAGCAGGGAGATGCTCGCCCCGAAGGGGAACGAGCCCAGGTTCGCCGAGTTCGTCGTCGGCAGCTGACGGACGTTCACTCCGGCCTGCGCGGTCACGACACCCGTGACCGCCAAGCGAAGGTTCCTGTGGTCTGCTTTCTCTCCGGCTCGCAGCGCGATCCGGTCTGCCTGCGCGCCGGTCTGAGCGTGAGCCCGGCCCGCGAGAGAGGGTGTGTGCGCCGCAGCCGGGCCGCACAGACCCAAGGTAAGGCCGAGGCTCACTGCTCCGAGAACCAGCGACGACGCGCCGCCGGTCTTAAAAGCCCCATGCACCAAAACCCACCGTGCCTTTCGTGACAAAAACTGAGGGAGATGAGGTGTGAGAAGCAAACTGCATATGACGCCCGCAAATCCAGGTAACTCGGGGCAAAGGGGCTGAAAGTGGCACATAGATCACTCGGAGAGTCTGTATTTAATCGGCTTATCAGCATCGAATGAGGCGGGGGGAATGCAGGAGTGTGGCCCGCCGCAATTAGGGGCGGAATACAGGGGATTCGCGGATGGGCTTTCGACGCAAACGCCCTTGCCCGGGCGATCGGCGGCCGGCGTGCCCGGTGACCGTGCCCCCAACACGTGAGGCTCCCGTGCCGTCGAGAGAGGCATTCGCAACCTCAACTCGTCGGTATGGGAGCCTCGTTGGACTTCATGTGCTGCCGCGGCCGTCGGCGGGTCAGCCGGACTTCGCGCCTCTGTGCTGTCGCTTGCCCTTGCCGCCCCCGAAGCCATGGCTCGGCTCCGGGATCGTGGCAAGCCTGCGCACGGCGAACTCACGGTTGACGCGGGTCTGCTCACGGTGGGCCGGCGGCAGGTCGGGCATGGCGAGCAGACGGTCGCAGGCCTGGAGCGCACCCTTGAAGTCGCCCACCCAATAGGCCGTGATCGAGAACTCGCTCAACAGGCCCCAGCGGTACACCCAGGGCTGGGTGAACAGGATGTCGTCCGGCTGCTCCTTGTCCAGGCAAGCGACGACGATCGCGTGAGCCATGTGATGACGGCCCATGGCGCGCAGCCGCGAGGCCAGCTCGTAACACGCTTCGAGCCGCTGCGGACGTGATTCCCAGGCCCGGGTCAACGCGTCCACACCGGCGGGCAGATCACCGGAATCGGCGTGCAGGACCCCGACTTGAAGCAGGGAGTAGTAGACCTCCTCCGCCCAGCCGCCCATCGACGCCCGATGCTCGTACAGCCTGATCGCCTCGGCGGTGTTGCCCATGTCCCGCATGGTCTGGGCCAGGTAGAAGACCGTGCGGGTGTTGCTGGGGTCGCGTTCCATCTCGGCGCTGAGCAGGCGTGCGTCACGCTCGAACTTGTCGTGCCGTGAGCCGCCGTCCGCATGGTCCTCGACGACCAGCGCATCGAGGTTCTCCTGTGTCTCGTTCCCGTCCGCGGTGAGGAATTCATGGGTGACGCCCTCGTACCGCCAGGGGAGATCGCCCCGTACCAGGCGTCTGATCCGGTACTCCATGGCCCCTTCGTGCCGGAGCATGTACGCGTCTGCCGTGAGCCGGGGCAGCGGGCCGTCCTTTCTGAGGACGTGGTCCGCGTCCAGGAGCAGCAGATAGTCGGCCTTGCCGCGGGCCTGCCGGATGTTCAGTGTGCGGTTGTGCCCGAAGTTCACCCAGGGTTCCTCGTGGAGTTCGCCCGGAACCCCGTCGAGGGCGCCGCGGATCAGTTCCTGGGTTCCGTCCGTCGATCCGGTGTCCGAGATCACCCAGGTGTCCACCACATCGCGCACGGACGCCAGGCATCGCTCGATGACTCCCGCTTCGTTCTTGACGATCATGCAGAGGCAGATGGAGGGTTTCACGACAGCACCACGCTCCTACGTTTCCCGATACGGGTCATGGGTCGGATCTGTCCCACGGCGGAATCAGCCTTTGTGCTTGGAGGCGTCCAGATCGCCAAAGACCGGTGTGCGTTCGGGCCGGTGGGTGAGATGCAGCAGGACAAAGCCGTCGCGGTCGGCCACGGTGCGGTACCCCTGGGCGCGGCTCTGGTTCAGCAGGGCGCGTTCCGCTTCAAAGGTCAGGGGCCACCGCCAGCGTGCCGCCACCCAGGTGTCCACCATGATCCACTGGGGGGAGGGGCGACTGACCGGATAGCCGTAGAGACTGACGCTCGTGCGGTTGGTGAGCTGGGGAACCAGATAGGTGGACGCCTGGACCGTGGCGTCGTCGGGGATCTTCTTCATCAGGCTGTGGGCGACGGCGACGCGCGGATCAGATCGCCAGGTGGCCGGGCTGAAGAGCTGCCAGAAGGGGAAGCTCGGCAGGACCGCGAGGGTGACCGCGGCCGATGCCGCGAGATACCGGCGCAGACTGGCGCGCCCCGTGCCCCGTTGCACCAGGGCGTCGACGAAGGCGGCGAAGACGATGGGCATCACGACCAGCGAGTAGTGGTAGCCGGTGCCCCAGTGGACGTAGTTGTTCGAGAAGAGACGCCAGACGAGTGTCGGCACAGCGACCCACAGCAGCGGGGAACGCACGGCCAGGAACACGGTCGGGGCCAGCACGAGCGTGAGCATCGACAGCTTGGTCTGCGGGGTGACGAGGCCCACCGTGCTCCGGTACAGCAGGTCCAGCGGCCCGCTGCCGGCGCCCGCGCCCGAGGTGCCCGTGGGGGAGTCCGCCAGGAACCAATAGGCGAACGAGCCGTTCGGGTTGAAGGCCGGCAGGATCACCAGCAGCGTCAGCAGCGTCCCGGCCACAGCGGCCGCCGCGGTCACGAAACCGAGTCTGCGGGTCCCGCGCCAGGCGATGACCAGGCCGATCACGCCGACCGTGAGCCCGAGGTCCTCCTTCACCAGCAGCAGCGGCAGCGCCCAGCACGCGGCCGCGGCCGGCCGGTTGCCGCCGAGAGCGGCGAGGGAGAACGCGAGCAGCGGGGCGGCGAAGGCGACTTCATGGAAGTCGAAGCCGACGGCGCTCGCGATGCCCCAGGAAAGCCCGTAGCAGGCACCGATCACCGCGCCCGCCAGGGAGCCCAGGGCCCTGCGCGCCCAGAGCGCCAGCGGGACCACGCTCAGCGCGATCAGCGCGGCCTGCACGACGAGCAGGGTCGCCGCCGACCGGTGCAGCATGTAGAAGGGCGCGACAAGAGCGAGGACGGGCGAGAAGTGATCCCCCAGGACGGGGAAGCCGGGCCCCTTCAGTTCGGAGACGGGCAGATGTCCGTCCGCGTACGAGCGGACGACCTGTTCGAAGATGCCCAGGTCATAGCTGTTGGAGAGCATCCGGTGGTGGACGCGCAGCGACACGGCCGTGTACACGAGGAACAACGCCGCGGCCATGGCCCAGGCCCACCATGCGCCGTCGAACCGGCTTTTCTGCGGCGGTTCGACGACCGCTTTTCGGTCGGCGGATGACTGTTGTGACGGGAGGGCCGGACTGAGGCTGCTGGACGGTGCTTGCATGGGACCTCCCGAGGGGCCGACGTGGAGAGGCCCCTCAAGATGCCAGGAATGCCTGACTCTTCGCTCTTGTCCAAACTCGGATACGGCGACAATCAACCGAATGGCGGTAAATGCAAGCTTCGGTCCGGTTATGCCCCCTGGAGCGGGTCACTCCGGGGGATCTCATATGTCTTCCGCCGACGGGGTTTCCGGCCTGCCCGGGCATCGTTGGGCACGGCGTCAGACATTCCCGAGGTGACGTGAGTTACCGAGAAAGGAACGCGATGAAGTCCCTGAAGGCTGCCGCTGTCGTAGCCGGTTCCGTGGCCCTCGCCGGTGTCGCAGCGCCCGCGTTCGCCCACACCGCCGCCGACCTCACGCCCACCAGCCTCAACGGCGCCGTCGACACGCTCACCAGGGGTCCCCTCACCGTGCAGGACGCGATGCCGTTGCGGCACCAGTCGAGCGCGCTCGACACCGAGAACAAGGGCTCCGTGCTCAGCACGGTGAAGGGCGCGACCGCCGCCCTGAACCAGCACAGCCCGCTGCTCGGCGGTCTGCCGTTGCAGAGCTGAGCCGGCCGGCCTCGCGCGCGGCGTCCGAGGGACACCGAGAGGCGTCGGGAGGTGTCGAGGGGCGTCGGGTGGCGTCCCTCGTTCGTGTGGCCACCCCGCGGCCGGTGGGCCGGTCGGGTGAGAAGCCGGCAGCGGCCCGCGGGCCCGTCGATAGGGTCGCGCGGTGACCTCAACCTCAGCCGAAACCCGCCCTTTCCGCCTGGCCGACCTGGGCACGCTCGTCGTGCTCGCCTGGAGCGGAGAGGCCACCGACGGAACCGACATGCCCTACCTGCTGGCGTACTCCCTCGGGGACGCCGAGGGCGGCGGGGCGACGACGTCCGCCGCCGTCGAGCGGCTGCTGGAGAACAGCGGACTGCCGGTCGGCGGTGACCTCGTCGACGGCGCCGCCAGGCCCAGCCTGCCCGTCACCCTGCTCGTGCAGGCCGGCCAGGCCGTCGTCACCCTGCCGCAGCTGAACGCCCAGTGCCCCGCCCCGCCGGAGTGGCTCGCCGCCGTCGCCCGACGCGGTTACGCCTACCTGGTGTTCACCGCCCGCCCCTGGCCCGAGGCGCGGCCCGGCACACCCCTGACCCCACAGCAACTGGCCGCCTTCGTCGGCGCCGAGGAGACCCTGAGCGCCGCCGCGCATGTCGTCCTGCCGGCCCGCAGCCTGCGCGGCTGACCACGACGCCCGGCGACGCGGCACGGCGCCGAAGAGACGTCGGGACCAACCGGCCTTGCCGCGCACGGGTGCCCCCGCCCGCGCCGCCGCCATCCCCGCCCCGCCGCCGGACGGCGCGAGAAGCCCCTCCGCACGCGGATGCCGAGGCTCGCGCCCGAACTGCCGCTGCCGGCCCCGTCCGAGGGCCCGCGGTCCGTGGAGAGACGGCGGATGGGGTCAGGCGTGCCGGGCGGCGCCCATCTCTCGCATGAAGGCGGCCGGGTCGCTGTCGGAGCCCTGGATCATCTCGTACAGCTCCCACTCGCCGGAGTCGTTCCTGGCGAACTCCACCACCGTCGTCGCGGTCGAGCCGGCCACCTGGGAGAAGTCGTCGGCCACCAGCTCCCGGTACCCCTCGACGACCACCACCCCCGCGTTCGACATGTCGCCGAACGTACGCGGGACGGGGTCCTGGTGGATGACCACGCCCACCACCACCCGCCCGTAGGCGGACGCCAGCCGCTCCACCTCCAGGACCATCACCTCGACGAACCCGAAGCCCTGGCCGGTCTGGCTGTGCCGGTTCATGTTGATGGTGCCGTCCGGTGACCTGCTGTCGTAGTGCACGACGTACTCCGGGCGGCCGTAGGGGTCGTCCACGGAGTAGGTCGCGGCAACGATGTCGAGATGCCGGGGCGTCTCGCCCAGGGGACTCGGGTCCCACTTGAGCCGTACCTCGACCTTCCCCAGCCCTTTCCCGGCAAGCCTCACCGAACGACCCTCCCTGCGCCGAACCCTCACGCGGGGACCACCCCCGCACCCTCAAGTATGGTCCCTGACCAGCCTTTTGACGCTCCCTTAACGGGATCTGCCAGGCCGGTCCACAGGGGCCGACCACAGGGAGAAACGCAGGGGGAGACACAGGCCGGCCGTCCAGAGATCCGGACACTTCGATTCGCAATCGTGACCACATGGATCGGTCGTGCCCCGGGCGGATCGCCGGACCGAAGTCAACTCCCGTAAAAGTTGGGGCCGGAGGGCTTGATCAGGATATGCTCCCGTCCCGTCGGGATCACCGCATGTGTGTTCGCTTTTTTGCAGATGCGTACCTGATCTCCGTGCACGTCGGATGCCTTCTCGCACGCCGAAACGGTCATCCCTGTGCCGGGCGTACTCGTACCACCAGCTCAAGGAAACGTTTTGCTGAAGCTTTTGAAGTACTACCTCGTCGCGCTCCCCGTCCTCGGTTCCGCCTATGTGGTCGTGGTGGTGGACCGCTGGATGTGGTGACCGCAGGGGTCGGCGGCTCCTGGGCCGGGTCTCAGGAGCCGGTCGGCTCGTGGTGGGCCAGCAGCCGGAGCAGCTTCTCCGCTTCCGTGTCGGCGCCCAGGCGCCGATAGAGGGCGACCGCCTGTTCGCCGTACCGCCAGGCCCGTTCGGCGCCGCGCGGAGACAGGAAGGCGGTCCGGGCGAGTCCCGCGAGCGCATGGGCGGACCCCAGCGGGAACTCCACGCTCCGCGCCACAGCGAGGGCCCGCTCATAGCTCTTGGACGCGGTGTCGAGCCGCCCCGACTCCCGGTGGACGTCCGCCACACCGATCAACGCCCGTAGCATCTCGTACTTGTTGTCGATGCTGGTCGCGACCTGTTCCGCCATCGTGAGGTGCAGCAGCGCCTCGCCCCTGCGCCCCGCTTCGGCGTGCGCAAGGCCCATGCTGATCAGCACGTCGGCCTCGCCGAGGACATCGCCGCCGGCCCGGTGCGCGGCAAGGGCCCTGCGGTAACAGGCGAGCGCGCGGTCCGTCTGCCCCGTCGCCTGATGCACCGCGCCCAAGTTCTTCTCCAGAATCCCCAGTTCCTGTCTGCCGCCGTGCTGGCGCATCAGGACGAGCGAGCGTTCGTAGCAGTCGCGGGCGTCGGCGTAGCGTCCCTGAAGGCTGTGCAGTTCACCGCGGTTGTTCAGGGCCTGCGCCTGGCCGTACGGATCGGGCAGTGTCTCGTAGATGCCCTGCATCAACTGGACCCGGTGGAGGGCTTCGTCGTACTGACCCGCGTAGAACAGCGCCGCTCCCTGCACATTCAGGCACTCGGCCTCACCGGACCGGTCGCCGGCCTTTCGGTACAGCGCCAGGGACCGTTCGAGGACGCGCATGGCCGTGCCGCCGTGGCCGGCGGCGAGTTGGGCGCGGCCCGTCTGGAGGAGCGCGTCGGCGCGGCCGTGGGCATCGTGCAGATCCTCGTAGATCGACAGGGCCTCGGCCGCGCAGCGTAACGCCTCGCCGTGGTTGCGCTGCGCCAGCAGATCGGCCCGGTCCGTCAATGTGCGGGCGAGCGCGGCCCGGTCGCCCGAGACGCGCAGCACCGGCACCGCCGTGTCGAAGAGGCCGGCCGCCACGTCCCGGGTCTCCCACAGTTTCAGGGAGCGTGCCAGGACGCTCGGGAACAGCGCGGCGTACTCGGGATGCCGGTCCGCGGCGGTCCGCGCGACCGCCAGCAGATTGGCGTGTTCCACGGTGAGCCACACCTGGGCCTCGTCCGCGTCGGAGAACGCGGGGGCGTAGCGGGACTCCTTCCGCGCGCTCAGCGGAACCGCCCTGCGGTGCGGACGGGCGCGGCGATCGGCCCGGTGGGCGGCGGTGAGGTGGTAGGCGATCAGCCGGCCGACCGCCGTGTGCCGGGCCGCGTCCGGATCCGTACGGGCGCCGGTCCGCAGACCGAAGGCGCGGGTCAGGTCGTGCAGCCGGTAGCGCCCGCGTACCGGTTCTTCGAGCAGGCTGGAGTCCAGCAGTTCGTCCACGCACCGCTCCAGCAGCCCCGATTCCCGCCCGAGGTCAGGACCGGCCAGTGCCGCCGCCGCCCGCAGGGTGATGTCGGGGCCGGGGTGCAGGGCGAGACGACGGAACAACTGCCGTGCGGGTTGGCCGAGTTCCGCGTACGACAGCCGGAAGACCGCCGTGATCAGCTCGTCGAACTCGGTGAGCGGGTCGGTCGCCCGGGTCAGCCGGTCGAGCAGGTCCTGGAGGGCCCACGCGTCGCGGTGCCGGAAACGGCTCGCCAGCAGTTGCAGGGCCAGGGGGTGGCAGCCGCACGCGTCCACGACCCGCTCCAGGGCTTCCGGCTCGGCGGACGTGCGCGAGGCGCCGACGATCCGGGAGAAGAGGGTGGCCGCCTCCGCCCGGGACAGGGCCTCCACCGGCAGGGACGCGGCGCTGTCCAGCCCGGTCAGCCGGCTCCGGGTGGTCACGATGGCCCGGCAGTTGGGGGTGCCCGGCAGCAACGGGCCGACCTGGGCCGCGTCCCGCGCGTTGTCCAGCACGACGAGCGCACGCCGGCGCGCCGTCCACTCCCGCCAGCGGGCGGCCCGCTCGTCCAGGGTGTCCGGCAGCTCACCCGACCACCCCGCCGAGTGCAGCAGGATGGCCAGGGCCTCGGCCGGGTCCAGCGGCTGCCGGCTGCTGTAGCCGCGCAGATCGACGTAGAACTGGCCGTCGGGATAGGCCGCGCACAGCCGGTGGGCCGCGTGCACGGCGAGCGCGGTCTTGCCGATGCCGGGCATGCCGTGCAGGACGGTGACCGGCAGGGCGTTCGCCGCGCCGGCCGCAGCCGGGGCGGCGGCCAGCAGGAGGCGCAGTTCGGCGGCCCGGCCGGTGAAGTCCTGGGTGTCCCGCGGCAGACAGTTACGGGCTTCCGGCTCCGGGGCCGGTGCCGCGGCGGCGGGGATGTGCTCCGTGGGCGGGAGCAGCAGGGTGTGGTCCTGTTCGAGCATGCGCAGATGGAGTCCCTGGAGTTCCGCGGCCGGCTCGATCCCCTGGCTCTCGTGCAGCTTCGCCCGGGTGTCCCGGTAGACGGCGAGCGCTTCGTCGTGCCGGCCCGAGCGGTACAGGGCCAGCATGAGCGTGCCGATCACCCGCTGCGCGAAGGGATTCTGCGAGGCGAGTTCCTGGAGTTCGCCGACGAGGTCCGCGTGCCGCCCCACCGCCATTTCCAGAACGATCCGCTCCTCACGGACCCTGCGGTGGTCCTCGATCAGCCGGGTACGCGTCGACAGCGCCCAGGAGTTGCCGGCGAACTCGGCGAGCGGCTCCCCGCGCCACAGGGCCTCGGCCGTGCGCAGCAGGTCGATGGCCGTGGCACGCTCGCCGCGCGCCGCCGAGTCCGCCGCGTCCGTCCGCAGGCGCTGGAATCGCAGCAGGTCGATGGCCTGCGGATCGGCCCGCAACTGGTACAGCCGGGGCGAGGGCCGCTTCACGCGCGCCCGCTCCTCGCCCACCGCCCGGCGCAGCCGCCCCCGCAGCCGGGAGAGGTAACTGTGCAGGGTGTCCAGGGCCGTCGGCGGCGGATCTCCGTTCCATACGCGGTCCATCAGCGTGTCCACGGAGACGGGCTCACCCCGGGCGTGGACCAGTACGGCCAGTACGCAGCGTTCCTTCAGCGAGCCGAGGGGGTACTGCTGTCGGCCGTGCCACAGCTCAAGGGGTCCCAGAGCAAGAAGTTCCACCATCACTCCCGGTGGGTGTGCAATGGGTGTGCTTCTTCCTGCCGGCTTCGGCGGCGCCCGCAGAGGTGTGCGGTACTCCTTTCACTGTTCTGTGGTTGCCCGGGGCGAAGACAGGGGCGCATTGAAGCGCGACAGGCGCACGCCGACCCTGCCCACGGCTTCGGGCACGCCGGTCGCGGTTGCGGGGGCTCCGGGTTCGGCCGCGATGAGCACGGCTTCCGTCAGCCGTTCACGGTTTCGGGTGCGTGGGTTCTGCTCTCGGCCGCGCCGCTCCCGGTCTCGGGTACGTCGCGGAGGGCGACGGCGGTTACGGACGCTGGGGTTCCGCCCAGGGACGCCCGGGGGCACGGGGATTCCACAGGAGTGCAGGATTCCTGCAAGCCCGTCGTCCAGACACCGGGGCACCCCCTCCTCATGGGCCGCGGACGGCCGTCACGGGCCGAGCATGGCCGCGGTCACGGAGACATGACGGGGAACCGGGGGAAATCAACGATGAGCGTGACAGTGCCCGAGCCGCACTGGCGGCATGTGCCGGTGCGCCTGGACGTCGAGCGCTGGGCCACCCGCAGGACGCGCAGGCGGGTCCTGGTCGTGGTGCACACGGTGATAGCGGGACATCGGCTGCTCGACGCCGTACGCGTGCTGGAGGGCGATGTCCGGGTGCAGACCTTCTTCACCCAGGCACCCGACGTGTTCAGCAACGGAGTGGCCACGTTCCTGGACCAGTTGGGCGGCCTGGTGCTGCCGTGGAGCCAGGCGGTGCACACGGACTTCGACCTCGCGCTGGCCGCCAGCCACGGCAGCCTGCACGAACTTCAGGCGCCGGTGATCGTGCTGCCGCACGGCGCCGGCCACAACAAGATCACTCCGGCCGGGCGGAACGGGCGCCCGGTGGCACGGCGCGGGGTGTACGGCCTCAGCAGGCAGCGGTTGGTACGGGACGGCGCGATCGTGCCGGAGGTGATCGTACTGGCCCATCAGGAGGAGCTGACCAGGCTCGGCCGCGAGTGCCCGGAGGCGCTGCCGGTGGCGGAAGTGGTCGGCGATCCGTGCTTCGACCGCATCGCCGCCAGCCTGCCCTCCCGCGCGCTGTACCGGGACGCCCTCGGTGCCACGGCCGGGCAGCGGCTGGTCCTCGTCTGTTCCACCTGGGGGCCCGACTCGCTCCTGGGGCAGGGATGGGAGGTCCTGGAGCGGCTGGTCGCGGAGCTGCCCCGGGAGGAGTTCCGGATCGCCGCGCTGCTGCATCCGCACGTCTGGACGGCGCACGGCGACTGGCAGGTCCGCGCCTGGCTCGCCGGGCTGGCGCGCTCGGGGCTGACCCTGGTCAGTCCGTACGGGGACTGGACCGGGGCGGTCGTCGCCGCCGACTACATCGTCGGCGACCACGGTTCGGTGTCCCTCTACGGCGCCATGACCGGTGTCCCCGTGTTCATGGCGGGACGGCCCGACGCCGATGTGGATCCGGGCTCGCCGTTGGCGGAACTCATGTCCTTCGCGCCCCGGCTGCGCGGGGACCGCCCGCTGCTCCCGCAGCTCAAACGGAGTTCCGTGACCGGTCGTTCGGATCGGTACGAGCGGGTCGCGGCGCGTATCTCCTCGGAACCGGGCCGGTACTCCCGCAAGATGCGCACCCTGCTCTATCGCAAGCTGCGCCTGCGGGCGCCCAGCACGCGGACGACCACGGAGCCGGCCCGTCTGCCACTGACGGTGCGCTACGACGAGCCGGGCCGGGTGGCGGCGCCATGACGAGGCCGGCGGGTGTGGTGTTCCGGGCGGGGGTGTCGTGGGCGGCTGTCTCATGGGAGGGGGTCTCGGTCTCGGGAGTGGGGGCGTCTGGGGAGGGGGTGTCGGGGCCGGTGGTGTCCGGGGTGGCGGTGTCTCCGGTGGGGGTGTCGGGGCCGGTGGTGTCCGGGGTGGCGGTGTCCCCGGTGGGGGTGTCGGGGCTGGGGGCGTCCGGGGCGGCGGTGTCTCCGGTGGGGGTGTCGGGGCCGAGGGTGTCCGGGGTCGCGGTGTCTCCGGCGGGGGTGGCGGTGTCTTTGGCGGGGGTGCCGGGGGTGGTGGTGCACCGGGCCGAGATCTCCCGCACGGCCGTGTCCCGGACGGGGACCTCCAGCCCGGGGTACCGAACGGGGCTCTCCCGCTCGGCGGAGTCCCGGACGGGGATCTTCCGGTCGGTGGTGTTCTGGGGCGTGGAGTCGCCCGGTCCGGTACGCGATCCTGGCGGGGGCCCGCTCCGGGTCCGTACCGTGCTGCTCAATCCGCACTCCGGGACCGGGACGGGGACCACAACCGGGTCCGGGTCCGGGACCGAAGCTGGGGCTGGGGCTGCCGGGTCCGGGGCCGTGACCATGATCGTGGACGAGCATGTGCGTGTCAGCCTCCCGGCGGGCAAGCGTTGGCCTTCGCTCGGCGATGTCCTGGTCGGGCCCGGCGCGGGAGCGACGAGCGCCGCCGAAACGGCGCTGTCCCATCCCGGTGCCCTGGTGGTGGCGGTGCACCACGGCCCCCGCTGCTGGCTGCGGCTCGGCCCGGAAGGGACCGCCCTGGAACTCGAAGCCCAGGGGCCCGGGCAGTCGGCGCGGATCTGGGGGACGTTCGCCTCCCTGGCCCACGCCTGGCTGGTGGCCGGGCTGCCCGCCGCGGAGTTCGCATCGGCCCGGCTGTGCCTCCTGCGCGGTCAGGTCTCGGACGCGCCGCCCGCCAACCGCCGCAGCCGGCGCCCCGCGGATTCCGCTTCCTCCGACTGCGCACGGCCCACCGAGGAGAAGAGGTCCAGCGCCTCACGGTAACGGTTTCGGGCGGCGCGGGTCTGCCCGCGCCGCTCGGCGACCTCGGCCAGCCCCGCGACCGCGCGGGCCATCTCGTAGTGGGCGGCCATGCCGCGCAGTGTCGCCAGCGCGGCGGTCAGTTCCTCGTCCGCCTGATCGAGTCGGTCCAGACGGAGGTGGGCGCGGCCGAGGAGCGTGGTCGCGCGGGCGGCGTTGTACGGATCGCCCGCGTCCCGGAGCGCGGTGTGAGCGGCACGGGCGTGCTGCACCGCCGCTTCGGGCTGCCCGGTGGCCAGCGTGACATCGGCGAGGTTGAGCCGCGCCAGTGCCCCGGCCCGCCGGTCGCCGCACGCCGGCAGCTCCGCGGCGGCGCGCCGGAACAGGTCGGCGGCCTCGGCCGGCCGGCCCAGCCGCTGTAGCGCGAGCCCCCGGTAGTTGAGGGTGCGGGCCTGGCCGAGCCGGTCGCCGCGCCGCAGAAACAGCCGCGCCGCACGTTCGAACATCTCCAGGGCGCGTCCGTGGTTCCCGGAGCCGAGTTGTCCGATCCCGCCCGAGGTGAGCATCCGGCACTCCGCCTCCGTGTCCCCGAGTTCCGCTGCCGCCGCCAGCCCTTCCTCGTGCGCCGTCTGCCAGTCGTCGTAGAACTTGCGCCGTAGGAAGAGGGGCCACATCGCGTCGGCGAGCTGCCAGCCGACGGTCGGGAAACCCGCGGAGCGGGACCGGAGGATCACCGCCATCAGGCTGGGCAGCTCCCGCTCCAGCCAGTCCAGGGCCGCTTCGGCGTGGCCGTCGCCCACGTCCGCGGTGACCACCGGTCCGGGGCCGTAGTCCCGGGCCATCGTGCGGTGCTGGGGGTCGATGATCTCCTCGGCGCGCGTGGCGCTCGCCAGATAGTGGTCGGCGATACGGCGCAGGATCCGTGCCCTCTCCTGCGGAGTTTCCTCTTCCCGCGCTTTCGCGGTGGCGTGCAGACGTACGAGATCGTGGAAGCGGTGGCGTCCCTCTCCGGCGTCGAAGAGCAGGCTCGCGTCGTGCAGCGTCTCCAGCAGCTCCGCCGCGTCCCACTCGTCGGCGAGGACCGCCTCCGCCACCGGACTGCCGAACTCCGCGGCGGGATGCAGCCCCAAGCACCGGTACAGCCGGCCGGCCGGCCTCGACAGGGCCCGGTACGACAGATCCAGGGCCGCGCGCACATCGTGGTCGCCGTCGATGGCCAACGCCTCCAGCCGGTCGTGCTCCTCGGTGAGGGCGCTGACCATCGTCGTGATCCGTCGCCCCGGCCGGGCCGCGAGCCGGGCGCCGGCGACCCGGACGGCCAGCGGCAGCCCGGCGCACAGCTCGACCAAGGCGCGTGCGTCGTCGGGCTGTTCGGCCACCCGCCCGTCGGCCAGCGTGTCCGCGAGCAGTTCCACGGCGGCCTCGGGCGCGAGCGACTCCAGATGGACCGGAAAACAGCCGTCGACGGTCAGTCCCGGCAGCCGGTGGCGGCTGGTCACCGCCGTCACATTGCCGTTTCCGGGCAGCAGGGGGCGCACCTGGGCCGCGGTCGCCGCGTCGTCGAGCAGCACGACGAGGCGCAGGTCCGCGGTCAGCGACCGGTACAGCGCGGTCCGTTCGGCGAGCGCCGTGGGCACCTGCTGCGCGGGGACCCCCAGGGCCCGCAGAAAGCGCCCCAGCACCTCTTCCGGGAGCGCCGGACCGCCCGGCGACTGGGCGCCCAGGTCGGCGTGCAGCTGGCCACCCGGAAAGTGCGGGCGCAGAGTGTGCAGCCAGCGCAGCGCGAGGGCGGTCTTCCCGACCCCGCCCAGGCCGCTCACCGCGGTCAGCGCGGGCCGCTCCTCCCGCGCGGCGCGGGCCCGGTGCCGCTCCAGCGCCGCCAGCTCCCCTGACCGGTCGACCATGTGCACGGAGGGCGGCAACTGCCAGGGCGTCCGACGGGCGGCGCCCGGCTCGGCGGTGATGTGAATGCCGCCGTACACCGCGCCCGCCTGGACGGCCGCGCCGTGCACCGTGCCGCTCAACTCGTTCTGTGCCGAGAGCTCATGGCCCCGCACTGCTGCCCCCTAAGCCGCGGTAAGTACCGGTTCCTCGGGTGGAGCCTTTCCGTACACGTAGCCGATACCCATGTGTCCGGGCAACAGCGCCGGGGGTTGGCCGAGCGAGGCACCGTCCTCAGACGCGTGGGAACGTTCCACCCGGCCCTACGCCGGCTCCTCCAACAGCCCGGGCCCGCGTTGCCCCCGGCCCCCGGCCCGGCGCTGCCCCCGGCCCGCGGTGCAGGCGTGGCCGGGACGACGGGGGTCGTCACCGGCTGCTCATCGCGCATCACGCGGGGAGCGCTCAGATTCGGCCGAATCAGATCGCGTCGATCTGCCACGCGATCACGCCGCTTGATCCTTTGGTGCTGTTGACGTCGATACGCACGGGCTTGTCCACCGTGATGCGCCGCTGGATCACCGACTGGTCGCAGGGGGCCGGTGTGTGGGTGCTTTCTGGTGTTGCGGTGCTTTCTGGTGTCACCGTGCGCTCCGGTGTCGCGGTGCTCTCTGGTGTCACGGCGAGGCGCGCGCTGCCGTTGCCGAAGCAGACCAGGCTGAGCCGGTAGGCCCTGCCCGTCCTCAAGGCGGGCTCGGTGTGGATGCCGTCACTGACGCGCTCCGCGCCGGCTTCGACCATCTGCCCGTGGTGGACGGCGGCCAGGGCCGCCTGAGCCTGCGCGGTGAGCTGCTGCTCGGACGGACCGGCGGACGCAGGGGACGCGCTCGGCGCGGCTGAGGGCGGCGTCTTCGCCGCCTGGTCGCTTTCGCCGCCCGAGGTGCAGGCGGTGAGAAAGAGTACCGACGCGGTGAGAGCACATCCGACGAGCGAAGCCCGCGGGACCATGTGGGTCATGACGAAGTTCCCCCGTACTCCAAGCCGCATTGTCATGAGTAGAACATGCGCGCGGGGTCGCTACGCCGATCCGGGGAATCGTCGAGGCGCTTGGTCCAATGCCGCTGCGCGGACCGGACAGGAAAAGACCCCCTGTCCAAACAGTGAGGTCAGAGGGTGTGAGCGCCCCCGGCAGGACTCGAACCTGCGGCCAAGCGCTTAGAAGGCGCCTGCTCTATCCACTGAGCTACGGGGGCCGGTGTCGTGGCCTCGTTCGTGGTGCCCGGGTGTGGGCCAGCCGTGACGTTGCCGGGGACAAGGATAGGGCTCCCGCATCCTTGTCCCTGTTGCTTCGCCTCCGTGGCTCAATGTGGAGGTTCGGTGAAGCGGTCCTGATAATCGCAGGCAGGTGCGAATCGTGCATCGCTTTTGGCGGCTCGCGCACCGGGTGTTGTGTACTCGTTATGCCTGAGCTGCGCTCGCGTCCCAGTCATCCCTTCCGTCCGTTATGTCCTTTCGGCACGCAGGCAACGCCATATGCTTCAGAATTCCCCTGAAATTGGGCATTCTTCGCATGTGGTGACCTTGGACGTACGGCCTCAGCTGCTCGACGCACTCTCCGCCCTGCGCGACCGTGTCGCCGCCGCGCGCTTTCCGCTGCCCCTGGCGGGGACCCCACGCGCGCGTGCCAACCGCGACGAACTGCTCGCCCAGCTCGACGACTACCTGGTGCCCCGGTTGCGAAGCCCCGAAGCACCTCTGCTGGCCGTCGTGGGCGGATCAACCGGTGCGGGCAAGTCGACTCTGGTCAACTCCCTAGTGGGGCGGCGGGTCAGCGAGGCGGGCGTGCTGCGGCCGACCACCCGGACCCCGGTCCTTGTGTGCCACCCGGAGGACCATCACTGGTTCAGCGGGATGAGGGTGCTGCCCGACCTCACGCGCGTGTGGATGCCCCAGCAGGACCCGGGGGGCGATCTGCTGCTCCCCGGCGAGGACCCCGCGCGCGTCCTGCGGATCGAGACGGCCGAGAGCCTTCCGCGCGGGCTCGCCCTGCTCGACGCCCCCGACATCGACTCCCTGGTCGCCGACAACCGTGTCCTCGCCGCCGCGCTGATCTGCGCCGCCGACATCTGGATCATGGTCACCACGGCCGCCCGGTACGCCGACGCCGTGCCCTGGCACCTGCTGCGCACCGCCAAGGAGTACGACGCCACCCTGGTGACCGTCCTCGACCGGGTGCCCCACCAGGTCGTCTCCGAGGTCTCCCGGCAGTACGGCGCCCTGCTCACCAAGGCCGGCCTGGGCGAGGTACCCCGCTTCACGGTCCCCGAGCTGCCCGAGTCCGCCTGGGGCGGCGGCCTGCTGCCCGCCACCGCGGTGGCCCCGCTGCGCAACTGGCTCGTCCACCAGGCCCAGGACCCGGGTGCCCGGCAGCACATCATGGCGCGCACGGCGTACGGCGTCCTCGACTCGCTGAAGAAGCGGATGCCCGAACTGGCCGGTGCCGCCGCCGCCCAGCACGCGGCGGCGGTACGGCTGGTCACCGCGGTCGAGAAGGCGTACGAGACCGAGCACGCGCGCGTGCGTGGCCGGCTGAACGCCGGGACCGTGCTGGCCGGGGACGCGCTGAAGCGCTGGCGCGCCTTCCCCCTCGACTGCACCGCCGATGAACTGCTCGATGCCCTGGTGGGCAGCCTGGCCGCGCTGCTCCTGTGCGCCGTCACCGCCGCCGACGAGCGCGTCGACGATGCCTGGCGGCGCGAGCCGGCCTCGACCGCCCCGGGGCTCGCCGAGCGCGATCCGTCGCCGGAGAGCGCCGAGCACCGGATCGGCCTCGCCGTACGGCGGTGGCGGCGCGAGGTCGAGGAGTACGCCGAGGAGGAGGTGCGCGAGCTCGAACGGAGCGCCGCGCCCGACCCGGAGGTCGTCGCGGCCCTGACCGTCACCGTCGTGCTGGGCGGGCGCCGGGCCCGGGCCGCCGGTGAGGGCCTTGCCGACCGCCTGGGCGCGCGCCGCGCGACGCGGCTGCGCGAGCGCGCCGGAAACCTGCTGGCCGAGTACCTGGACCGGGTCATGCACAGCGAACGCGAGCGCCGTCTCGCCCCGCTCGACGTGCTCGACGTCCACCCCGAACCCCAGGCCGAACTCATCGCCGCCCTGTCCGTACTGCAGAAGGAGAGGTGACCGGTGACCGCCGTCACTGACCAGGACCACACGGAGCACACCGATCACACCGGCGACACGACCTCGCGGAAGGCCGCTCCTAGCACCGAGAAGCCCGAAAACGCCGTCTCCGGAGCGGACGCGGCCGAGGCCGCCCTCTCCGAAGAGGGCGGCGAACGGGAGCAGGCCCGGAGACGGGACGCGGACTCCGAGTCCGACTCCAGCGCCGATGACGATGCCGGGCACGCGCGCGTGACGGCCGATCCTGGGGGGCACGCGCGCGTGACGGACGAGACGGTCGCCTCGGGGGCGACGCACACGGGCGCCGGGGGGTCCGCGAGTGTCGGGAGGTCCGCGGGTGTCGGGGATTCGGCCCGTGGCACGGACGGCACCTGGCCTCTGGACCCCATCGGTCCCGTGGGCTCCATGGGCCCGACTGACGCCATGGCCCCCGCCGCCCCCATGGATTCCGCTGAGTCTGCGGAGGGCACGGACTCCGCAGGCTCCTGGGACGACGGGCTCATCGCGCGGCGCGTGACCGAGACCGCCGACGCCGAGCAGCCCTCCTTGGTCGAGCCCCGCGCGTCGACTCCACAGGTCCCGGCGGCCCTGGCGTACGACGGCCCGCTGCGCTCGCGTCTGGACGCCCTGCGGGAACTGGTGGGGCTCTCCCGCACCCGGCTCGACAGCGTCACCCTCGCCGAGGCGGGCCGGGTCCTGGACGAGGCGGCGGCGCGGCGCAAACTCTCCGGGCAGCACACCGTCGTCGCCATCGCGGGCGCCACCGGCAGCGGCAAGTCCCAGTTGTTCAACACCCTGGCCGGGGTGCCCATCTCGGAGACCGGGGTACGACGGCCGACCACCGCTGCGCCCATCGCGTGCAGTTGGAGCGACGGCGCGGCGACCCTCATCGACCGGCTGGGCATCCCGGGACGGCTGCGCAGGCGTCCGCTGCAGAGCCCGGAGGCCGAGGCGCAGCTACGGGGGCTGGTCCTGATCGACCTGCCCGACCACGACTCGGCCGCCGTGCAGCACCGCGAGCAGGTGGACCGCATCCTCAAGCTTGTGGACGCGGTGATCTGGGTCGTCGACCCGGAGAAGTACGCGGACGCCGTCCTGCACGAGCGCTATCTGCGGCCCTTGGCGGGACACGCGGAGGTCATGTTCGTCGTCCTCAACCAGATCGACCGGCTCCCCGGTGAGGCCGCCCACCAGGTACTCGATGATCTGCGCCGGCTGCTGGACGAGGACGGGGTCGCCCTGGGCGAGCACGGCGAGCCGGGCGCGACCGTGCTCAGCCTGTCCGCGCTCACCGGCCAGGGCATCGCCGAACTGCGCGAGGCCCTCGGCCGGTTCGTCACCGAACGCGGCGCGCCGGCCCGCCGTATCTCGGCCGACGTGGACGCCGCCGCGGCCGGGCTGCGGCCCGTGTACGCCACCGGGCGGCGCTCCGGGCTCACCGAGGAGGCGCGGGAGGAGTTCTCCACCCGGCTCGCGGACGCCGTGGGCGCCACGGCGGCGGGCGAGGCCGCCGAACGCGCCTGGCTGCGCAACGCCAACCGGGCCTGCGGGACGCCCTGGCTGAGGCTGTGGCGCTGGTATCAGAGGCGGCTCGACGCGCCCACCGGGCGGCTGCTCGTGCGTACCCAGGCGGACGAGGAGGCCACGGCGCGGCAGCGTGTCGAGCAGGCGGTGCGCACGGTGTCGGACCGGGCGTCGGCCGGGCTGCCCACGCCGTGGGCGCAGGCGGTGCGCGAGGCGGCCGTACGGGGCTCCCAGGGGCTGCCGGAGGCGCTGGACGAACTGGCGGCACGGGCCGGGCTGTCGCCGAGCAGGCCGCCGCGGCCGGGCTGGTGGCCGGCGGCCGTGCTGGTCCAGGCGGCCATGACGCTGCTCCAGATCGTGGGCGGGCTGTGGCTGGTCGGGCAGATCGTCGGGGTCATGGCGCCGAATCTGGGGGTGCCGGTGCTGCTGATGGTGGCCGGCATCGTGGGCGGGCCGCTCGTCGAGTGGAGCTGCCGGATGGCGGCACGCGGGCCCGCACGGCGCTACGGGCAGGAGGCGGAACGCCGATTGCGCGAGGCCGCGGCGGGTTGCGGCCGGGCCCGGGTACTGGACGCTCTGGCCGCGGAACTGCTGCGGTACCAGGAGGTACGCGAGCAGTACGGGCGGGTCACCCGGGCGTCGGCGGGGGTGGGGTAGCCCCGGGGACAGGCTGCCTGCCGCTGCCTGCGGCCGCCCGCCGTTTCGGTGTCTGCTGCCCTCCGCTGCTGCCTGCTGCCTGCTGCCTGCTGCCTGCGACCCTCCACCGCCGCCTGCCGCTGTCTGTCGTCGCCGGTGCCTGCGACCCTCCACCGCCGCCTGCCGCTGTCTGTCGTCGCCGGTGTCTGAAGCCCTCCACCGCTGCTTGGCGTCGTCGGTGTCTGCCGCCCTCCACCGCCGCCCGCAGGCACCTCCCGACAGCTCCCGCACCTCCCGGCACTCCCGGCACGCCCGGCATCTTCCGGCACCTCCGGCACCCCGGCACCTCCCGATGCCTGCCGCCGACCGCCGCGGCGCATCGGCAGGCGGCAACGGGCATCGCCAGGCTGCGGTCGCGGGTCGGCGCGGGAGGGTCGGGCCGCGCCGAGAGGCCATCGACTCGGCGTCGCATCACCAGCGGACGTAACCTCCGCGGCGCCCGGGGCCCGCACACCCGTGGGGCAGCGGCGCCTTGTAGGTCTGGGGCTCTCGCGAGCCTGCGGCGCCTGTAGGTCTGGGATCCCCGCGAGCCCGCAGCGCCTGGGGGTCTGGGCCCCCGTTGGCCGCGGCGCCCGTGGATCCGCGGAGCCCGGAGGTCCGGGGCAGCCTGAGCCCGCGGCGCCTGTGAATCCGCGGCGCCTGGGGGTCTGGCCCCCGTTGGCCGCGGCGCCCGTGGATCCGCGGAGCCTGGAGGTCCGGGGCAGCCTGAGCCCGCGGCGCCTGCCAGGTCCGGTGCACCGTGAGCCCCCCGCTATCGCGGATCCGGTGCACCGTGCCCCTGGCTATCGCGGATCCGGCTCACCCTGACCCCCCGGCTGCCGCGGATCCGGGCACCGCGAGCCCGCAACCCCCGTAAGCCCGCGGCGCGGTGTCCTTCGTGGCTTGATCACTCGTTCGGGTGTGGGGGTTTTCCACAGGCGGCCGGTGGTCCACAGCGCCCAGCGGGCTCGGCCCGGCGGAGGCAGTCTGGGTCCCGCGGCGATCGCTACGCACGGAAGATGTGCGGCCGACGCCGTGGACGCTGCCGTACGGGACAGGCCCGTACGCGTATCCGCCGGGCGCGAGCGACCGGGCGGGGAGGGGTTCATGATGAACGAGACGATGGTGTGCGTGGTGGGCAACGTGGCGACGCAGCCGGTGTACCGGGAGCCGGCGGCAGGCCCGTCGGCGCGGTTCCGGCTGGCGGTCACCTCGCGCTACTGGGATCGCGAGAAGAGCACCTGGGCCGACGGGCACACCAACTTCTTCACGGTGTGGGCCAACCGCCAGCTCGCGGTCAACGCGGCGGCCTCGCTGAACGTGGGCGAGCCGGTCGTCGTGCAGGGCCGGCTGAAGGTGCGCACGGAGGTGCGCGAAGGGCAACAGAGCCGGGTCTTTGCGGACATCGACGCGGTGGCGATCGGCCATGACCTGGCCCGCGGCACGTCGGCCTTCCGGCGGGCCGGCAAACCGGAGCTGGCGGCGCCCCAGCGACCGGAGCCCACCTGGGAGACACCCCCGGAGGAGTCCGCCGACCCGCCCGCACAACCGCCCTCGGAGACAGCCGCCGTGACATGACGTCGGTCACGGCGAGGGACGCGGCCCGGCCGTGTCGCCTGCGGTCGGGCCGCGGACCCCGAGGGAACCGCACCTGGTCGCCGAAGAGACACCCACCACCGGGTGGATTTGTCGATAAGCCCTGCTCACGGCGGGGTCTGGCGATAACGATTCCGAGTCGGATCAGCCGTCCGGCCGGCTGACCGGCGAGCCGGGTTGTGACTGATCTCTAGGATGCCGGGCGTAGCCCCCGGGGCCGTTGACTCTGCCGGTGGGACCGCGCACCCCCACGTCAACGGGTCCTGCTCGAAAGGGAATTCTGTGCTAGCTGCGTTTTCTCGGTTCTGTGGCACCTTCACGCCCGTGCGTCGGCGAGTCCCGTCACGGCTCGCCGCCGCGACGCTGGTGACGGGGCTCGTGGCGGCCGGTGTGCTGTCGGGCGCCGGGGTGGCCGCCGCCGGCGAGGAGGCACAGGGCCAGGGTGGAGCGACCGCCACGCTGGGCGGCCTGAAGACGTACGGAGAGGCCGTCATCCACGGGGACGGCGGCGACCTGAAGGTGGCGGCGGGCCTGTTCGAGATGTCCGTCGAGGGCGGCGGCATGTTGCAGACGTACTGCATCGACATGCACAACCCCACCCAGAAGGACGCCAAGTACCAGGAGACGCCCTGGAGCGGCACCTCGCTCGGCACCAACAAGGAAGCCGGCAGGATCCGTTGGATTCTGCAGAACTCCTACCCGCAGGTGAACGACCTCGCGGCACTCGCGAAGCGGGCGGGCGTCGGCGGCCTCACCGAGCAGGACGCCGCGGCCGGCACCCAGGTGGCCATCTGGCGCTACTCGGACGGCGCCGATGTCGACGCCGTCGGCGCGCGGGCGGAGAAGCTCGCCGACTACCTGGAGAAGAGCGCCCGTGACATGGCGGAGCCACAGGCCTCGCTGACCCTGGACCCGCCCGCGGTCTCCGGCCACCCGGGCGAGCTGCTCGGCCCGGTGACGGTACGCACCAACGCGCGGGACGTCACTGTCATACCGCCGGCGGACGCCGCCACCAGCGGCGTCCGGATCGTCGACAAGAACGGCAAGGTCGTCACGTCGGCGAAGAACGGCAGCAGACTGTACTTCGACGTCCCCGAGGACAGCGCCGAGGCAACCGACGGGGCGACCTCACCCGCGCCGGGCGGCGCGAGCGGGACCGCCGCGCTCACCGTCCAGGCCTCGACCACGGTGCCCGTGGGCCGCGCCTTCGCCTCCGAGAGCCGCAGCCAGACCCAGATCCTGGCCGGCTCCAGCGAGTCCACGGTCTCCGCGACCGCGAGCGCGACCTGGGCGGAGAAGGGTCCGATACCCGCGCTGTCGGCCCGCAGGAACTGCGCCGCGAGCGGTGTGGACATCAGCGCCGCCAACACCGGCGACAAGCCCTTCACCTTCGAGCTGCTGGGAGGCGAGCACACCATCCCGGCGGGCACCTCGCGCACGGTGACCATCCCGCTCCAGGAGGACCAGCCCTACGACTTCACGATCACCGGGCCGAACGGTTTCTCGCAGCGCTTCACCGGCGTCCTCGACTGCAAGACCCAGGGCGGCGACGCCGGCACGTCGACCCAGACCCTGGCCGAGCCCAGCCCGGCCACGGTGGGCGGCACCTCCGGCGGCACCGCGAACCTGGCCGCGACCGGCGGCTACAGCGCGACCCCGGTGATCACGGGCGTGGCCATCGGCCTGGTGGTGATCGGCGGCGCGGTCCTGGTCGCGCTCCGCAGGAGGGAATCACCGACCGCCGACTGACCGCCACGGGCCGAGTCCGCCCCGCACCGAGCCGCACCGCACCTTGAAAACTCCACAGAGAACGACCGGGACGACCGACGCGGACGCGGACCGGCACCGCCACCTGCTCCTGCCACCTGGCCCGCCGGTCCGGGCCAGGGGCGGCCGCGGGACGCGGGTCCTGGGACGGTGCCGGTGCCGTCGGCGAAACACCAGGTCAGCGGGGACCGGCTATACGCGTTTCCGCCCAGGGGCGGCCGTACGGCAAGATGGGCTGTATCTGCCCACTGCCAGATTTCAAGCTGCCGGACGGTTTCTCTTGGCTGAGTTCATTTACACCATGCGCAAGGCGCGCAAAGCGCACGGCGACAAGGTGATCCTCGACGACGTCACCCTGAACTTCCTGCCGGGTGCCAAGATCGGCGTCGTCGGCCCGAACGGTGCCGGTAAGTCGACCGTGCTGAAGATCATGGCGGGACTGGAGCAGCCGTCCAACGGCGACGCGTTCCTCTCGCCCGGCTACACCGTGGGCATCCTGCTCCAGGAACCCCCGCTGGACGAGAGCAAGACGGTCCTGGAGAACGTCCAGGACGGCGTCGCCGAGATCAAGGGCAAGCTCGACCGGTTCAACGAGATCGCCGAGCTGATGGCGACCGACTACTCGGACGCGCTGCTGGAGGAGATGGGCAAGCTCCAGGAGGAGCTGGACCACGCCAACGCCTGGGACCTCGACGCCCAGCTGGAGCAGGCCATGGACGCCCTGGGCTGCCCGCCCGGGGACTGGCCCGTCACCAACCTCTCCGGTGGTGAGAAGCGCCGCGTCGCGCTCTGCAAGCTCCTCCTGGAGGCTCCCGACCTGCTCCTCCTCGACGAGCCCACCAACCACCTCGACGCCGAGTCGGTGAACTGGCTGGAGCAGCACCTGGCCAAGTACGACGGGACCGTCGTGGCCGTCACCCACGACCGGTACTTCCTCGACAACGTCGCCGGCTGGATCTGCGAGGTCGACCGCGGCCGGCTGCACGGCTACGAGGGCAACTACTCCAAGTACCTGGAGACCAAGGCCGCCCGTCTCAAGGTCGAGGGCCAGAAGGACGCCAAGCGGCAGAAGCGCCTCAAGGACGAGCTGGAGTGGGTGCGCTCCAACGCCAAGGGCCGGCAGGCCAAGTCCAAGGCGCGTCTGGCCCGCTACGAGGAAATGGCCGCCGAGGCCGAGAAGATGCGGAAGCTGGACTTCGAGGAGATCCAGATCCCGCCGGGCCCCCGCCTGGGCAACGTGGTCGTCGAGGTCAGCGACCTCGGCAAGGGCTTCGGTGACAAGGTCCTGATCGACGGCCTGTCCTTCACCCTCCCGCGCAACGGCATCGTCGGTGTCATCGGCCCCAACGGTGCCGGCAAGACCACCCTGTTCAAGATGATCCAGGGACTGGAGACGCCGGACTCCGGTGACATCAAGGTCGGCGAAACCGTCAAGATCTCCTACGTCGACCAGGGCCGCGCCAACATCGACCCGAAGAAGTCGCTCTGGGAGGTCGTGTCCGACGGGCTCGACTACATCAACGTCGGTCAGGTCGAGATGCCGTCCCGCGCCTATGTCTCCGCGTTCGGCTTCAAGGGCCCCGACCAGCAGAAGCCGGCCGGTATCCTCTCCGGCGGCGAGCGCAACCGGCTCAACCTGGCGCTGACCCTCAAGCAGGGCGGCAACCTGCTGCTGCTCGACGAGCCCACCAACGACCTCGACGTCGAGACCCTCTCCAGCCTGGAGAACGCCCTGCTGGAGTTCCCGGGCTGCGCCGTCGTCGTCTCCCACGACCGCTGGTTCCTGGACCGTGTCGCCACGCACATCCTCGCCTACGAGGGTGAGTCGAAGTGGTTCTGGTTCGAGGGCAACTTCGAGTCGTACGAGAAGAACAAGATCGAACGGCTCGGCCCGGACGCCGCGCGTCCGCACCGCGCCACCTACAAGAAGCTGACCCGGGGCTGACCTTGCGGCACATCTACCGCTGCCCGCTGCGCTGGGCGGACATGGACGCGTACGGCCACGTCAACAACGTGGTCTTCCTCCGCTACCTGGAAGAAGCCCGTATCGACTTCCTCTTCCGCCCGGACAAGGATTTCCAGCAGGGGTCCGTGGTGGCGCGCCATGAGATCGACTACAAGCGGCAACTCGTCCACCGGCACGAGCCCGTGGATGTGGAGCTGTGGGTCACGGAGACCAGGGCCGCGTCCTTCACCCTCGCCTACGAGGTGAAGGACGGCGACCAGATCTACGTCCGTGCGTCGACGGTGATCGTGCCGTACGACTTCGAGGCGCAGCGCCCGCGCCGGATCACCGCCGAGGAACGGGAGTTCCTGCGGGAGTACATGGATGACGCCGACGACGAGGGCAAGAGCGAAGGCGCGGACGAGGGCAAGAACGAGGAGGAGGCCGTCGCCGCATGACGGTGCTCCACCTGGCCGACGACGGGGAGGCGGCGGATCTCGCGGCCTTCCTGTCCCGGCTGCTCCACTACGACCGTGGCGCCGCGGTGCGGTTGCAGGCGGCGGGGACGGCCCTCGCCGTGTTCGGCCGTCCGCCGTCCTTCGAGGTGCTGGCGATCCGCACGGTGCGGCTGGCCAAGCCCTACGAGGACGGGCTGGATGTCACCCTCGATGTGACCGTGTCCGCCGGTGAGCTGCTGGAGTCCCTGGACGAGCTGGCGGCCACCGCCGTCGTCCCCCGGCCGGTGACCGGGCCCCCGTGGGCCGGGGTCCTGCCGCCACGCGGTGGCTGGCGCCCGGAGGCGGGCCTGCCGGCGCCGGACGCGCTGCGCACGCTGGTCGCCGCGGCCGTCGCCGAGTTCCGTGCCCGTTCGGGGGAGCTGGCGCCGCAGCGGCGGACACGGGCGGAGCTGGACCGGATCGGGCGGGACATCTGGTCCCGTACGGTCGCCGGGACGCCGCTCCCGGTACGGGCCGTGCACGCGGCGCAGTCCCTCGGTTTCCTGCGGCGCCGGGGTGCCGTGGAGGCCGGGCTGTTCTCGTCGGGGCCCTGGCTCAGGCTGCGTACGCCGTACGGGTCGGTCGCCGTGCGGCAGGCGGGCCTGGGGGCGCTGGACGTCAGCGTGCGCTGACCTCTCCGACCGGCGGTGGTCCACCGACGGGGCCAAGCAGGTCCGGTGAAGTCCGTTGCGGTCCGACAGCGCTCTGAAGGGCGTGGGCCGGCCACGATGGTGCCGTAGAGGACCGACGGCACAGCGCGGCAGTTCCGGCGCGGCGCTCAGCGGTCCTGGCTGTCGTCGGGCCACACGCCGATGTGATCCGGTTCCAGTTCCAGGGCGACCCGGTCGCGCATGCCCAGGGCCTCCGTGTACTCGGCGGGGAGCTGGAGACGGCCGGCGCGGTCCAGCATGGCGTACTCCCGGGCGACCACCGTCTCATGGCCCGTGGCGGCGTCGATCTCACTGCGGCGCAGGACCTCCGTGGAGGTGCGGCCGTCCCGGATGGCGACCGTGCGACGGACCTCGTCGGCCACCGCCTGGTCGTGCGTGACGATGACGATGGTGGTGCCCAGCTGTTCGTTGGCGGTGCGGAAGGCGTCGAAGACCTGCGCGGCGGTGTGGGAGTCGAGTTCGCCGGTGGGTTCGTCGGCGAGCAGCACCGCGGGCGAGTTGGCGAGCGCCACCGCGATGGCGACGCGCTGCTGCTGGCCGCCCGACATCTGCTGCGGACGGCGGTCGCGGCAGTCGGCGACCTCCAGCAACTCCAGCAGCTCCAGGGCGCGTTCCGCGCGGGCGCGGCGGCGTAGGCGGGTGCCGGACAGGCTCAGCGGGAGGGCGACGTTCTGGGCGGCGGTCAGATAGGGCAGCAGATTGCGGGAGGTCTGCTGCCAGACGAAGCCGACGACGTCGCGACAGTAGGCGAGGCGGTCCTTGGCGGTCATGGTGAGCAGATCGCGGCCGGCGACCCGGGCCGCCCCCGCGGTGGGGGTGTCCAGGCCGGCGAGGATGTTCATGAGCGTGGACTTGCCGCTGCCCGAGGCGCCGACCAGGGCCATCAGCTCCCCCTCACGGACCAGCAGGTCGAGGCCCTGGAGGGCCTGGACCTCGACGCCGTCCGTGGAGAAGATCCGGACGACACGGTCGCAGGTGATCAGGGCGTCGTGGCCAAAGGCCGGGCGGTTGCGGGCCTCGGTGACCCGGTTCGCCAGCTCGGTGAGGGTGGGGTTGGTGGTCATCGCGTCTCCCGCACGGTTGACAGGCCGGCCCGGCTCATCGCGCATCCCCCGCCCTCAGTTCCCGCACCGACCCGCGTCTCCCGGCCCACCAGGCCTGCACGCCGGCCACCCCGACCGCCGTCACCAGCACGGTGATCGCGGGCACGGTCAGCGCCAGCGGATCCGGGTACAGCTCGGTCCTGCCGGCCGATGTGCCGGCCGAGGGGAGGGCGACGGCGGTCAGATCGATCCCGGGGGACAGCAGCCGGATCGCCGCCCAGCCGGTCAACGCGCCGCCGGCCGCGGCGAGCAGCGCCTGGGGCAGGGACTCCAGGACGAGCAGACGGCGGGCCTGCGCCCGGGTCAGGCCCATGGTGCGCAGGCGTGCGAGGAGCGCGGCGCGTTCCGGTGCGGCGCGCAGCAGGGCGAGGAGCAGGGCCAGTACGGCATAGCCGGCGCCGGCCGCCACCGCCGCCGTGTAGACGTGCTCGGCACCGGTCTGCAGGGGCGGGTCGGCGTAGCGTGCCCGCTCCTGTGCGCGCACGCGCACGCCCGCGGTGGGGCCCGCCGTCCGGTTCAGTGCCCCCGCGTCCACGTGGTGGCCCGTCACCAGCAGGGCCGTCGGGCGGGCCGCGGCGGGGCTGAGCCCGGCCCGGTCCACGACGAGGAAGCCGTCGCTGGTCACGGCCGGGGTACGGTCGCGGACGACGGTGATCCGGACGGAGACCGTGGTGCCGTCCTCCAGCCGTACCGGGAAGGGGCGGCGGGTGCCGTACGCCTTCGCGACGGACGGCGAGGCCAGGGCGGGCAGCGGCCCGCCGGCCGCGGGACGCTTGAGCCGGTCGGCCTCGAAGGCGCCGAGGCCCGTGCGGGCCGCCAGCGTCCCGTATCCGGCCGGATCCACCCCCGCCAGCGGTACCGGGGTCTGTTCGTCGTGCGGTTTCGCCTGGTAGCCGATGCTCGCTTCGGTGACCGCGCGTACTCCGGACACGCCGCGCACCCGGTCGGCGAGGCCCGACGGCAGCGGGCCCTCGGACTCCACGCGGGCGTCCGCGCCGACGGCCAGCAGGGCGACCCGGTCGCGGGCCTCGTTCACGCCCGCCAGCACGGAACCGCCGAACGCCGCCGTGGTGAGCGCCGTGAGCAGCGCCAGCAGGGGCAGCACCGCCGAGACCGAGGTGCGGCCCGCGCGGGCCAGGGACAGAAAGCCCACGGCGCCGCGCAGCCGTCCGGCCGTGCGGGCCAGCCGGCGCAGCAGGAACGGCAGGAGCCGCACCAGCACCAGCGCCGCGATCACGCCCACCAGCACCGGTGCGACCGACACCAGTTGATCGCCCGCGGGGCCGTCCGCGGACGAACTCGACGTGCCCCGCCTGCGCAGCGACTCCACCGCCGCCGCGGCCAGCACGAGCAGCGTCAGCTCCGCGACCGTGCGCCGCCGGGACGGACGCGTCGTCACCATGTCCTCGCGCGGTCCGGCGACACGTATGGAGCGGTGGGCGAGCGCGACGCGCACCGGGAGCGTGGCGCAGGCGATGACGGTGACCGTCAGGGCGGCGGCGACCGCGTACGAGGTACGGCCCTCGGGGACCACGAGGAGCGCGGCGGCGAGACCGAGCGCACCGGCCGGTACGGCGATGGCCGCCGTCTCCGCGCACAGCCGCCCGGCGAGGCCGGTCAGGGAGGCGCCGCGGGCGCGCAGCAGAGCGGCCTCGGCGCGGCGCCGGTCGGCGGCGAGCGCGCCCGCCAGGAGGAGGACGACCGCGGCGACCGTCGCGGTGCCGAAGGCGGCGACGGCGACCAGTGGCGCGGTGCCCGCGCGCAGCTGGGAGAAGGAGATCAGGACGCCGTCCAGGCCGGTGGTCACGCTTGTGCCGGGGCCGGTGAGAGCGCGGACCTCCTGCAGACCGGGGCCCGATTCCAGCCCGGCGACGGCGGACTTCAGACGGCCGAGGTCACTGGCGTGGAAGCGGTGCGGGTCGGGGGCCAGGGACCAGTAGCGCAGCGGGCCCCCGTCGGTGCCCAGGAGGGCGGGGGCGGCTTCGGGAGCCAGCAGCAGCACGCCGAGCCAGTACCAGGAGCGGTCGGGGCCACCGGTGGGCAGGGCCATCAGGCTCGGGGTGCGCAGCAGGGGGCGGGTCGACCAGTACCCGCCGGCCGCCTCGCGCGGGGTGACGATGCCGGTGACCCGGACGGCGAGCGGGGCCCGGCCCACGGCCGGCACATGGATGACCGAACCCACCTTGATGTGCAGGCTCTTGGCCGTGGCGGCGGTGACGGCGGCCTCCACCACGGGGGTCGTCGCACCCACCGTGCCGGATGTGCGCGGCAGGCGGCCCTCGCGCACCGTCGCATGGTCGGCGAGACCGTTCTGCGCGACCAGGGCGACCCGGGCGGGCACGCCGCTCGGGCGGGGGATCCAGGGGTCGGGCACTTCCAGGTTCTTGCTCAGGGTCACGCCGTACGCGGACTGCGCGCGGTCCAGGGCCAGCGCTTCGGGGACGGTGTCTAACAGCTTCTCGTACCGGTCGCGCAGAGCGCCGGGCAGCAGGGGTGCCGCCAGCTCCTCGGGGGACGGTGCGCCGGCGAGCTGGGAAGCGGTGATCTGCACGCTGGTGCTCTCGGGGCGGGCCTGCTGGAGGGAGCGCCGCAGCCCCGCGTCCTCGTACCGGTCGACCGCGCGCGGGAAGGCGGCGGCCAGGCACGCGGTCAGCGCGACCAGCAGGGCGAGCGCGAGCGCGGCGAGCGGCGCGGCCCGCAACCGGGTGCGCACCCAAGGAGCGACCACGGACGACGCCTTGCCCCGTCCGGACGCTCCCTTGTCCCCCAGGGCCACATGGTCCCCCGCAGCCACACCACGGTCGGCAGCCGCACTGTGCTCGGAGTTGTGTTCGGAGGGCATCTCATTCACCTCCCTGGTCGCGCAGCGAGGTCGCCGGGTCCGCGCGCCGCAGGGCCAGCGCGGCCGTGACGAGCAGCGGCGTCGCGGCGACCGCGGCCAGCAGCAACGCCACGCGTTGCGGGGGCAGTTCGACCAGCAGGGCCGGCACCGGCCGGCCGGCCTCGGCGGTCAGGACGATCAGCGGGAGGACGGCCCTGGTCAGTACGGTGCCCAGGGCGACCCCCACCGCCAGCGCCAGGGCCACCAGGACGGCCTGCTCGGCGGCGATCGTCCGGGCCAGTTGCCGGCGCGGGGCGCCCAGGGCGCGCAGCACCGCGAACTCGGCTCCCCGCTCCCGCAGCGACCCGGCCGCGCTCACCGCGAAGCCGACCGCGGCCAGCGCGGCAGCCACCACGGCCGCCGCCGCGAAGGCGGCCTCCGGCCCCGCCCCGAACGGATCGTCCCGCAGCTCGGCGGCGATCTCGTCGCGCACCACGACCTGTTCCGGGTCGACGTCCGGCAGTGCCCGCACCGCGGCGGCCACCGAGGCCGCGTCGCCCGGCGCGGTCCGCAGCCACCACTCGGTGGGCGTGACGCTCTCGCCGTACCGCGCCTGCAACGCCCGGTTCACGGACCGCAGATCGAGCAGGAGGGCGCCCCCGTCGCGCTCGGCGGAATCCGTCGGGTCGGCCGTGGTGGGCAGGGCCCGCACGGACCGTGCGATCCGCACCGGCAGGCTCTGCCCGGCGAACGTCACCTGCACCCGCTGCCCCTCGCGGGCGCCCGCCGAGGTCAGGAAGCGGTCGGTCGCCAGCGCGGTGACCTCGGGCGCCGTGGGCTGTGCCACCTGGAGCCGGATCGTGGCGGTGGCGATGGACCAGCGGGTCCGGTCGGGGGTGTAGCCGGTGCCGTAGTCGACGGTCAGCGGCTCGGTGCCGGTCACCCGCGGGCGGGGCGGGCGGGTCGCCGCGTTGGTGGAGGCGGTCGCTCCGAGGCTCACCGAGGCGGTCCAGTCGGCCGACAGGGACACTGGCCGCGTCCGCCCGTCGCCGCCGAGGGCGGTCAGCCCGGAGACGGTCAGGCGGTGCCGTTCGGCTTGTCCGGCGGGCTGGGCCATGTCGAGCTGGAGCCCGGTGAGCGTGATCGGGCCGGGCGCGGCGTCGAGTTCGAGGGTCAGGGTGTGCGGGTGGCCGTCGGCGGGCAGCCGGCCGAACGGCAGCCGGTAGAAAACGCCGTACTGGTCCACGAGGGTGGCCGTCACATCCATCGTGGTCCGAGAACCGGGGGAGCCGGCCACGGTCGCCCGCAGGCGCAGTCCGGTGGTGTCCGCGGGGATCCGGGCTCCGGCCGGGGAACCTTCGGGCGTCAGCCCGGACAGCAGCGGCCGGACCGGCTCGGGGGCCAGGTCCTCACGCATCAGGACGGTGCCGGCCGCGTGCGCCGTGTCCAGCGCGAGCACGGTCGCGGTCCGGTCGCCGGACATCGGCTGCTCGGTGCGTACGGCGGGGGCGGCCTCGCGCACGCGGGGGAGGTGCGCGTAGGTCTCGGTGCGGCCGAGCCCGCCGTCACCGGCGCCCAGCACCCGCACCGGCACACCGGCCCGGAAGTCGGCCTGGTCGTCCTGCGAGCGGTTCCAGGAGGCGCCCTGCCCGATCGCCAGCATGCCGAGCGCGATCGCGAGGACCAGCAGCAGCACCGGGCCCGCGCCGCGCATCGGGCGGCGGCTGAGCTGCCAGCCCGCCAGCGCCGCCGGCAGCCCCCGACCGGCCGCCGCCCGGCGTTCCGCGAGCCGGGCCACCGGCGGCAGCAGCCGCAGCGTCAGCACCGTGCCGGCCAGCAGCGCCAGGGCGGGCGCCGCGACCAGCAGCGGGTCGATGCCGAGGCCGCCGGACGCGTCGGCGCCGACGGCACCGGAGGTGTGCCGGCTCAACTGCCAGTACGCCACCGCGGCCACCACCAGCAGGCCGACGTCCGCACCGGCCCGCACCGGGCCGGGCAGCGCGCCGCGGCGGACGCGGGCCCAGCCCCGGCCGGCGGGCTCCGCGCCGGTCCGTGCGCCGTCGCCGCCGTCCGTCAGCGCGGGCACCGTCACCGCCAGCGCGCAGCCCAGCGCCACGCAGCACGCCACCAGCCACACGCTGGCCCGCCCGCCCGCGGGCGCGTGCAGGCGCAGCCCGATCCTGGCCAGCGCGCCCTGCCCGGCCAGCAGCCGGGTGAGCGGACCCGCCAGCAGCGGCGCGCAGATCGCCGCGGGCACCGCGAGCAGCAGGGCCTCCGCGGCGGCGAGGCCGGCGAGCCGGACGCGCGAGCCGCCGCGCGAGCGCAACAGCCGGGTCTCGCCCGCGCGTTCGGCGCTCAGCAGCCGGGCCACGAGCAGCAGCGCGTAACCGGCGAGCAGCACCAGTTGCAGGGCGACGATCAGCAGGGTGGACCGGGAGACGAGCAGGGAGCGGTCGATGCGGTCCAGGGTGTCCGGGAGCGAGGTGGTCGAAGACGTCACTCCGCTCAGCCCGTGCGGTCCGCGCAGCGCCGCGCTGCCCGCCCGCGCCGCGGTGCGCAGCGCGTCGATCCGGTCCGTCGTCAGCGAGCCGAAGTCGGCCGTGGCCTGCCAGGCGGACGGGCCGGCGCTCACCGCCGTGCCGTCGAGGACGGCGGGATCGGCGAGCAGCGGTCCGTACGTGGTGAAGGCCGATGTCCTGACACCGCGGCCGAGCAGGTCGTCCAGCCGCCAGTAGGGCGCGGTGGCCGTCGCTGGCCGGTACAGCCCGGTGACGCGGACGTGCGCCGACGGGCCGTCGAGCCGGTCGGCGAGAGTGAGCCGGTCGCCGGCGTGCAGATCGAGCAGCCGGGCGGAGGACTGGGGCAGCGCCACCTCGATCTCACCGGAGGCCGGCCGCGGGAGCCGCCCGGAGACCAGGCGGACCTGGGTGCGGTCGAGCGCCGCGAGATAGGTCAGGTCCGGGTCGTCGGCACGGTCGGCCGGGGGCTGCACGGAGCGGGGCAGGGCGTACGGCCCCGAGCGCACCAGGGTCCGTACCGTGACCGGCAGCCCGTCGAAGGTCTTCTCGGCCGCCTTCCGTACGGTCGCGTCGGCGGCGGTGCGGCGGTCCGCGGGCACGTCGGCCTTGACGATCAGCGTGGTGTCGGCGGCGGTGCGGGGATCGGCCAGGGAGTGGCGCAGGGCGGCGTCGCCGATCGCGCCGGAGTAGGCGGTGAGGGTTGCCAGCACCGCCGTGGTGAGTACCACGGTGAGCAGAGCGGCGGCGAGCAACAGGCGGTGCGCCCGCGCACGCAGAACGACGAACCCCGTCACCCGGCCCCCGTGTGGTCCGCTCCTCCAGAGCAACTCCGGTGATGCTGTCAGAGGAGGACCGGCCGGGTAAGCGGTTGTGAACACGGCTTGACCGGATTGTGACCGGATTCCGGTGTCATCTGCCCGGAATCCGCGCGTCAGCCCTACGGCACCGGCACGCGCGGCCACCTCACACGAACCACTTCGCCTACCCCGACCAGGGCGAATGGCTCCGCCTGCTTCGGCCCGCACGGATCGCCTGGGTACATCGGCTCACGTTGCTTGCCCCGCGGGGGTCGCCCGTGCGCTCGCGTCGCCCTGTTCGGACGTCCCCACGTGGACCGCCCGGACGGACCGTGTGGAGTCCCGCCGGGACGGCCCCGTGGGCGGAGCCCCCGCCCGGATGGAGGGGGGCCAGTGGGGCTGGGGTTGGTCAGGCCGGGGTGTTGAGCATGGAGGCCGCCGCGTAGGTCAGGTAGTTCCACAGCGTGCGCTCGTGTTCCTCGGAGAGGCCGAGGTCGTCGACGGCCACCCGCATGTGCTTCAGCCAGGCGTCGTGCGCCGCCCGGTCCACGGTGAAGGGGGCGTGCCGCATGCGCAGCCGGGGATGGCCGCGGTTCTGGCTGTAGGTGGTCGGGCCGCCCCAGTACTGGATGAGGAAGAGCGTCAGCCGTTCCTCGGCGGGGCCCAGGTCCTCCTCCGGGTACATCGGCCGCAGCAGCGGGTCCTCGGCGACTCCCTCGTAGAAACGGTGCACCAGCCGGCGGAAGGTCTCCTCCCCACCGACCTGCTGGTAGAAGGTCTGCTCCTGAAGCGTGCCGCGCCGAATCTCATTCACGCCCCCATGGTCTCAGACGCGGTGACCGAGGACTCGGGTCCTAAGACCTCGCCTCCCGCGGCCGCGCGCCGCACAGTGGACGTATGGGCGCGCACACACTCGGGTGGGGTGACCGGGACATCGCCGAGCCGGCCGGTTCGGCGCTGGCGGACCTGGTGCGCGAGATCGACGCGAGTGGGGCCTGGGCCGAGGACCCGGTGTGGCGGGAGGCGTTCGCGGCGGTGCCCCGGCACCTGTTCGTGCCGTACTACTACGTCTACGTCGGCGTCCGCGGCGGCCAGGAGCGTCGATGGGGCGGGAGCCCGGACCCCCGGGACCGGGAGCGCTGGCTGCGCGGGGCCTACGAGGACGTCCCGCTCGCCACGCGGATGCGCGACGGGCAGTTGATCTCCTCCAGCAGCCAGCCCTCGCTGATGGCGACGATGCTCGTCGCCCTGCGGGTCGAGGCCGGCCACCGGGTCCTGGAGGTCGGCACGGGCTCCGGGTACAACGCGGCGCTGCTCGCCCATCGGCTCGGCGACGACGACCTGGTCACCACCATCGATCTGGAACCGGAGATCACCGAGTCGGCCCGGCGGCATCTGGCCGCCGTCGGGCACCGTCCGGTCGTGGTCACCGGTGACGGCGCGCGCGGTGTCGCCGCCCGTGCCCCCTTCGACCGGATCATCGCGACCTGCGCGCTGTCCTCGATCCCGCGTGCCTGGCTCGCCCAGTGCCGTCCCGGGGGGCGGATCCTGACGCCGTTGGCGGGCGGCCTGATCGCATTGGCCGTGCGGGACGCCCGGCACGCCGAGGGCCATTTCCTGGCCACCCCCGCCTATTTCGTGCCGCTGCGCGGTACGGGCGGGCCCGAGCCGGCACCGGTGCCGCTGAGCGGGGTCCCGCATCTGGCCCGCGACGACGAGCTGTTCCGGTTCCTGCTGGCGCTCGGCCGCGGCAGCCTCGATCCCGAGGAGGCGTACGCGATGTGGCGGCGCGAGGGCATGCCGGGCCGTGAGCGGTACGGCATCACGGTCAGCGGCGACCGCGCCTGGGCCTGGCTGGACGACCCGGCGGGGCCCTACGCCTGGCCCCTGCCGGGCTGACCGGCGCTCCTACCGGGCCGGGCCGTCAGCCTCGCCGGATGGTGATGGTCGTCCAGGCGCCCACATGCACCCGGTCGCCGTCCTGCAGCGGCACCGGCACAAACGGCTGGATCGGGTCCTCGGAGCCGTTGACCGTGGTGCCGTTCGTCGAGTTCTGGTCGACCACCGCCCAGTTGCCGTCCGGCTGCTGCACCAGAACCGCGTGCTGGTGCGAGACGCCCGGGTCCTCCGGCGGCACCGACAGATCGATGTCGGGGGTGTCGCCGGTGGAGTGGCGGCGGCGGCCGATGGTGATCTGGTTGCCCGCGAGGGTGCGCTGCTGCTCGGGCGAGTAGGCGGGCAGGTTCAGGCCCGCGGCCTCGGGGCCCGAGCGGTGCATCATCGCCATGAAGTAGTCGCGGTCCGGGCCGATGGTCGCCGTCCAGGTCGCCGGCTGCTGCGGCGCCTGCGGGAAGCCGGGCGGGGACTGCGGGGAGCCGGGCTGCGGGTAGCCGTAGCCGCCGCCCTGACCGCCGGGGCCCGGTCCGGGCGGGGCCGGGGGTCCGGGCGGGCCGGTGGACGACGGCGGGGAGATCACCCAGTCGTCACCGCCGCCGAAGGAGGGCCCGCCGGCCGGCGGGCGGCCGGTCTCCTGCGGAAAGGCGGGCGACGCCGGCTGGAAGGCCTGCGGTGCGGCGGGGGCGGCGGGCGGCGTCGGCGGGGGGGGAACCAGATCGGGCGCCCGGGCGGGGGGGGGGCGGGGGGGAGCCAGAACCACCCCCCGCCCGGGGGCGGCGGGGGCCCGCGCCC
>NZ_JBEPAP010000063.1:0-6227 GCF_040298665.1 Streptomyces sp. NPDC001508
TGCCGGGCCGCGCCCGTCGGGTGCATCCCGGCGGTCGGATTGGGTTATTCGATCGTGTTATTCATAGGTAATTGCCCCGTTCACGCCTACTTTGGCCCCCACGGAAGGAAGCACCTGCCATGGAGAACTCCGCAGAGGCGGCCCCCGGGTCCGCGGACGCGGCACCGGCCCTGCCCACCCCTCGTCAGGCCGCCCTGGCCATCGCCGGTGTGATGGTGGGGATGCTGCTGTCGGCCCTGGACCAGACCGTCGTCAGTGTCGCCCTGCCCAGCATCGTCGGCGAACTGGGCGGTCTGGAACGCCTGCCCTGGGTGGTGACGGTCTACCTGGTCACCTCCATGGCGGTCACCCCGCTGTGGGGCAAGGTCTCCGACCTCTACGGCCGCCGGGCCGTGGTGCAGTGCGCCATCGGCGTGTTCGTCGTGGGGTCCGTGCTGTGCGGTATCGCGCAGAGCATCTGGCAGCTCATCGTCTTCCGCGGACTGCAAGGCCTCGGCGCCGGCGGCCTGTTCGTGCTGGCGCTCGCGGTGATCGCCGATGTGGTGCCGCCGGAGCGCCGGGGCCGCTACCAAGGCATGTTCGGCGCCGTGTTCGGACTGTCCAGCGTGGTCGGGCCGTTGGCCGGCGGCTGGTTCACGGACGGCCCGGGCTGGCGCTGGATCTTCCTGATCAATGTGCCCGTCGGCGTACTGGCCCTGGTGGCGACCGCCGTCGGACTGCGCATCCGCAGCCCGCAGCGCCCGCACACCGTCGACTTCACCGGCGCCGCACTGGTGGCCGGCGCGGTCGTGTGCGCCCTGCTGTACCTCAACTGGGCCGGTGACACCTACGGTTGGGCTGCCCCGGGCTCGCTGCTGCTGGGCGTCGGCGCCGTCGCGCTCGGCGTCCTGTTCGTGTGGGCGGAAACCCGGGCGGCCGAACCGGTCATCCCCATGGGCCTGTTCCGCAACCCGGTGTTCGGCATCGGCGCGCTGTTCGGCCTGCTCGCCGGTGCCGCCATGTTCGCCGGCATCGTGTTCCTGCCGCTGTACTTCCAGGCCGTGATGGGCATGTCCTCCACCCGCTCCGGCCTCGCCATGCTGCCCGCCATGTTCGGACTGACCGTGACCTCCATCGCCTCCGGCCAGCTGATCAGCAAGAACGGCCGGTACAAGGTCTTTCCGGTCTCCGGGTCCGCGCTGCTGGTCGTCACCATGCTGCTGCTGTCCCGGCTCACCGCCGACACCCCCTACTGGCAGATCGGCCTGTACGCCTTCCTGTTCGGGGCCGGCGTCGGCCTGGTGATGCAGCCCGTCATCACCGCCGTACAGAACTCCGTGCCGCCGCAGGACACCGGCGCGGCCACCAGTGCCGCGAACTTCTTCCAGCGGATGGGCTCTGCCATCGGCGTCGCGGTGTTCGGCACCGTCCTCACCAGCCGGGTGACCGACCGGCTGACCGACGTCGGCCGGGACGCGGCGCGCGCTGCCGACCAGGGCGTCACCGCCCTGCACCGGCTCCCCGAGCCGCTGCGCGGACGCGCCCTGGACGGCTACGCGCACGCCATGGGCGACATGTTCCTGGCGTGCGTCCTGCTGGTCGCCGTCGCCCTGGTGGTGTCCCTGTTCCTCAAGGAGATGCCTCGCAAGACCCACCCGGCCGCCGACCAGCCGGTCGAGGAAGCGCCCGCGACGAGCTGACCGGCCGGGGCGGGCGGTGACCGTTCCCCGCCTGCTCAAAGTTGTGCAGCCCCTCGACGGCGGTCCGCCTAGCGTGGCTCGCGCCGGCCTCCCGGGCCCGGCACGAGCCACGCATTCTGCGCACTGGAAGGACGGCCATTCCATGGATCAGCGGACAGCCCGGAGCGCGGCCGGTCTCAGCCCCGCGTCGGCCCAGAGCCCCGTTCCCGCCGACAAGCTGCTGCACTCCGGCAACTCGGGCTTCACCATCGCCCGCAGCGCCCAGCTGAAGTACGAGCACCGCGACGAGGGCCGCAAGCTCTTCGCTGACGTGATCGCCCACATGAACCAGTCCGACCTCAACGGCGCCTCCTTCTACTTCTACGAGGAGGCGTTCGGCAAGCAGGACCGGGTGCACTGGCTGATCCACTGGAAGACCCCGAACGACTACGCCATCAGCCTGCACATGGTCGACCATGACGAGAAGATGATCGACCTGCTGGAGAGTGACCGCGTCGTGGACGACGCCAGCGCCGGCGTGTGGGGCCGGGCCGTCGTCGAGGGCTCCGTCCAGGAACGCATCCTGGTCCCGCAGCACGGGCTCGTGCACGAGGAGGACGACCACGACAGCGGCGAACTCTGGGTCGACCCGGCCAAGCTGCAGACCGGCCGGCCCGACACGGAACTGCTGCATTCCGCGAATTCGCTGCTCACCCTGCACCGCACCGGCCAGGCCTCGCACGAGTTCCGCAAGGAGGCCCGGCTGTACGCCTTCGCCTGGCAGAACGAGGTCAACCGCAAGCTGCCCGGCCGCGCCACCTCCTACCTCTACGAGGAGACCTTCGGCGTGATGGACCGGCTGCACTGGCTCATCCACCTGAGGGACTTCGAGGCCTACCAGGAGCTGTTCGAACTGGAGCGCACCGACAAGGACTTCCGCGCCCTGGGCGAGCGGCAGTTCATCGCCGACCACAAGGGCGGCGGCACCTGGGGCCGCTCCTTCGTGCCCGGCACCATCGAGGACACCTTGCTGCTTCCGCACCAGCTCCACCCGGCTGAGTGAAAGCCTGGCTCTTCGCCGGCCAGGGGGCGCAGCGCGCCGGAATGGGGGAGCGGCTCTTCGACCGCTTCCCCGAGTACGTGGCGGTCGCCGACGGGGTGCTCGGCGAGTCCGTGCGCGCGCTGTGCCTGGACGACCCCGACGGCCGGCTGAACCGCACCCGGTGGACCCAGCCCGCGCTGTACGTCGTCAACGCGCTCGCCTGCGCGGAGGCGCTGGCGGAGGGCCCCGGGCCCGACGTCCTGGCCGGACACAGCCTCGGCGAGTACAACGCGCTGCTCGCCGCCGGCTGTTTCGACTTCGAGACCGGCCTGCGGATCGTCCAGCGGCGCGGGGAGCTGATGGGGGAGGCGGACGGCGGCGCCATGCTGGCCGTCGTCGGCCTCCCGCCCGACGCCGTCCGCGCCCTGCTCGACCGCTGCGGAGCCGCCGACGTGGACCTCGCCAACCTCAACACCGCCACCCAGGTGGTGGTGTCGGGGCCGGCCGAGTCCATGAAGGAGGTACGGACCGCCGTACGCGCGACACCGGGAGCACGCTGTGTCCCGCTGGCCACCAGCGGCGCCTTCCACTCCCGGCACATGCGCCCCGCCCAGGAGCGCTTCGCTGCGTTCCTGGACACGATCGAGTTCCGGCCACCGCACATTCCCGTGATCGCCAACGTAACTGGCCGGCGCTACCCGGCCGACGGCGTCGCGGATCTGCTGGCCCGCCAGATCGCGGCTCCGGTGCGCTGGCACGAGACCGTGCGGGAACTGCTCCGGCAGGGCGTGACCGAGGCGCGCGAGTTCGGCCCGAGGCCCATGCTGCGGCCGATGTGGGAGTCGGTGGTGGCCGAGACGGAACCCGTGCCGCAGCCGCAGCCGCAGCCGGTGCCGGTGTCTCTGCCGGACCGGCCCTCCGCGGAGCCTGTCGAGACCTCCGTCACTGTCCCGTCAGGGCAACCCGGGCAGCGCGTCGAGGCGCCCTCGGCGGTGCCCGCGGCCCACCTCACGGCCGTAGGACGGAGCGCCCCTACGGCCGTACCCGAGCCGGAACCCGTACGGGACCCGGCCGCCGCCCGGCTCGGCAGCGGGGAGTTCCGGCAGGACCACGGGCTGCGGTACGCGTACCTCGCAGGCAGCATGTTCCGGGGTGTCTCCTCCGTGGAACTGGTGGCGCGGCTCGGGCGGGCGGGTATGCGGGGCTACTTCGGGGCCGGCGGACTGGATCTGGGCACTGTCGAGAAGGCGATCAGCGAACTCGCTCGCACGCCCGGCCTCGACGGCCGCTACGGCGTGAACCTGCTGCACGACCTGACGCACCCCGGCGCCGAGGACGCCCTGGTCGACCTGCTGCTGCGGCACGACGTGCGGCATGTGGAGGCCGCGGCCTTCGCGACCGTCACCCCGGCCGTGGTCCGCTTCCGGTTCACCGGCGCCCAGCGCACCGCCGACGGCACACCCGTGGCCGTACGCACCGTGGTCGCCAAGTGCTCGCGCCCCGAGGTGGCGGAACAGTTCATGGCACCGCCGGGGGAGGAACTACTGCGACGCCTGGTCACCGAGGGCGCGCTGACCCCGGCCGAGGCCGACGCGGCCCGCGGGCTGCCGGTCGCGCAGGACATCTGTGTGGAGGGCGACTCGGCCGGCCACACCGACGGCGGCGTCAGCCTGGCCCTGGTTCCGACGACGGCCGCGCTCGCCGAGCAGCTGACGGCACGGTACGGCTACGCCCGCCGCCTCCGTGTCGGGGCGTGCGGGGGCCTCGGCACCCCCGAGGCGGTCGCCGCGGCCTTCGTCCTCGGCGCCGACTTCGTGGTCACCGGCTCCGTCAACCAGTGCTCACCACAGGCGGGCACCTCGGACGCCGTGAAGGACCTGCTGGCCGGCATGGACGTCCAGGACACCGCGTACGCGCCCGCCGGCGACCTGTTCGAACTCGGCTCCCGTGTCCAGGTGGTCCGCAAGGGCACCCTCTTCGCGGCCCGCGCCAACAAGCTGTACCAGCTCTACCGCTCTCACGCGGGCCTGGCAGACCTGGACGAGGCCACCCGCACCTGGCTGGAGCGCGACTGTCTGCGCGCCCCGCTGGACCAGGTGTGGAAGCAGACGTGCGCGCACTATCGGGACACCGGCCGCGCACACGAGATCGAACGGGCCGAGCGGGATCCCCGGCACCGGATGGCGCTCGTCTTCAAGTCGTACTTCGCCCGAACCAGCCGGGCCGCCCAGGACGGCGACCCCACCGAGCGGGCCAACTACCAGGTGCACTGCGGGCCCGCCGCGGGCGCCTTCAACCGCTGCGTACGCGGCACCGCCCTGGAGCCCTGGCCGGAGCGGCACGTCGAACGCATCGCGGACCTGCTGATGACCGGGGCGGCGCGGGTCCTCGGCGAGCGCCTGGCCGCCTACGCCTGAGCGGTGTACGTCGCCATGCATCACCACCCATGACACATGCGAGGAGAACCACATGACCGTGGACAGCGCTACGCCCAGTGTCCCGCCCGCCCGGCACCAGACCGCGCAGCCCCCGGACAAGATCCTGCACTCGGCGAACGCCGGTGTCGTCGTGGAGCGGGTCGCGCAGATCGCCGCCGGACAGGGCGACATCGCGCGCCGGCTGGGCCGCGAGGCCGCCGAGTTCGTCAACGCCAAGCACCTGGGCCTGGCGACCGTGTTCGTCTACGAGGAGACCTTCGGCGTCAAGGACCGCCTGCACTGGCTGATCCACTTCCGGTCCCTGGAGGACTACGAGCGGCTGCTGCACATGGGCGGCGCCCGCGACTTCCGGGACGGTGTCCTCGGCGGCTATGTGTCCCACCACCAGGCGGATCAGTGGCAGGCCGCGTTCGTGCCTGGCAGCGTGCGGGAGACGATGATGTTCCCGCACCGCTGGGGCATGTTCGGCACCGCCACCCAGACCATGGCGCAGGACCCGTCGATGAGCCCGCTGGCCGCCGACCGGGACGGCCCCTGGTTCGAGGTGCTGCCCGCCCAGCACCAGACCTCCGTCCCTGCCGACCAGCTGCTCAACACGGCCACCGCCGGTGTGATCATGCACCGGGTGGTGGACTTCAGCTACAAGTACCGGGCTGAGGCCCGCCTGTTCGCCCGTACGGTCGCCGAGACCACCAACCTCAACGCCGGCGGGGACGCCACCGCCCTGGTGTTCGAGGAACTGTTCGGCACCATGGAGCGGATGCACTTCCTCATCCACATGAAATCACTGGGCACGATGTACAAGCTGATGGGCATCGACGCCCGCACCGACCCCAAGGCCCCGCGCGCCACCTACATGCAGGACTGGGTGCCGAAGGAGCAGGGCGGCGGACGCTGGGACAGCCTGATGCTGGAGGGCAGCGGACACGACGGCTGCCTGACGCCGCAGTACTGGGGCGACTGACGCCGAAGCCGGTGCCGGGGCCACGACGTCAGGGCCCGGGCACCGGCTCCCCGGCATGAGGAGGCCGCGGCACACAACCCACGGCCCCCGCCCCCCCAAAACCGCACCGCCCGGGGCGCCCGCAC
>NZ_JBEPAP010000063.1:6237-58062 GCF_040298665.1 Streptomyces sp. NPDC001508
CCCTCGTTTGGGGCGGGGGCTTCGCCGGTCAGGGGGGCGGGGCCCCCGCTCGTCCGCGCCCGCCCCCCCCCCCCCCGTCTTGGCGGGGCGCGCGGCACTCAACCGAGTGCCGCGGCCTCCTCATGCCGTACCGGCAGGGGCCGGCGTCAGGCCATGGTGGTCACGCAGAACGGGTGACCGGCCGGGTCGATCAGCACGACCCACTTCTCGCCGCCCGGCTGGTGCTCCGGCTTGGTCGCCCCCAGGGCGGTCAGCCGCTCCACCGCCTCGCCCAGGTCACTGACGCTGAAGTCGAGGTGCATCTGCTTGTCGTCACCGGGCCAGGAGGGCTTCTTCAGGCTCTCGACCCGCTGGAAACCGATACGGCTGGATCCGTCCGGGGTGCCGATGTAGGCGAAGTCCTCGCTCGCGAACAGGGTCTGCCAGCCGGTCACGTCGCAGTAGAACGCGGCGAGTGCCTTCGGGTCTGGCGCGTCGAGGGTGACCGCTGCCAGCTGCCCAATGGGGGACATGAAAGACTTCCTTCCTCAAGACGATGGTCGTCTTCGGCGTGCAACTTCCGTGTGCACCTCCGGCGTTGGCGAGCCTAGGCCCTTGCCGGTCACCGCGCACGCGGATCGCCGGGACTACTCGAAGGAGTGGTCCAGCGTGACCGTCGCATGGCCGTTCGGTCCGGGGTTGTCGCAGAAGTAGGTGCCAGTGCCGCGCAGACCAGCCAGTTCACCGGTACCCGAGCCCTCCAGCACTTCCAGGGTGGCCTTGGCCGTACCGCCGCCGGTGGTGCCGGTGACCTGCAGGACGAAGCTGCCACTGCGGTCCCCGATGCGGCCCGTCACCCGTTCCAGGGCGGTGAACACACTCACGCCGTCCGGGGACAGGGCGATGAGGACCTGCTGGACGCCCTCGCCCTCGATGTGTCCCTGGTAGTGGTTGGCCACCTGGCCGTGCAGAAGCACGGGAGCGCCCTCGGTCTGCTCATAGGGGACCGGCTGCCAGGGATCCCAGGTCATGGTGCTGCTCGACTGCGTCTCCATGCGTTGTCCTCTCGCTGGCGGGACCTCGGCGCCGGTGGCCAAAGCGCCGACGGGGATCAGCCGGATCCTCGCGCCTCGGCACCGACGGCTCTGCTCACTATTGAGCGTTCACCGGGGGCGTCAAGAGGTACTTTCCCAATGGAGTAGATGCCGCCGCATTGAACCGATGGAAAAGCATTCCCAGCCTATCGGGGACGGAAAGGATGCTGTTATCTTCGGGTCATGAGCGATGAATTCCAGGAAATGCCCGAGGGCTGGACCCGCGCCCTCGCCGTGGTGGCGCATCCCGACGACATGGAATTCGGCGCCGCGGGCGCCGTCGCGCGCTGGACCGCGGCCGGAAAGACGGTCACGTATCTGGTGGCCAGCCGGGGCGAGGCCGGCATCGATTCGATGGCACCCGAGAAGGCCGCCGAGGTCCGCGAGGCGGAACAGCGGGCCAGCGCGGCCGTGGTGGGGGCTGCGGGCGTGGAGTTCCTTGACCATGCCGACGGCCGCATCGAGTACTCCGCCGAGCTGCGGCGCGAGTTCGCCACCGCGATCCGCCGTCATCGCCCCGAACTGGTCCTCGGCTTCTGTCACCACGACCACACCTCGACGGGCCGCTGGAACTCGCCGGACCACCGCAACACCGGCCGCGCCCTGCTCGACGCGGTCGGCGACGCCGCCAACCGCTGGATCTTCCCCGAGGACGGCCCCGGCCCCTGGCAGGGCGTCCGCTACGTGGCGATCTCCAACTCGCCCCGGCCGACCCATGCCGTGGACGTCTCCGACCACATCGACCGGGCGGTGGCGTCCCTGGAAGCCCACGCGAGCTATCTGGCCGCCATGCAGCCCCCCGTCACAGACGTCCGCGGCCCTCTGCTGGGCCTGGCCGAGGCGATGGGTGTCCGCTTCGGCGGCCGCCCGGCGATCGCGTTCGAACTGATACCGCGCTGAGCCCTTCGTACCGGGGACGGCAGTCGACGAAGCCGGCGTCCCCGGCCCGCGTCTCCTCGGCTCACGGGCGCAAGGCCGGCTCAGATCCTGACGTACACGCTGCGGTGGACGCGCCACTGCTGCATGCGGGGGCGGTCCGGGTCGGGCAGGGAGCGGAGGACGGCCAGGGCGGGTTCTACGACGCGGGCCCAGGTCTCGTCGTCGACGTCCCACAGGTAGGGCGGCAGACGGCGTTCCAGGCTCTCCAGCAGCTGACGAGGGGCCGTGGCCCGCTCGTAGTCCGGGGCGAACTCGTGCTGCAGGTGCTTCAGCCCCGCCTCCTCCGCCGCCGTGTCGAGCCGCTCGGGGGTGTCGGGGCGCGGCGGCTGCAGTACGGCCAGCCGGTCCAGGACGGCGACCAGGTCGTCCGGGTCGGCCGCGGGATCCCCGTGTACCGCGAGCAGCCGCCCCCCGCAGCGCAGCACCCTCGACGCCTCACGCAAGGCCAGGGGCATGTCCCCGACCAGGTGCAGGACGTGCGTGAACACCAGGTTGCCGAACGTGCCGTCGGCGAACGGCAACGCACGCGCGTCCCCGGCCGTCACCCGCCCCCGAAGCCGCTGCGCGGCCCTCGACAGCATCGGCAGCGACACATCGACGCCATAGACCTCGTGGCCGAGTTCGGTCAGCCCCGTCGCCACGATGCCCGTGCCGACGCCCACCTCCAGTACCGGCCCCGGAGCCAGGTCCCCGGCCAGTTGTGCCGCGGCCTGCCTGCCGCGTTCCATTCCGCCCCGCATCCGGTCGTAGTCGTCCGCGACCCGGTCGAAGGCCTTGGCCTCGGTCACCGTGCAGTTCCTTCCGTGTCGATGTGCCAGGTGATCTCCGCGTACCGCACGAGGTCGGCGACCTCCTCCGGCGCGCGGACGAACTCCGTGATCAGCTCCGCCACGAGGGTGGAGCGGTCGTGCGGTGCGTAGTGACCGGCGACGGCCAGCTCCGCGTACCGCGCGTGCGGGAAGCACCGGGCGGCCTCGCGGGCCCTGGCCGGGGAGGAGATGCCGTCGAACTCCGAGCAGACGAACAGTGCCGGCACGGTCACCAGCGGTGCCTGGGCCGCCGAGTCGAGCCGCCAGAGGTCCACGAGTTGGCGGGCGTACCGTACGAGCACCTCCGCGTCCCGGAAGGGCCGCCGTACCTCGTCGGTGAGCGCCCTGCTCAGCACGCCGAGCACCCCGGCGTCCTGGGCACCTGGGCTGCCCTTTTCGCCCGCCGCCCCCGGGGCCAGCAGGTCCAGCATCCGGGCGGCCTTGTCGGGCCTGCGGTCCAGCGCGCGGCACACGGCCGCGAGGTCGGACTCGTACTTGGTGTCCATGCCGTCCCAGCGGCCGCTCTGCCGGAACGTGGCGTTCAGGAACACCAGCGAGGCGACGACGTCGGGGCGACGCTGCTGGAAGGCCGTGGCGATCTTGGCACCGGTGCACCAGCCGAGCAGATGAGCGCGCTCGGTGCCCATGGCCTCGAACACCGCTTCCATGTCGTCGAGTTGGTGTCGGGTCTGCCAGGGCGGATCCTCCCGCTCGGTGCCGCGCACCTGCCAGGTGACGACGCGGTGATGCGGGGCCAGCCGGGCACACAGCCGCGTGAGAAACCCGGGCCCCTGCCCGAGCGCGTTCAACACCACGAGAGGCGGTCCCTCATGAGCCCCGCCCTCGAACAACACGAGCGGCCGCCCGGCCACCTCGACAACACGCCGCCGCAGACTCACGCCGCCCCGCCCTGCGGCATCGGTCACTCGCCCGGCCAGGGCCTGGTACGCCCGGACACTGCCGAAGAACTCCCACTGGCCGGCGACGGACAGGGGTGGGGGTGAGTCGTCGGGCGTGGGGCCGGGGGGAGGGGGGAACGCGTTCGCGGCGGGGGGAGAGGCCGGCGTGGTCGCCGTCGGGCTTCCTGGCCGTACCGCCCGGCGGCGTATGTCCGCCAGGCGGAGGTCCAGCAAACGGTCGGCGGCGGAGAAGTTCTCGCGGTCCGCTACGGGGCGTACGTCGATTCCGTGCACCGCGCCGGCCCGGGCCAGGACGTCCGGAAGCGGGACCGGCACGGGTGAGGGCACCGTCGCGAAGCCGTCCGGCAGGTCGCCGGGTGCGCCGGTCCGCCAGAGTGCCCCGGCGGCCTGCCGCGCGGTCAGCAGGGTCAGGCCCAGCCCCTCCACGCCGGCCACCCGCAGCGGGTGTTGCTCGAACCAGTCCGGCACCCGGTCCTCGACCTCGGTCCGCACCGAGTGCAGCGCCCACAGCAGCCGGTGCGCCCCCGGCGGGCATTCGCCCAGTACCGGCGCCTGGCCGTCCACCACCGGCGGCGTGCGCAGGACCCGCCACGACGCGCCGGCGTCCAGGCAGGCCTCCACAGCACGCCGTTCCAGCTCCCGGTAAGTCCGGCGCACCCGGCCCCCCGGACCGCCGTCCGCCGGCATCTCCGGCCCCACGTGCACATACCTGCGGGCCCCGAGCCCCGGCAGAGCGGCGAGCACCGCGCCGGCCAGCGCCGCGTCCGCACGTGCCCCACGCACCGGTGACCGGTCCCAGCCCGGCACCACGCACCACACCTGATCCGCTGTCCAGGCCTTCAACTCCGCGGCCACCGCGTCCGGCTCCGCGCACACCACAGTCAGCCGCCCCCCGTAGCCGTCCACCGGCCGATCCCCCAGGGCGGCCGGCGTCCGCTCCTCCCCGTCATCCGCCACCCCCTCTCCACCGCCACACCGAGCCACAAACCCGGCCAGCTCCCGCTCGTCCGGCGCCAACGCCCCGGGACGGGAGCCTGCGGCGGACAGCAGGATCACCTCCGTCCCGTCGGCGGAATCCGTGGACGCCAGGCAGCGGGCCGCCAGTCGGCCCGCGAGGAGTGGTGACGTACCGGCGATCAGCACACGCTGCGGCATGCGTAACGTCCTCCTGTGCCGGCGGGCAACGCCGAGCGCGTGATTCCCGCAGCTGCGGAAAATGAAGACTCCAGATGATCCGGTATTTACGAGCCGGAATTCTGCTCAATAGTGAGCACGCCGAAAAATTCCCCGGACGCCCTTGCGGCAGCCGAAATTCCGTCGTTAGCATCCCCGCGCCGGATTTCTCTTCACCGGACCCGCCCGCCATTTCCGCGACGTTCACCCGGGACCGTCCGGACCGCGTGCACACCGACAGGGCTCACCCGGCACCCCGGCACAACCCCGGCGACGACGAGAAGGACGAGGCGCACCGTGGCGACGAACTGGGACGAGACCTACGAGAAGCTGGTCAGGGCCGCACTCACCGACTACCCCCCGACCGCTCCGCTGCGCGCCGACGTCCCGTTGCCCGCGCACGGCCTGGACTCCCTCGGCATGGTCGGCCTCTCCTCCCGGCTGGAGGACGCCTACGGCATCGAGTTTCCCGACGGGGCCCTCGTACCGGCCAGCTTCGCCACCCCGGCCGACCTGTGGCGCGTCGTCAGCAGCTGTCTGGCGAACCGGTGATGGCCGGCGCGGCGGGCATACGACCGCACGGCGCCAGGATGCTGCACGACTGGTTCACCGACGGCCTCGCCCGCAACCCCGACGGCCCGGCCCTGCGCATCCTCGACCGCAGCTGGACCTACACCGAGGTGGACGGCATCGCCCGCACCTGGGCCGCCGCCATCGGCAGCGGCACCCTCGGTGAACCCGGCGCTCCCGTCGCCGTGCTCGCCTCCAAGACCCCCGAGACGTACATCGGTCTGCTCGCCGCTCTCTACGCCGGCGCCCCGGCCGTACCGCTGAACCCGGAGAACCCGGTGGCCCGCAACGCCTCCGTGATGGGTGCCGCGGGCTGCGGTGCCGTCATCGCCGCCCCGGATGCCGCCGGACAGGTGGCCCGGCTCATGGAGAACGCGCCCGTCCACGTCGTACTGGCCCCGCGCACGGACCGCCCCGCCCTGCCCGCCAAGCTGCCCAGCGCCGCGGGCGGCTCCCGCGTCCTGACGGCGGACGAGTTGTCCGAGCCCGGTGATGGGAGCGGGTGGCAGCCCCCCGCGGGGGCGCCCGACGGCATCGCCTACATCCTCTTCACCTCCGGCTCGACCGGCACCCCCAACGCACCGCAGGCTGGGCACGTTTTCGGTGCTTCCCGGCTCATCATGATCATCGGCTTGCCTGTGATTGTGGCCAGAACCACATCGCGATCTTTGTGTGGCATGTGCCCGAACCGTTGCTCGAACAGTGAACGGGCCTTGACCAGTAGGGCTTCTGCCGCGACGCGTTCCTGTCGTACTTGCTCATCGACCAGCTTGTCGTGCAGGACTCGATAAGGGCCCCAGTAGCTGACCGGATCGACTTTCAGCTCTCCGAGGATGGGGTCGGCCAAGCGCAGGCAGACTGTGAACACTGCTTCGGCTTGTGTCGAGTCGTGTGTCGCACTGTGGGCGACTCCATTTCGGGCATCCGCCAGCGGTTCGAGAGCCTTCTTGTCGATCGGGATTTTTCTGGGAAGGAGTTTGAGTACCCGCTCGTGTGCGTCGCCAGGCCGATGGTCTTGACCTTGGTCAGCGGAGCTGCGTGAGATCCCAGGCCCGTGGCATGAAGCAACGAGTCGAAGTGTCGACCATCGACGATCAGAGCTGGATGGATCCCGGCGAGGTATGCCTTGAGCAGGTGCTCTGTAGCGACTCCAGCGTGGTGAACGGCGAAGTCGTAGCTCTCGGGGCCCGCGGCAAAGGCCGCAAGTGCGGCATTCATCCATCGTTGAGATGAACTTTTCAACTGCTCTGATTCCATGGCCGAGACGATAGGACCACGGGACCATCAAGCGCCCGGGGTTTCGCTCGCATCCGCCGTGTGGTGAAGCCTGGGGTGGGGGCGGTCCTGGAGCTCTGCGGCGTATCGAGCCCAGTTGCCTCCAACCTGAGTCCAGGCAGTGGCGGTCTCGATGCTGATCCCGAGCAGTTCTGTGAGGACCGTTGCTGGCAGCTGGGCGGCGAGAGTCGTGAGGGCGGAAGATCGGCCGGGACGGGAGTAGATGTCCAGCCGCGTCAGCCGGACGCTCAGGTGGTAGTCGGTGAGGTGCTGTCCGGCGTATCCCCCAGGGAAGAGCCAGGGCGAGTCCTCGGTGACTCCGAGGGTCATGTGTCCCCGCCGTCGGGCGAGAAGCTGCTGGGCGATCTTGTCGATGGGATCGGGCAGCAGCAGTGGCTTCTCGCCCAGCATCAACGAGGTCTTCGTCTCTCGACTATGACGCTGGTGACCGGCAAGCGGGAGATCACCGAGAGCGGCTGGGCATAGAGCAGGACGAGGAGCCCGGCGAAACGGTCCTCGACGGCGATGGAGTCGTCGTGCATGAGGCGGCGGCAGAGAGCCCAGCGTTCGTCCTCGTCAGTCGGTCGGACTCGGCTCAGCTTTTCTCGGCTGGGGATGGTCAGTCCCGGACGGATATGGCGATTCTTCAGGCACCACTCGACGAAGCCCCGGGCCGCGTAGCGGATGGTGGTGCCGCCGGATATCCACTCGTCCAGGTGAGATTGGGTGCAGTGCTTGAGGTCGGTGTCGTGCTGTCGTAGGAAGACCAGCAGGGCGATGGCGCCGCGGATGCTGGAGCGGACCGCGGCTGTCTGGTTCGCGGTGATCGGGGTCTTGCGGGCGTCGCGACGAACACGCCGAAGGTGGTGCCAGGTCGCGAAGCGTCGAACGAGCTTGCGCTCGTTGTCGTCCGGAACGGCCTTGGTCGCCTGGGGAATCCACCGTTCCAGGGCGGCCAGGCGTTCGTCTCGCGCGGGCAGGACCTCGGCGGCGACCAGTGCGGCCCGCAAGAAGGCCACGGATTTGTTCGGCAGGAAGGCGTCCAGGCCGTCGTGAGTCAGGGGGCAGGTGCCGTCGGCGAGACCGTCCAGGATCTTCCGGGCGCCGGACCTCTCCAGCCAGGCCAGTCCCGCCTTCGGGCCGTGCGCGACCAGGACGTCGCGGACGGGGACGAGTTCAGCCCGCAGGGTGCCGTTGCGGGAAAGCAGTTCGTGCAGCCTCTGGTCGCGGACACATCGGTGGCAGCGGCCGTAGCTGTGCAGATACTCGATCGTTCCGCAGAGCCGGCAGGGGTTGAAGGAGATGGGGTTGTTCTGCCAGCAGGTCTCGCAGAGGTGGCCGTCCTCGGTGCGGGCCGCGGCGTACTTTTCCTTGCCGCAGCCCACGCAGCGGCGGCGGGTGCGTGAGCAGGTGTCGCAGCGGGGCATGCCGGTCTTCGCGCGGTAACAGCGTCGCGGCCCCTTGCCGCAGAACGAGCAGATCTGCAGGGTCGGCCGGAAGCAGGCCCGGCAGAGCGGGCCTTCCTTGGTGCGTTGGCCCAAGGGGCGGGCGCGGTCGCAGAGAACGCAGATGATCAGATGCTCAGCCTCGTAGCACATGCAGGTTGAACACAGCGGGGTTCCGTCCTGGCGCCGTGTCGCGATCACTCGACTTTTCCCGCAGGCCCCGCAGGGCGAGGATTTGGCTTTGCGATAACAGATGAGGCAGCAGCGCTGATTGCCGAGGACGCGGTTGAGCGGCCGGACCTCGCCGCAGACGTGGCAGGCCGGGGCGGTGACGGTGACGCCGGCATCGGCCAGGGCGGTGATCAACCGGGCGGACCGCGCGGATGCCTTGGCGCCTTCACCGGTCAGCAGGCCGGGGGTGTCCTCGAGCTCCCAGAGCAGCCGGAACATCACGTAGGTGTTGCCGATGGGCGCGACGGATTCGACGGCCCGGCGGACGGCCGCAGGCTCGGCGGACGGCGCGATCGCCGTGACGGCCGCGCTGATCAGTGCGATCGGGTCCCCGTCGGGCAGCCGCCAGCAGTCGCGGCAGATCGCCTCGCCTGTGCGGGTGCGGCGATAGATACGAGCCGGCCGGGAGCATTCAACGCAACTCAGCGATGCAGCACGGGACTTGTGATCACAGGGCTGGCAGGTGCGCTGGCCGTCCGCCCGAAGGCTGGTCAGCTTCTTCGTGCTGCCGCAGTCGGCGCACTTCGGAAGGACGGCCCAGCGGGAGCCGTGCGCGCGCAGAGCCCGGATGAAGTCCCCGACCACCGGCGGGCCCTCGGGGCGGCCGGTGGTCAGCAGGTCCGGATCGTCAGTGAGAGCGCGGGCCAAGCGGCGGCGCTTGGCCCGGGAGACGGCCGCATCGGCGACCGCCTGGCGTACGACTTCCTCGGTAAGGCCCGGCTCGATACCGGCCATGATGGCCACAATCTCGTCGTCGCGCGCCGACGAACGCGCCGAGACCCGCGCCCAGGCCCTCCAGTTGCTCACCGACCCCCGCCTGACCGGCATGAGCACCGGCGAACTGGACGCGCTGAAAGCCAAGTTGGCCCCCGCCCAGGCAGCCGCGGCTGAACAACACCGCTACGTGCTCCGCAAAGGGCGACGCGTCGCCACCACAGGCCGCAGCCGATCACTGCTCTGCGATGCGGACGAAGTCCTGCTCACCGTCATCTACCTGCGCCAAGTCTGCCCACAGAAGGTGCTCGGCGACCTGCTCGGGATGAATCCCGTCACCATCGGCCACGGCATCAAGGCCACCCGGAAGCTGCTGGACGAACGGAAAATCAGCATCACGCCCACCGTCGTGCGCTACTTCACCCGCGCCGAGGACCTCCGCACATGGGTCACCGGCAGCGGCCCGGCCGAGCACGCTCCCACGGCACTGACCCGCCAGGCGCTGACGGACCCGACTCTGACCGGCATGAGTCACGAGGCGCTGCATGCCCTGCTCGAAGCACTGATCGTGCCCTATGCCGCCGCGATCGAAGAGCGCCGCCACCGCCAGCGCGGCGGCAACCGGCGCCCGGGCACCCGCGGCGGCGTCTTCCGACAGAAGATCACCGACGGCGACCGGATCCTCGCCACGATCCTCTACCGCCGCCGCGTCTGCGGCCTCGACGCTCTCGCCGAGCTGTTCGGCGTCTGCCGCAGCACACTGTGGAACGCGATCCGTGATGTCCTGCCGATCCTCGACGCCCGCCACATCGACATCACTCCCGCCGACCACCGCCACCCCACCGCAGCCGACCTGCTCATCTCAGTCGGCGCCCACAACCACCAGGTTGTTTCTTGACGGCGTCATGATGGATCACACACGTTTGAACCGTGGCCTTCGGCCAGGTCGCCGTCACGGCGTCGGGCAGCCCTTTGAGACCGTCGCAGGCGACGATGCACACGTCCTCAATGCCACGGTTGCGCAGCTCGGAGAGCACCGCCATCCAGGTCGTGGCGCCCTCGCCCTCGGCACCGACCCACAGGCCCAGCACGTCCTTGCAGCCGTCCATGTCGACACCGACGGCCACGTAGACCGGACGGCTCACCACCGATCCCGAGCGGATCTTCACCCACAGAGCATCGATGTAGATGATCGGCCACACGGCGTCCAGCGGCCGGTTCTGCCACGCGGCCAGCTCGTCCACGACGGCATCGGGCACCGTGCTGATCAGGTCCGGGGAGACCTCGACGCCGTAGATGGCCGCCAGGTGCGAGCGGATGTCCCGCACGCTCATCCCGCGCGCGTACAACGACAGGATCCGCTCGTTGAAGCCTGCCAGGCGCCGGGCACCCTTCGGCAGGATCCTCGGATCGAACGCTCCGTTGCGGTCGCGGGGAACGGCGACCGTCACCGTTCCGGCGTCGGTCAGCACCGTCTTGGGCGAGGTGCCGTTGCGGCTGTTGCCCGACCCGCGGCCAGCTGGATCGTGTTTCTCGTAACCCAGGTGGCCGGTCATCTCGGCTTCCAGGGCCCGCTCCAGCACGGCCCGGGTCACCTCAGTCAACAGCCCGCCCTCACCCAGCAGGGCGGCCCCTGAGGCATCGGCACGGTCCATCAACCGCTCGACGACCTCGTCCACCAGCTCATCCGGCTCGACCGCCGGATTCTCCTTCTCACTCATGTCCGTCCGATCCGGAGGCCAGGGGACCCACGACGAGCCCCCGACCAACCTGTCACGTCACGGACTTACACGATCTTTCAGACACACCCGAGCCGGGGGCCACCGGTTGCTCGCACTCCGGCGCGGTACCGGTCACGGGGTCGTGTCCGTCAAAGGGTGGCCCCAGCTTGCAGGTCCCGCGTCCATAGGTCGGTCCATTGTGCGTGGCGGAGTGTGAGGAGTCGGTGCTGTTCGCCTTGGCGGTCGAAGGCGTCTTTCACGGTGCCGGGGCCTTGGGTGAGATGGGCCCATGCCTCGGTGTGCAGGACGATTGCGGTAGGCGCGTTGAGCAACTGCGCCGCCTGGACTGCCTGCGTGCTGGTCAGGTTCAGGTAGGCGTCGAACAGGGTGGTGCGGCCGGCTCCAGCGAACAGTACGGCGACATCGATCGGGGAGAGGTTGTCTGCTACCTGCTGGACCACCTGCAGTGACGCGTTGTCCCCGCTGATGTAGACCGACGGCAGATCGTCGGCGGACAGGACGAACCCGGTGACAGGTCCGAGTGCGGCCTCGGTGCCCTCAGGCCCGTGCCGGGCGGGAACCGAGGTGATGCGCAGTTGGCTGCCATTGGGTCGCTGCAAGGTGGTGTGACGCCAGGGCGGGAGACCCAGCGCAGGGGCGCCGAGTCGTTCGGCTGCCGCGGGAGTCGTCACCGTCAGGGGAACCTCACCGAGTAGCCGGCGTCCGGCGGTATCGAGGTTGTCGGGGTGCTGGTCGTGTGACAGTAGTACCGCGTCGATGCGCCCCAACTGGCCCGCTGGGACGCTCGGGCCGAGGGTCTTGGTGAGGGTGCGGTCACCGATGGGGTATTCGCCCGGCGGGTCGAAGGTCGGATCGGTGAGCAGTCGCAGTCCGCCGAGTTCGATGATCGTTGTCGGCCCTCCTACCAGCATGATGCGCGCGGTTGCGCGTTCTTCGGTCCTAGCGGCGCCGTTCGCTTCATCCCGCACACGTCGATCGGACTTGCCAGGCAGGTCGGAATACGGAGAACTCATGCGTTGATCGTCGCCAACGCCGACCTGCTACGGTGAGTGGCTGATACGCCACCTGTCATTTGATTCCAGCCAGTACCCCGTGATCCTCCGCAGCGCAGGGAGGGCAACCTCGTGACGCGACGTACCACCACCATCGCCGTCCTGATCTTCAACCACGCCCCCATGTTCGAGACCTCCGTCCCGATCGGGGTCTTTGGGGTCGACCGGAGCCGGCACGGCGTGCCGGCATTCGAGGTGCTCGCCGTCGCCGCGGACGACGGGCCGCTCGCCAGTACCAGCAGCCTGCAACTGCTGGCCCCGCACGGCCTGGACGCGCTGCACCGCGCGGGCGTGGTGATCGTGCCCACGTGGCGTGACCCCCAGCAGGACCCGCCCCAGCGCGTGTTGGAGGCGATCGCCCAGGCGCATGCCGACGGCGCCGTCATCGTCGGCCTGTGCATGGGTGCCTTCGTCCTTGCGGCCGCGGGGCTGCTCGACGGACGGCGCGCGGCGACCCATTGGGCCCACGCTCCTGCCCTCGCCGCCCGCTACCCCACGATCCACGTCGATTCCGGTGCGCTCTACGTCGACGAGGGTGACGTCATCACCAGTGCCGGCACCGCCGCCGGACTCGACGCCTGCCTGCACCTCGTCCGCCGCACCTGGGGAACCCGCGTGGCCGCCACAATCGCCCGACGCATGGTCGTCCCCCCGCACCGCAGCGGCGGCCAAACCCAGTACATCGAGCAACCCGTACCCTCACCCGACGACAGCGCCGACCTGTCCGCGGCCACGGCCTACGCCCTGGCCCATCTCGACCAGCCACTCGACATCGACACCCTCGCAGCACTCACCCACCAAAGCCGCCGCACATTCGACCGGCGATTCCGGGCACATATCGGCAGTTCGCCCCTGCAATGGCTCCTGCACCAACGGGTCCTGCATGCTCAACGCCTGCTGGAGGACACCGATCTCACCATCGACGCCATCGCCGCCCGCGTCGGCTTCGCCACCGGCATCTCACTACGACCGCACTTCCGCCGCCTCACCGGCGTCACACCCCAGCAATACCGAAACACCCACCGCGCCAAAGACCCGGCACGAACCACCAACGCCGACAACACCCTCCGCCCATGAACGCTGTTCACCACACGCCTGGCAAGCCAGTTGCGTTCCCGCGCTCACACCATTCGCCTCGACCACCATGGGCCGCCGGGTCACCGGATGCGTTGAGGTGATCGGACAGGGCTCGACGCCTGCGCCCTGGCTGACCGGAGACCACAGTTCGCCCCTCACTTGAAAAGTTGTGGCCACAAGTCGTCGAGTTGTCGCTCAATGGTTGATTGCTGGACATGCAGCCTCTCTACCGTTCATGACGCGGGTGGGCGAGCGATGTAGGTGCCGGCTCCCCCGCCGCGCACATCGGTCCCACGGCTACGCGACCGTCTACTTCGGTGATATTTCAAGGAGAAGCGATGTCCCCTCCCGCCACGAGAGCGTCTGCGGCCGACGCTGTCGATACTGTGCTCGACGAGGCGCCGACCAGCATGTTGCACGTGAAGGCCGCCTTCACATCGGGAATGGGGTTCTTCACCGATGGCTACGACCTGACCATCATTTCGACGGTGCTGTTGCTGCTTGTCCCGCAGTGGGGACTGTCGACCGTGCAGATCGGGCTGGTGGGGAGTGCGACGGCGTTTGCCGCGTTCTTCGGCTCTGTCATCTTCGGTCGGCTCGCCGACATCATCGGGCGCAAGAAGCTCTACGGCATCGAGGCGCTGATCATGGTGGTGGGCGCGATCCTCACCGCGCTGTCCCCGAACTTCATGTGGCTGCTGATCTTCCGCCTGTTCCTCGGGATCGGGATCGGCGGCGACTATCCGGTGTCGGCGACGATCATGACCGAGTACGCCAACCGCAAGAACCGCGGCCGGCAGGTGGCCATGATGTTCTCCTCCCTCGCCGCCGGAACCATCGCCGGCTATATCGTTGCGCTCGCCCTGCTCGCCGCCGGGGTCGACCACGCTCTCGCCTGGCGTTTGATGCTCGGTCTCGGCGCGATCCCCGCGTGCGGCGTGCTCTACCTCCGACGCAGCATGCCGGAGTCGCCGCGCTACACCGCAAACGTGGTCGGCGATGCCAAGCGCGCCGCCAGTGAACTCAACGGCTTCGCGGCCGGCGCGGTCAAGGCCCAGAGCGACGCCGACGGCGTCCGCATGAAGCTCACGTTCCTGCAGGCACTGAGCAACCGGAAGTTTCTCATCACGCTGCTCGGTACAGGCGGTGCGTGGTTCTCCATGAACATCGCGGTCAACGGCAACTCGCTCATGCAGCCGTCGATCCTGGCGGGCCTGGCGCCGCACGCCTCCCTGGCCGGTGTTACTGCGATCAACCTGATTCTGGCGGTCCTGTTCAACGTCACCGGGCTGGTCTGCGGTGTGCTGCTCATGGACCGGGTCAGCCGGAAGGGTCTGCTGATCACCGGTTGCACGATCTGTATCGTGGCGTTCCTCGCGATCGGATTCATCCCCTCAATCACCGACAACCTCGTTGCGTTCCTGGTGGTCTTCGGGCTGGCGTCCTTCGGCAACTACCTCGGTCCGTACGCGGGAATCATGGTGCTGTCGGCCGAGTCGTTCCCGACCAGCGTCCGGGCGACCGGCCACGGTGTGTCCGCCGGGGTTGGCAAACTCGGCGCGTACGTCGGCTCCTTCTTCGCCCCGCTGGTACTTGCTGCTTTCGGGCTGCACATCACGGAGATCGTCGCCGCTGCGTGCTACGGCGTGGCCATCTTGTTCCTGTTTCTCGTCCCCGAACCTGCCGGGCGCAGCCTGAGCGAGCTGGAGCGCAGCATGCTGCCGTCGGCGCTGCGTGCGACCAAGGCTCCTGTCACCGCGGACTCGGGGGTGCAGGCATGACCCGCGACGCTCAGTCCCGCTGCCCGGTCGACCACGCCGCGCTTGTTGCGGCAGCGGCCCCGTCGTCCGTGGACAGCGTGGATGAGGGGAAGACCAGGACCGCGTCGGCCTCGCCGGTCAGCGACGCGCCGCCCTGCCCGATCACCTTGCCGACGAAGCGCGAGCACCCCTTCGAGCCGCCCCACGAGCTCGCCGAGCTTCGCAAGAGCCACCCCCTGACTCGTATGCGGTACGAGGACGGCACCCTCGGGTGGCTCGTGACCAGTCACGAGCTCGCTCGCGCCGTGCTCGGCGACGCGCGGTTCAGCGTCTATCCCGGCGGGTTCGCGACCGACCATCCCGACAAGCAGGCGTCCCTGCTCCTGGACGCGATCGAGTACGACACCGACTTCCCGGACATCGCCCGCAACCTGGTCGACGGCTACCACCGGGACGGCCGGCTCACCGACGCCTTCCGCGACCCCCAGGTGCTGGACGCTCTCCACGAGCACTCCCTGAGCAAGCTGCCGTTCTTCTCCTCTGACCCGCCCAAGCACACCCGGATGCGGCGCATCCTGTCGGGCTACTTCTCGCCGCGACGCGTCACCGAGTACCAGGACCTCGTCGAGCGCATCGTCGCCAACCGGCTCGACGCCATGGAGCGGGCCGGCGGCCCGGTCGACCTCGTCGAAGCGTTCGCCGGCGCCATCCCCTCGATGATGACCTGCGCCCTGTTCGGCGTGCCCGAGAGCGAGCGCGGCACGATGATGCGGCTGTTCGAGGCCAGGGCGAACCCCAACTCCACCCCCGACGACTACGTGCGGGTGCACGACGAGTTCCACGCATTCTGCCGCGACCTCATAGCCAAGAAGCGGGCGCAGCCGGGCGAAGACCTGCTGAGCAATCTGGTCCACGGCGGAAGGATGAGCGATGACGAACTGGTCGCCACCGCCGTCATCCTGGTGAGGGCCGCGCAGGAGACCACCTCCGCCACCATCGCGTCCGGAGTGTTCACCCTGCTGCACGACCGCGCCCGATGGGAGGCGCTCAAGTCCGACCCGGCGAGCGCCGTCCAAGTGGTCGAAGAAGTGCTGCGCTTCACCAGCGTGTCCCAGGTCAGCAACATCCGACGTGCCACGGAGGACGTCGAACTCGGCGGCACCGTCATCAAGGCGCACGAACTCGTGACGGTCTCGATGCCGGCCGCCAACCGCGACCCGCATGTGTTCGCGGACCCGAACCGGTTCGACCCGACCCGCCCGTCCGCGGCGCAGCACGTCACATTCAGCTACGGCATGCACCAGTGCCTCGGCCAGCACCTCGTGCGCCAGGAACTGCGGACCGCGTTCACCGCTCTCGCCGCGCGCTTCCCGAAGCTCGACTTCGCGGTCCCCGTCGCGGAGATCCCATGGCACCCGGACATCCGCGTCGTCCGCGGCCCGCAGCGGCTCCTGGTGACGTGGTGAGCCGATGAACGCCCGGCCGGCGCCGCGACGGACGCCCGAACAGAACGACATCACAGCATCAGAAACGGAAGTGATGAACGTGCGCATCGAGGTTGACACGGACAAGTGCGTGGGCGGCGGGCACTGCGTGCTCGCAGCGTCACAGGTGTTCGATCAACGCGACGAAGACGGGGTGGTGGTGGTGCTCGACAGCTCGCCGCGTGCTGAGCTGCACGACGCGGTACGGGAGGCCGCGATACTCTGCCCCGCCACCGCGATCCGGGTGATCGAGTGAAAGGCCGTCCGAACCGAGTTGTGGTCGTCGGAGCCTCGGTCGCCGGCATGACTGCCGTTGAGACGCTGCGTCGCCGCGGCTTCAACGGGACGATCACTCTGATCGGCGATGAGGTCCACGCCCCCTACGACCGGCCGCCGCTGTCGAAGCAAGTCCTCACCGGCTCCTGGGAACACGACCGTCTCGCCCTGCGCGAAGACGACGCCCTCAACCGGCTGGAGATCGAGCGCAGACTCGGCATCCGCGCGGCCGCGCTCGACCTGGAACACCGCACCGTCGAGCTGGAGAACCAGGACCGGGTACCGTACGACGGGCTCATCATCACCACCGGAGTGACGCCCAGGCACCTGCCGACCGGGCACCATCTCGCCGGGGTCCACGTGCTCCGCACGATCGACGACGCCCTCGCGTTGCGTACCCGGCTTCGGGTGGGCAGCCGTCTCGTCGTGGTCGGCGCCGGATTCCTCGGGTGCGAGGTCGCGGCTGCCGCCCGGGGGGCGGGGGTGCAGGTCACCATCGTCGACCCACATCCCGCGCCGATGGCGCGGCAGCTCGGTGAAGACATCGGTCGGCGCCTGGCGGATCTGCACCGCGAGCAGGGCGTCGAGATCCAGTGCGGTTCCACCGTCCGAGGACTGCGGGGCGATAGCACAGTCACCGGGGTGGAGCTCGCGACCGGCGACATCCTGCCTGCGGACCTCGTCCTCGTCGCGATCGGATCCACTCCGGCCACCCAGTGGCTGGAAGGCAGTGGTCTGGTCCTCGACGATGGCGTCGTCTGCGACGCCACCTGCCGCGCCGCCCCCGGTGTGTACGCAGCCGGAGACGTCGCCCGCTGGTGGCACCCCACCCTGGGCCGTCACATCCGGGTCGAACATCGCATGAACGCCACCGAGCAGGCCGTGGCCGCAGCGACGAACCTGCTGGGCGCCGAACAGCCCTTCGCCCCGGTTCCGTACTTCTGGACCGACCAGTACGAGCATCGGATCCAGGCATACGGCACCTTCCCGCGAGGCTCCTTTGCGGAGGTCATCGGCGGCGACATCGACAAGCGTCAGTTCATTGCCCGCTACGTCCAGGACGACCGCATCGCCGGGGTCCTGGCGTGGAACATGCCGAGGGAACTCCGCGCCGAGCGCGCTCACATCGGAAAGCCGGCGCCCGTCGCTGAACCGTGAGCGTGTGCACCGGGTGTTCTCCGCGTCCGCAACCCCGTCACGCAAGCGACCTGGCGATCCCGCGCGATCCGGTGCTCCGCCAAGAGCGGCCCGTATCCCCGCCGTCCACCACACGAGCACGAATCCCCGCGCCCGCGCCACGTTCGCCTGGGCGACGCAGTCGGCGCTCCGACCTGAGCGGACCGGAGCACGCGAACGCCACACCGCGGCGAGTACACGAGTGCCTCGACCGCGACGACCAACACAGCCAACCTCACGAGCACACCGGCAGGCCCCGATTCGGCCGGCCGGACACCTACAAGAGAAGCAGGACCATGACCGAGACGACCCCGGCGGACACCCCCGCCGTCATCGCGACCGATACGATCGCCCAGTTCTGGGCTGCCGACGAGCGCGTCCGCGGTGCCGTGACGCCGAACGAGGCCGACGGCACCAGCCTGAACGGCGGCCCGATCTCCACGCGCGGCCTCAGCGGCTTTCGGCGCTCCGCGCCCGCGCTCACCCCCGCCGAGCGACTGCACCTCGAGCTCTACGGTTACGTCGTGATCGAGGGCATGCTGACGCCGGCCGAGGTCGATCAGCTGCGCGGCGACATCTACGCCATCGAGCGGAAGTTCCGCTCCGGTGACGACCTTCGAACGCTTCGGCCCGCGTTCGTGGACCCGGAACTGCTGCGGACCGACACCGCCGACAACTTCCGTATCCACAACCTGCCGCACGTCGCGCCGTCGTTCTTCGACTACCTGACTCACCCGCGCATTGTCGGCATGACCGAGGAACTCATGGGTGGGCGGGCCCGCCTGGTGCGCTCGGACGCGCACATCCGCCGACCGGCAGCAAACCCCGACGACGAAAAGTACAGCAGCGACAACTTCCACCGGCTTTCCCGTGGCCAGTCCGGCACGACTGCGAACGGGCTGTACCACTTCCCGTTCGTCAAGGCGCTCACCAACCTCACCGACTGGACCCCCGAGGACGGCAGCCCCTCGGTCATCCCCGGCAGCCACAAGCTCCCGGCCGACCTCGATGAACACGCGGTCATCGGCGCCGCCCTGGGGGACCCGTCGCTGATCCACCGCGTGCACGCACCGGCCGGATCGACGCTCATCTACGTCGAGTCGCTGCTGCACTCCATTGGCGCCATCCGCTCCGGACGCGACCAGGTGATGCTCTTGGGCGGGTACGCCCCGCACATGTTCGCCGCGTGGGCCGGCATGGAGCCGGCGGCCGAACTGGTCCGCCGCCTGCCGGAGGAGTACCAGCGGTTCTTCCTCGGCTGGTACAGCACCTACTGGAGCGGAATCAACGCCCGCTCGCTGGCCGACCAGGTGGGCTGACCGCCGAACCGCCGACGCGTACGAGCAGGGACGCTCACCCGCCGGCTCCATCACCGAGCCGGCGGGCTCCCCGCGTGTGCGCGAAATCCTGACCGACAAGGACGCGAGCACCGCACTCGCGTCGAAAAGGAACGACCATGAACATGGATGAACTCCCCACCGTCGAGCTCGGCACAGACGGCCCCCAGGTCGGCGCGCAGGGCCTCGGCTGCATGGGAATGAGCGCGTTCTACGGGGACACCGACGAGGCCGAGGCCCGCGGGGCGCTCGACGCCGCCCTCGCAGCGGGCGTCACGCTGTTCGACACCGCCGACCAGTACGGCCATGGAACCAACGAGAGCTTCCTCGCGCCGTTCGTACGTGCGAACCGCGACGAGATCACGCTCGCCACCAAGTACGGGGTCATTCGTAAGGCGGACGATCCGACGTTCCGCGATGTCCGCAACGACCCCGCGTACATCCGGGAGGCGGTCGAGGCAAGCCTGCGCCGGTTGGGCGTGGACATCATCGACCTGTACTACATGCACCGCCGCGACCCCCGCGTTCCGCTCGCCGACTCGGTCGGCACCATGGCGGACCTGGTCACCGAGGGCAAGGTGAAGCACCTCGGCCTCTCCGAGGTGACCGGCGCCGAGCTGCGCGAAGCGCATACGGTGTACCCGATCGCTGCAGTGCAGGCCGAGTGGTCGCTGTTCAGCCGAGACGTGGAGGTCTCTCTGGTCGGAGCGGCGGCTGAGCTAGGCGTCGCCGTCGTGCCGTACTCGCCGCTCGGCCGTGGATTCCTCACCGGCTCGTTCCAGGACGCCGCGAGCGACCTGGACCCGGGCGACGTGCGCCGCTCCTGGCCCCGCTTCACCGGTGAGAACGCCAAGCGCAACGCCGACCTGCTGGAACCGGTCCGACTGACTGCTCAGGCGCACGGCGTCACGCTCGGACAGGTCGCGCTCGCCTGGGTCCATCAACGCGCCCGGACGCACGGCCTCACCGTCGTACCGATCCCCGGCACCCGCAAGGCCGACCGTGTGCGGGAGAACACGGCCGCGACCCGCGTCGTGCTCACCGCCGCGGAGCTGGCAGCCCTGGAGCCGATCGCCGGACAGGTCGTCGGCGACCGCTACCCGGACATGTGTGAAACATCGGCTGCCCGGGAGCAGTCCCACCGGCCGCTCAGCAGCGAACCCCGCTGACCGGGGAGCCCGCCTGCTCCGTGCGACAGGGCGCCCACGACTCGGCCGAGCCGAACATGCGCACCGGTACGCCGCAGTCGAGTGCCCCTCTCTTCATCTCAGTAACGGTCAACTTGCCCTGTCCACCGGCAGGGCACCGTGCAGGTGCGGGTCTGCTACCGTTCGAGAGCGCGCCGGATGACCTTCTCCAAGAACTGACGAGGAACGATCTATGCCCCGCTCCCTCGACGTCGCCCGGCCCTATGAGGCGGCCCGTCATGAGAACACCGCATCGACGGCGGTGAGCCGGCTTTGCGCGAAGGGGCAGCCCGACTGCCGAGCCTCGGCTTAGCAGGCAAGTACATGTCCGACCAGATACCCACCTACGTCGCCCTCGCCGATCGCCTCGCCGATGATCTGGCGAGCATGGCCGCCGGAACCAAGCTCGCCTCCGAACACGAGCTCGCCGCACGAGAAGGGGTGAGCCGCGACACGGCGCGCGCCGCCCTGCAAGAGCTTGAGCGTCGATACCTCGTGCGTCGCCTGCATGGCGCCGGCACCTTCGTCGCTCCGGGCATCGACTTCCTCATCGGCCCCGACTCCCCGGCGAGCTGGAGCGAAACGGTGCGACGCGCGGGTGCGACACCGCGGCAGGAGGTTCTCGACCTGACACAGCTCGATGACCCCGACCCGTACGTGCGGGAAAAGCTCGAGCTGTCTTCGGGTGAGCCAGTCCTGCGTGTGACGACCCGTGGGTTTGTCGACGATGTCGCCGCGACCATCACGACGGCGTATCTCCCGACGGCGCTCGCACCGCTCATCGAGGAGCAACTCGCCCTCGGCGGATCCCACTACAGCCTGCTGGTCGCCCTCGGGTACCAGCCCGAGCGCGACTGGCTCGCAGCTGAGCTCGACATTGTCGATCACCAAACTGCGCGCCTGCTGGAACTGGTCGGCCGACCGCCGGCTTGGCATACCGAGTCACGGCTGTCCGACGCCACAAGCGGACGTCCGCTTCGCTACGCCAACGGGCGAAGCCGCCCAGATGTGATCCGGCTACGGATCGCCATCAACGAACGACCGAGCCGGGAATCCTGACCGAGTTCAAAGCAGCGCGTTGACACCGCCCGCCACGCATCCGGGACCGCCACCGGTCCACTCGGCTCCCACGGTCGCCGCCACTTCCCCTTCCCCGTACGACCCCGCACGGCACACCCCGCCGCCCCCCCCGTCGGCCCGTGTGCGACGCCCCCGTGGGCGCTCTGTATGCTGCGCGTGTCCCGAACGTCCCGTACTACGCGCATCCGCCGTTCGCGGTGCTCCGCCCACTGCACGGGCTGATCACCGCCGTGGCACATTATTGTCGGCTTCTCGCTGTACGGAGCGGTTTCGGCGTACCTCGGGCCGCACGGGCCGGACAGTGACGTCGTCGAGGAGAAGTACGCCACCGTACTCACCACCCAGGAACTGCACGCCGCGGTAGCACGCGCCCTGGTGGCGGTCTGGCTCGTCTGGTTGCGCCGAGCCCACATGGACGCCGCCCTTTTCGCACCCGGCAGTCGGCGGTACGGCAGCGGCATCGTCGCCGGGTCGTGCATCACGGTCGGACAGCTGTGGATCCCCTTCCAGATGGCCAAGGACATCTGGGCTGTGAGCGGTTTCCCGGCCGTGGCGTCCGGCCGCCGGACCGTGCTCGACTGGTGGCGCCACCTGGACGCCGCGATGTTCGGCGCCATGACATTGAGCTTCTTCAGCGGGGCCCTGTCCGACAGCCCCGAGGACTTCCGGTCCGCCACAGCACGTGCCATTTTCGTGGACCTGATGTCCCTTGCCCGCGGCGGCGCTGACGATGGCGATGGTTCTACGGCTCGGCGCCGCGCAGGAGCAGCGACTGGCGCATCCCGCCTCGGCGCCGCCCGCCCCGGCCGATGACACGCAGGGATGGCTTTGTTGGTAGAAGCCGAGCCGGCGGAAGGCTGTGAGACGGGCGGCCGTGCGGTCGGCCGGCCGCGCCGGTCGGGCAGGATCTCCCGCTTGAGGGCGGCGAGGAACGCCTTCGCGGCGGGCGTTGTCCGCGCAGGTGCCGACCGCTTTCACGGACCGACGGATCCCGGCCCGGCGGCAGGCGTCGGCGAACGCCTTCGAGCTGTACTGAGCAGCCCCGTGACCGCTGTGGAAAATGATGTCGTCCGCCTGGCCGCCGCGAGTGCGGACGGCCGCATCGAGAGCGTCGGTAACGAGTTCGGCCCGCAGGTGATCGGCCGTCGACCAGCCCGGCAGGCGGCGGGAGTACACGTCGATGGCGGTGGCCGGATACAGGAATTTCCCGCCGTCGATGGGCAGGAGGTGATGTCACCGACCCAGCCCGATCGGGGCGGACGCGGTGAAGTTCCGCCGCAGCAGATCGGGCACCGACGGAGGCGGGGCTGCTCGACCTGGTGGCGTCCGCACCGTCGCGCGGGTTGCGGGAGCGAGCGAGACCACCGTCCGCAGGGGTCTGTTCGAGTTGGAGGCGGCCTGCGCACCGTAGGGTGGGGACGCGCCCGCAGGCTCATCTGCTACAACGCGTCGACACCACAGTGTGCTCGCCTATCCCTCCGTTGGAGTTCGAACAGCACCATGCCCCGGCGCAGCCTGGTGGTGCCTCAGCGAGCAACTCGCGAAACACCCGTTGCTCTGCGGCCAGCCCAGCTCCTCGCGGATACCTCATGTCCGCGCCACTGCGACAGCCACCGCTTGCCAGCCACGGTATGGCGCCGAGGACGTCAGTGACCTTCGCCCTTGGTTTCGACGCCTACCTCGACGGTCGTCCGCACCACGTCCGGCCGCATCCAGGACTCACCTGTAAGCAGGGGTGTGCCGGTTTCGGCATCCTCGACTATGGAAGCTGTGTGCAGCACGGCCGGCTGTCCCTCAAGTTCCAGGAGCCTGGCGACCTCTCCTGGAACGGGCACGAGATCCGTACGGACCCAGGTCTTCCGAGGCGCGAAGCCGAAGGACTCAAGCAAGACGGTCTGCGATCCTCCGCGACCGAGCAGGTCATCGAGGCGTGGCACCAGTCCCTTCGGGAACCATGTACGCGTCACTTCGGCGATCAACCCGTCTACGTAGCACAGGCGGTCGACCTGAAAAGCTGTGCTCTGGCCGTCGAGGCGCAGGATTCGGCACACCTCATCGGAGACATCCACCTCTGCCACGTTCAGCACGCGAAGGCTTGGCTGTCCGCCGGCTTGCCGCACCGCCTCCGACCAGCTTGGCGAGGACCCGACCCGCGTCAAGATCTCAAGTCGTCGCGCCACAAAGGAGCCGCGACCGCGTACCCGCGTCACTACGAAGCGGCGCTCCAGTTCCTGCATCGCGGCGCGAGCGGTGAGTCGGCTCACCCCGCATCGGGTCGCCAACTCGTTCTCCGAAGGCAGCTGATGCCCGGCTGGAAGATCGCGGATCTCCTCGGCGAGCTCGTTCGCCACACGGAGGTACGTCGATGTCTTCGCGGTCGCCGACCTGAGGCCGAGGCCGGGGGAACTCTGCATGTTCATCAGGAAGACGATAGAGCACCTGCGTCACCGGCTGGTCGTGCGACGGTGAACAGCAGACGAACTTGTCTATGCAGGTGGCAGACCTGCTGCGCCCTGCATAGACAAGCTGCTCACTCATCTATGCCACACCATTTGCGATCTGTTCAACCTGTGTTTGCTCTGGGTCGCCACGCTGCTCTGTGTCACCCCCACCCCCCTCGCGAAGATCGACATCCGGAGCAACGTGCAGACCGAACACCTCACCGTCCCCGCGGCTGCCACGGCGACCGAGCCTGGCCGGCGGCTGAAGAAACCTCACACGGCAGTCCGCAGTCGCCGTGGCGTGCCCGCAGGCGTCCTCGTGGTTCCGGCCGTCGCGTTCCTCGGCGTTTTCGTGGTACTGCCGACAGCGCTGGCGCTGATCAGCTCGCTGTTCGAGATCCGCCTCGGTTCTGAAAATCAGGCGACCTGGGTCGGATTGCGCAACTATCAGGAGATATTCGACGATCCCGTCGTGATCCAGTCCTTTGGCAACACCGCCCTTTACTGTGCGATGACCATCGTTCCGAGTATCGCCCTCGGTCTCGGCCTGGCGTTGCTCGCCAACACCATCCGGCGGTTTCGTGTCCTCGTCGAGGCGCTGCTGTTCCTGCCGTTCACCGCGAACCTTGTCGCCATGGCCGTCGTTTTCCGCTACGTTTTCGACCTGCGCGGCGGGTTTGTGAATCAACTGATGGCCATGATCGGCCTCGCACCGCTCAACTTCCTCGGCGACACTCACCTGGCGCTGCCGACCCTCGCCGCGATCGGCGTATGGCGCGGGTCCTCGCTGGCGATGCTGATGTATCTCGCCGGCCTCACCACCATTCCGACCGCTATTGCTGAGTCCGCAACGGTCGATGGAATCACCGGCTTGAGACGTCTCCGCTGGGTGACTCTTCCGCTGCTGCGTCCCGTAACGCTTTTCGTGGCCGTGCTGATGACACTCCAGTCGGTGCAGGTTTTCGACACGGTCAATGTGCTGACGCAAGGCGGTCCTTTGAACTCCACCCAGACCGTACTCACTGAGATCTGGCAACTCGGCTTCTCCTACTACGACCTCGGCCAAGGCGCGGCGCTCTCAGCGGTCCTTCTGATCATCCTCGTCATCATCGGCGCCGTGCGCCGATCCGCCTTCACCAAGAGCGAGCGCTGACATGACACGTCGCTGGCTGACCAGGAGCCTGACCGCTACCGCCGTCATCATCGCCTGCTTGTTCGCGGTCTTCCCCTTCGCATGGATGCTGCGCACCTCGGTCGCGTCCGCCGACGCCATCGTCGGCGACGGACTCTCGCCGATTCCGCGAGGGTTCGACCTGTCCAATTACGTTCGCGCCTGGAACGAGGCGCATCTCGGCCGGGCGATGGTGACAGGAGTCATCGTCACGATCGGTATCCTGGCGATCCAGCTCCTCACATGTATCCCTGCCGCTTATGCATTCGCCAAGCTCCGCTTTCGTGGTAAGCGTCTCGCTTACTACCTGGTGCTCGCGGCGCTGCTCGTGCCGGCCCAGGCGACCGCCCTCCCGCTGTACATCGGTGTCAGCCGTCTCGGCATGGTGAACACGCTTTCCGCACTCATCGTGCCGTTCGGCACGAGCGCATTCGGCCTGTTCCTCCTCCGGCAGCACATGCTGACCATCCCGGACGCGCTCATCGACGCCGCCCGGTCCGACGGCCTGGGCACACTTCAGACGATCTGGCGGGTGATCATTCCATCGAGCCGACCCGCGATCGCCACGTTCTCGCTCTTCTCGGTCTTCTTCCACTGGAACGACTACTTGTGGCCCCTGCTGGTGGCTCGGAGTCAAGAGATGCGCACCCCACCGCTTGCGCTGGCAACCTTCGCACAGTCAGACATCGGAAACGACTTCGGTGCCCTCTCCGCCGGCGCCGTGATCATCACCGTCCCGATCCTCATTCTCTTCCTCGCCGCACGACGACGATTCGTCGCCGGCATCGCCGGCGGGGAACTTCCCGGTTGATTGCGACCCGTTTCGCACCCTCGACACTCGCATCACATCAGCAGCAGAGGACTACCACCCCATGCCCATAAATATCTCCACGCGTGCCGTGCTCGGCGCCTCACTCACTCTCGTCGCGTCCGTCGCGCTCGTCGGTTGCGGCTCCAGCGGCGGGACCGCATCGGGTTCCGGCGTCGCCACCGCGACAGCCCTCGACCAGTGCAAACCCTCGGGCCGCACCATCACCGTCGCCTACGCCCAGCAGGGGGAGACCGCGGCGAGGCAGGCCAAGGCCCAGATGGAGAAGAAGTTCCCGAAGCTCTCGGTGGAGCTCAGGGAGACGAACGTCACCACCTACGACCAGCTCACGCAGGCGGTCACTGCGGACATCGCGGCTGGTCGGCGACCCGACGTCGCCATGGTCGGTCTGTCGCAGGTGAGTTACTACGTCGACCAGTACAAGCCGCAGCCCATCGACACCACCTCCCTGCGGTCGACCTACAACACGAGATACCTCGCGGCGGGCACCATCGGCGGGAAGGCGTATGTCGCGCCATTCCAGCTGTCGGTTCCCGTGCTGTACATGAACAAGACCCTCGCGGCGAAAGCCGGTGTCACATCAGCGCCGACGACCACCGGTCAACTCATCGAGGCTGCAAAGAAGATCAAGGCGGTCACCGGCACCGCCCCGGTGCAGGTGCCGCAGGACAGCTTCTCGGACTGGATCGTGCAGGCTCTGGTCCAGAGCGCCGGCGGAGCGTACATCAAGGGGGACGGCACCGCGGGATTCGACACCCCGGCCGGGCGCGAGGCGATCTCGCTCTACCAGACCCTGGGCAAGGACGGCCTCCAGGACCCGATCAGCGTCAACGACGCACGGACGGCCTTCCAGGGCGGCCGCATCGCATTCATGATCGACAGTCCGTCGATCGCCGCGTCGACCCGGGCCGCCGTCGGCAGCAAGTTCGACTGGGACGTGTCGGCGATGCCCGTGCCATCGGTGCAGAAGACCTCACTGCCTGCGGGCGGAAACGGGTGGATGGTTCTCTCGCAGGACCCCTGCCAGGCCGCGTACGCGAACGAAATGATCTCGCTCATGCTCGATCCCGACGTCATCGCCGCGAGCGCGAAGCAGTTCAGCTACATCCCGGTCGACCGGGCAGCCGCCAGGACCCTCGCGGCCGACCCTGCCGCGGACACACCCGTCGGCTACAGCTGGAAGTACGACGGCACGCCGACAACCTGGGACGCGTGGCCCGGGACCGCGACCGGCCGCGTCAACCAGATCGTGCAGCAAATGGTGCAGCACATCATCCGGGGCGGCGACACGAACTCCGAGGTGTCCACGACGGTGCAGCAGATCAACGCGGCGGTGAAGTAGTGGTATCGGTCGAATTGCAGCGCGTCGCCAAACGGTTCGGGTCCGTCACCGCGGTCGCGGACACCTCCTTCACCCTCGATGACGGTGAAAGCCTGGTCATTCTCGGGCCCTCCGGTTCCGGTAAGAGCACGCTCCTGAGGATCATCGCCGGGCTTGAGCAGGCGGACGACGGCGAGATCATCATCTGCGGCGTCCCCCAGAGCACCCTCCCCGCGCACAAGCGCGACATCGCGATCGTGTTCCAGCACTTCGCGCTGTACCCACACCTCACCGCGCGGGACAACATCACGCTGGGGCTGCGACACGGCATCGGCCTGTCCAAGCAGGAGGCGAACGACCGCGCGCACGACATCGCGGCGCGCCTCGGCATCAGCGAACTGCTCGGGCGCCTGCCGCGGCAGATGTCCGGTGGTCAACGGCAGCGGGTCGCGCTCGCTCGGGCCCTGGCGCGCCAGGCCGCAGTCGTACTCCTCGACGAGCCGCTGTCGGGCCTGGACGCCCAACTGCGCATCAGTCTCCGAGCCGAGATCGCCGAGATCATGCGATCCACGGCGGCCACGACCATTCATGTGACGCACGACCAGACGGACGCCATGGCGATGGCCGATCGAGTGGCGGTCGTCCGGGCCGGCCGTATCGAGCAGCTCGGGACGCCTCAGGAGGTGTACGACCAGCCGGCATCGCTGTTCGTCGCCACGTTCGTGGGAACGCCGCCCATGAACACGATGCAGGCGTCGGTGATCGACGCGGGAGTCTGGGAGACACCGTTCACACATCTGCATCTGCGCGACGTGCGCCAGGACGCCGACCTCACACTCGGTATCCGTCCCGAAGCGATGGCGGTGAACGACGACTCGAAGGAATACACCGTGAGCGCCGAGGTGGTGCTGCGCGAGCACGAAGGATCATCCGCCGTGCTCCATCTGCGCACCACCGCGTCCGGGCTGCCCGCAGCGACACTCCGGGCGCGGGTCGCGGCAACCAGGGCCGTGACGCCGGGCGAGACCGTCCGGCTCGGGTTCGACGCGACCGACGTGCACGTGTTCGGCGCGGACGAACTCCGCCTGGGCACACTCAGCGAACTGAAGGACAAGGTGCGCTCGTGACATCCGAGGAACTCATCAGCGGCGAGGTCATCGACGCTGCCGGCCGACCTGTCGCGAACGTGCTCGTCAGCAACCTCACCGATGTCGTGCACACGGACAGCGACGGTGTCTTCTCCCTCCCACCGGCCGAGTTCATCACACTCTGCCTGCCCACCGGGTCGACAAGCGACCGATGGTGGGCCCGACCAGACCTCGATCGTCGGCTTCTGTTCCGGCTACGACCCGAAGAACAGTCGCTGCCCATCCGATTTCTGCACACCACCGATTTTCACCTCACTGACTCGTCCGGCGAAGTCCGTTCCGGTGGCTCGGACTGGAGTATGGAGAGCCCGAAAGCCACGCACGCCCGCGACGTTCTCGGGCGTCTGGCCGAGACACATGGCCCGTTCGCGACGGCGTTCCTCACCGGCGACCTCGTCGACGTCGGGGCAAGCGCCGAGTACGACGCGCTGCACGGCCTCATCGACGAGCCGCCCCTGCCGATCCTCGCCCTGCCGGGAAACGCGGATCACAAGGCGGGCATCCGTTACGCGATGAGCCTGACGGACACCGACTACCTCATCAACGGCAGCAGCTCCGACCTCTGGGAACGGCACGTCGGTCCCCGCTGGTACTCCCATGACATCGCCGGATTGCACATCGTGGCGATCGACTGGAACACCTGGGAACGCGGCATCGACCGAGTTCGGCAGGATCGGTGGATCCGCAACGACATCGACGCGATCGGTGACCGACCCTGGATCCTCCTCGCACACGACAACCCGCACGCATCGTTCTTCCGAAACCTCCCCACCAAGCCGCTCGCCGTCCTCACCGGCCACTGGCACACAGATCGCGTCACCACGCATCAGGGAATCCGATTCATCAACACACCCTCGGCGTTGTTCGCCGGACTCGACCACTCCGCACCCAGCTCACGCATCATCACCTGGGACGGCATCGAGGTGAAACCTTCGGCGCCGATCGGGGTTCCTCGCACCCCTGTGAGCGGCGGCGCGCTGTGGAGCCGCAGCCTGCAGGCGAGCGGTCGGACGGCGGGCGGTCCCGTGCTCTGCGGCGACGCCGTCATCGTGGCCGGCACCGGCGACGAACCTGAGAGCGGCCGTGTGACGGTACTCGGACTCACCGACGGCGAACAGCGATGGAGCACAGCGTTCGACCATCCGATCGCGGCACGACCAGCGGTCGTCGGCAACATGATCATCGTCCATGACATCGCGGGCAACGCGGCCGGGTTTGATGTCACCGACGGCACGAGAGTGTGGACCGACTTCTCGGCGGACCCCCTTCGGGACTGGTGCCTGACTGTTCCAGCGGTAAGCTCCGATGATGTGGTCGTGGTCGGTTATCCCGGAACACTCCGCGCTCTCGATCCCGTCACCGGTGAGCGGCGATGGACGTTCCCGCGCCCGTGGCCACACTTCAACAACGTGCCGCATACGGGAGTTATGTTGGCCGGTGACGAACTCCTCCTCGGAGCGGCGCCGCTGCGGCCCGCGCTGGTGGCGATCGAGCCGCAAACCGGTGAACCGATGTGGCAGCTCGACTCTCCGAGTGCCGAGGGCACCGACCGGTCGGCCGCCGTCGCGGCCACGCCCCTGTCCGTCGCCGTGCGAGACGATGCGATGAGCCACCTCGACTGGTTCGGCTGGAGCCCGGTGGGCCCAGGCAATCGGCACCGATCGGGAGTTACGGTTTTCCCCGCGTCGGGCCACCTCTGGGCGATCGACGACGGAAAGATCCTCTGGGATCGCGAGACGAGTACGGTGTACGCACCGGGGCAGCCCGCATTCCACGGCGATCTCGTCATTGCCGTCACCTCCGATCGCCGTATGAGCGCTTACCACGTCCGCACCGGTTCTGCTGCTTGGAGCCTGGAACTGGAGGGCGACGCGCTCCTCCCGCACATCCCGTTCCGACGAACGGCACATGGCCCTCTCATGGGCTCGCCGACGGTCGAGAAGAACACCGTGTATGCCCCCGGTATGGACGGCCGTATCCATGCGGTCAACGCTGCGACGGGGCGGTATGAGCGTTCCTACGAGATCGGTCAGAGTCTGCTCGCGCCGCCTCTTGCCACCGATGACCGGCTCATAGTCGTCACAACGGACGGAACGGTCGTCGCCGTCGGCCGCGACTGAAGGAACAGCGCGGACGTGTGAAACGTGGTCCAGAACCGCGTCAGGCGGCCAGGGAGCCGACCGGTGCCCGGCCGGCTCCCTGCACGCCGCGGCGGCAACTGAGGCATCCGTGCCGCCTCAAGCCCCACAAAGGACAGGAAGCGAACACTGAAAGCAATACAAGCCCAGGCTGCGGTCTTCGACTGCGACGGACTCCTCCTCGACAGCGCGCCCGCATGGGCACGGTCCTTCAGCACGATCGCCGCCGAACTCGGTCATGAAATGACGGCAGCCGAACACGCCCGTACGGTCGGCAGTCCGGTGCGGACCGGAGCGGCGATCCTGTCCCGCATCACCGGCGCTCCGGTGAACGAAGTGCAGGCGAGAGTGGTCAAGCGATTCATCGAGATCGCGGACGTCGAGCCGCCGCGTATGCTCCCTGGCGCAGCGAGCCTCGTGCACACACTTCACGGGAGGCTACCGCTCGCCGTCGCGTCCAACGGTCCGACGGACATCGTCACCTCCATGCTGGGGCGTTCGGGCCTCCTCGATGCCTTCGATGCCGTGTGCACGACCGAGACGGCAGGAGCAGCGAAGCCCGACCCGGCCGTGTACCTCACCGCCTGCGACCGTGTGCACGCGGACCCCGCGCTCTCCTATGGGTTCGAGGACTCCGAGGTCGGCGCGCGCGCCGTGCGGGCGGCGGGGATGCATCTCGTCTTCATCGGCGAGTCGGCCTTCGACCTCACATCAAGGGCCGTCACGGCACCTCGACTTGATGACCACCGTGTGATCGCACTCTTCGACAGACAGTGCCAACCGATCGGCCACGGCCCCTGAGCCTTGATCTGTGGGGAACGTGTCTCACTCGCGTCCCGGCCACGGAAAGGCAAGGGACATGCGCCGCGGGAGTCCGGTGGAGTCCGTGGTCACAGCCGGTTTTTCACGGGGCGGCCGGCCTGCATGACGAGCAGGATGTTGTCCGGGTCGGCGAGGCCGGCGATGTCGTGGAGCGGGTCGGTCCGACACACGACAAGATCGGCGAGCTTCCCCGGTTCGATCGTGCCGAGGTCGGCGTCGAGGCCGAGGAGCCGGGCCGCGACACGGGTGCCGGCCTCGATCGCGCCCATGGGGGAGAGGCCGAGGTCGACGAGGTGAGTCAGTTCGCGCAGGTTGTGTCCATGCGAGGTCACCCCGGAGTCGGTGCCCAGTGCTATGGGTACGCCTCGGCGGATCGCCTCCGCGACTCGTTCCATCGCGAGTGCGGACCACCGGATCTTCTTCTGGTAAAGGAAGTCGGGCACTGAGCCCTGCTCCGGGATGGAAGCCGCGGTGGTGAGCGTCGGCACGAGTGTGGTGCCGTGTTCGAGCATGAGGTCGATGGTCTCATCATCGATGCCGTAGCCGTGTTCGATGCTGGCGATGCCGGCGAGGACGGCGTTGCGGATGCCGGCGGCGCCTTGGGCGTGCGCGGCGACCCGTCGCCCGCGGTGTCGAAGCGCTTCGTCGACGATGGCGGCCATCTCGTCGGTTGCGAGCCCTTCGTCGTCGGGCTGGTCCGTGGGGCTGCTGACGCCGCCGGTGGCGCACACCTTGATCACGTCGGCGCCGGCCCGGATGACGCGGCGTGTGGCTATGCGGGCTTCGCCGGCGGTGTCGGCGATCTCCGTCCAGGGCTGCGGGCGCAGAGCATCGACGTCGACCCCGCTGGGTTGTGTGAAGTCGGCGTGCCCGCCGGTGTGGCTGATCATCCGGACCGCTACTTGCAGGCGCGGCCCCTCCACCAGGCCGGCCGTCACTGCCTCTCGGTATCCGGCGTCGAGGCCGCCGAGGTCACGCGCGGTGGTGACGCCGGCCGCGAGGGTCCGGCCCAGGCGCTCCGCAGTCTGGAAGGTGGCGAGTGATGCCCAGTGCCGGGGTGGCTCCAGCAGTTCGTTTACGTGGCCGAGACCGAAATGCACGTGGCAGTCGATGAAGCCCGGCGCCACGGTGCGGCCACCGAGATCGATGACGGTCTCGTCCGTGGCCGGCGTCGGCCCGGTCCCGGTACCGGCGTGAGCGATACGGCCGAAGGCGTCGATGGCGATGGTCGCACCGTCAACCGGCGTTGCACCGGTGCCATCGATGAGCCGTGCGTTGATCAGCTGAGTCACGTAGAACTCCGTCCAGCGGGAAGGGAGACGAGAGACGGAATCGTATTCCATACTTCAGATCAATTGAAGCACTGACGTTGCATATGAGACGTTGTTCCCTGCGGTACACTGGCGCCGCAACGATATTCCCTGGATGGAGGAAGGGGCGGGGATGACGGTTAAGGCAGCCCGACGTCAGGGGGGCGACGGGGACGGCGCACCGGGTCCGGGTCCTCAGAACCTTTCGGCCGGGCAGTCGGCCGGCCCGCTGACCAGCGGTGCGGTCCTCGCGCAGATCCAGGCCGCGGCGCCGTCGCTCGTGCCCAGTGCGCGTCGGGCCATGGAGGTGATCATCGCCGACCCCGAGGCAGCCACCAGATACTCCGCCGCGGACCTTGCCGCGCGCGCCGACACGGCGGCATCGACCGTGGTCAGAGCCTGCCAGCAAGCGGGGTTCAAGGGTTTCCAGGACCTGAAGCTGGCCCTGGTCCGTGACCTGGCCCTGCGCGGCGCCGACCAACTGGTGTTCGCCGACGAGCTGGATACCGACTCACCTCCGGACGCGGTGTTGCACACCATCCTCGCGGCCAGCAGCCGTGCGCTGTCCGACGCGATCAGCACGGTCGACCCGGTCGCCTTCGCCGGTGCGCTGGGCGCCCTGCGCACCCGTCAGAAGGTGTTCTTCGTCGGTAACGGCCAGTCGACCACACCCGTGCGAGACGCGGCACACCGCATGCGGATGCTGGGGCTGGCCACGGCAGCGCCGATGGACGCGATCACCCAGCACATCGCCGCTCGGCAGTTGGGCGAAAGCGGCGTCTGCCTGGCGATGAGCCACAGCGGCGCGACACGCGAGACAGTGCTGGCCGCGGAGACCGCGAAAGCGGGCGGCGCCTACGTCATCGCGGTGACCAGCTTTCACGGCTCGCCGTTGGCCGACATCGCGGACGCGCCGCTCATCGCGGGCAGCCCGGGGCAGGGTTTCCGACTGGAGGCCACGGCCAGCCGATTGGCACATCTGGCGATCACCGACGCGCTGTTCGTCGGACTCGCCCTGCGCGATCCGGAGCGGTCCAGGGCGTACCTGGACGCGATCGCGGACGTCCACGCGGAGCACATGCTGTGAGGGACGACCGGGTCCATGGTGAGTCCCTCCAGTACGCCGGTGAGTCCCTCCAATACAGCGGTGAATCCCTCCAGTACAGCGAAGGGCTCCCGCTCCTGACCTATCTGCGGGTGGGCGATCCCGGTCGGCCCCTCGTCGTGTTCCTGCCGGGCGGCGGCCACCTGGCTCGCATCAGTTACGGGCACCCGGACGGCCGCCCGGACGACTTTCTCGCGCATTGGCTGGCAGCACGTGGGTTCACGGTACTCGCGCTGTCGTATCCGTCGGACCATCCGGCCCTTCCGGCGGCGCACCCGGAGTTGACCGTCGACCGGTGGGGTGCGGCGGCAGCGGTGCTCACCCAACGGATCGTCACCGAGCACCAGCTCGGGGCCGGGGTCATCCTGTGCGGCTGGAGCATGGCCGGCCGATCCGTCCTACCGTTCGCCCGGACCGCTCGGCAGGTCGGCCTCGATCTGCGGTGCTTTGTGTCGCTCGCGGCTTCGGCTCCGCTGCCCGGCCTCGTACCGGTCCCTCGGGCAGGCCAGCCATTGACCACCGGGGGTCTGTGGGAAGCCGCCCTGGGGCAGTCGTCGACGCGGCTGGACAACTGGTACGGGCAGATCTCTGCTCAGGCGGAACAGGGCAGGCCGATCATGTCGCGGGAGGAGTACGTACGGCACTATCTGTGCCGGCACTCGGTCGGTCTGCGTGGTGAGGCGCAGCACTGGGACGGGCAGGCCGACGTCCATGACACCGAGGCCGCGATCCGGGAGACCGGGGTGGGGCAGTGGGCAGAGTTCCCCATATGCGCGGCCATTGTCCCGGAGGGCACACAGGACGCTCGGCACGCCCTGTGCGATCACCTCACCTGGCCGGCGATCACCTCCTACTCACTGGGATGGCGCCTGCCGGATGCGACGACGCTGTCGGCCGACACCTGGGCGGCTCTGACCGCGACCAGTCGGCGGCTGTCCACGGACCTGGTCCGTTTCATGCCCGGCAACCACTTCTTCTTCCTCGGCGCCGCCGGTGCCCGCCGTGCGGCACGCCACATCGAGGAGCTCTGGCAGGCCGCCGAGGATCTCCTCCTCGTCGTCTCGGGCGCTCTGACGCCTCATGAGGTCCCATGAGGCGGCAGACATGTGTCGGCGAGTCACCGCTGTCCGGCGTCGACGCCGGACAGCGGGCGGACCAGACTGATGACAGCCGCATCGTCGGGTGCACCCGCGCCCATGGCGACCAGGATTGCCAGCGAGGGACTCCCCGCCCTGACCCAGCTGTGCGAGAGCTGGAGAAGGGGTCAGACCTGGGCGCCGGACAGACGCTCCACGCCCCGCAGCAGCGCCGAATGGTCCAGGCCGCCGTCGCCCTGCCCGCGCAAGGACGCGACGAGTTGGGCGACCACGGAACCGACGGGCAGCGGCGCGCCGACAGCGCGCGCCGCGTCCGTGACGATGCCCATGTCCTTGTGGTGCAGGTCGATACGGAAGCCAGGCTTGAAATCGCGGCTGAGGAAGTTGTCCTTCTTGCGGGTCAGTACGGTCGAACCAGCCAGCCCGCCGTTGAGGACATCCAAGGATGCCTTCAGGTCCACGCCTGACCTTTCCAGGAAGACCACGGCCTCCGCGCACGCCTGGATGTTCACGGCGACGATGAGCTGGTTGGCCGCCTTCACGGTCTGACCGGAACCGTGCGGGCCGCACAGCACGATCGTCCTGCCCAGCGCCTCGAAGATCGGCCTCGCGTAGGTGAAGTCGGCCTGCTCGCCGCCGACCATGATCGACAGCACGGCCTCGACTGCACCGGCCTCGCCGCCGGACACCGGTGCGTCGAGGACCCGGATGTCCTTGTGCTTCGCGGCCCCGGCCAGGTCGATCGAGGTCTGCGGGGTGATGGAGGACATGTCGATCAGCAGGGCGCCGGGCCGTGCGTTCTCCAGGATGCCCTCGGGGCCGTACGCCACCTCCTCGACCTGCGGGGATGCCGGCACCATCGTGATGATCACGTCCGCGTTCCGCACGGCCTCGGCCACGGACTTCGCTGCGGTGCCTCCGGCGGCGGTCAGGCGGTCGAGTTTCTCCTGCTTCCGGGCGTAGCCGGTGACGTCGTACCCGGCCTTGATCAGGTTCTCGGACATGGGGGAGCCCATGATGCCGAGGCCGATCCAGGCGATCGCCGGGCGGGGCGGGTGGGAAGAAGTCGCCAGATTGTCGTTCATGGTCAGTGCCTCTCTGACTGCACCTGCGGTGCTACCTCTGTGGTGTGGTGTTCAGCGGGCGGCGCGCCACTGGACCGGCAGCCAGCCGAAGGTCTCCGCGCTCGGGCGGTTCCCCGGCTTGTACTCCAGGCCGACCCGGCCGTCGTAACCCGCCTTCGTCAGCTTCTCGAGCAGGTCCTCCAGCGGGAGCACGCCCGTGCCGGGCGCACCCCGGCCCGGGTTGTCGGCGATCTGCACATGGCCGGTCCTCGCCGCGTACCGCCCGATGAGCTGCGGCAGGTTCTCCCCGTTCATGGACAGGTGGTAAAGGTCCATCAGGAACCGTGCGTTACCGAGCCCCGTGGCCGCGTTGACCTTGTCGACGATCTCGATGGCGGCCGGGGCCGACACCAGGGGGTAGCGGGGCGACTCGGGCCCGTTCAGCGCCTCGATCAAGAGGGTCGCGCCGATCCGGTCGCAGGCCCGGGCCGCGAGGACCAGGTGCTCCAGCGCGAGGGCGTCCTGTTCCGCCGGGTCGACGCCGTCGACGCGGTTGCCGTACAGCGCGTTGAGTGCCGTGCAGCCCAGCGACTCGGCGAAGTCCGCGACCACATCGATGTTGACGCGGAACTTCTCCGACTCCTCGCCCGGGATCGACAGCGCGCCGCGGTCGGGGCCCGGCAGTTGGCCGGCGTAGAAGTTCAGGCCGGTGAGTCGCACGCCGGTGTCCTCGATCGCCTTCTTCAGGGAGTCGAGTTGCGAGTGCTCCGGGGTGGGTGAGCCGGCCCAAGGCCACCACAACTCGATCGCGGTGAATCCCGCCGCGGCGGCAGCCGCCGGCCGCTGAAGGAGCGGGAGTTCCGTGAAGAGGATCGACAGGTTGACGGTGTAGCGCTGGTCTGCGAATCCCATCCGGACAACGCTCCTGAGTTCTCAATACGGAAACTATGTTGTTTGTAGCGGAGAGCGGCGTTGGCCGGCGGCGACAACCCACTCGCGCTGCCGTCAGGCGGGGCTGGGGCCGCGGGCTTCACGGATCGCCAACGCGTACAGCCGCACTCCCAGCATGGATGCACCAATCCGACCACCAGCCCCACTCGGCCCTGGGCGGCCAACCACCCATCACTCGGCTGAACAACCAGCCCCGGCGGCCGAGGTCGAAGCGTTCGCCGCACTGGCCTCGCAGCTCGCCCAGGTGGTCGACACGTCCTGACCGCGGCGCTCCGGTCTCAGTGGAAGCGGGGCAGGTAGCCCTCGAAGTCGATCGGCGCGTCGGTGTTGGGCTCGCGGTACGGCAGCGGTTTGGGGTCCAGCAGCGCGACCAACGAGTCCTTGATCGCGTACGCGAACAGGTGGTTGCCGCGCGGGCTGTAGTGCCCGCCGCGGACTCGGTACAGGCCGAGGTAGTCGGTGTAGGACAGGCTCGTCGGCGCCATCCGCTCGTACTCCAGCCGGTGCACCTCGTTCATGTCGAAGTAGTCGAAGCCTCCGCCCGCCAGGTGGTCCACGATCAGCTGGTCGGTGCGCTCACCGTCGCCGATCGGGGTGCCCAGCTCGCGGGCAGGGCCGCCGACACCGATACGCGCGGTGAAGTTGAGCGCGACCAGCAGTTTCCTGCCGTTGGCAACGGCATACGATCTGGCCAGGTCGAGGATGTGGTTGGTCGCCCGTTGGCCGTACACATGCAGCAGCCGGTTGGCCTGCTCCCGAGGGTCCGTCGCGCCGTGGAAGTCGAAGCCGAGGTGGCCGGCCAGCGCATTGGCCTTCTCACGGTCGAGTTCGGTGGTCAGGCCGGCGCCGTACGCGTACAACTGCACCGCGAGGTCGTCACCCAGGTGCTCCCTCGATGAGGCTGCGTGGCTGTCCGAACGCCGTCTGCTCCCAGCACGGTGGCGACGTGGGGTGCAGAAAGACCACGGCGCCCCGGCGGTCGAGTTCGTCGAGGACCGGACGGAACCTCGGATCGAAGAGGTATGTCCCGTGGTAGTTGCTCAGCAGGACCACACCCTCCGCGCCGAGTTGGTCGAGTGCGTAGGCGATCTCGTCCAGCGCGCTGTCCACGTCGGGCAGCGGCAAGGAGGCGAAGAACCCGAACCGGTCCGGGTGTCGGGCGGCCAGCGCCGCGCCGTCCTCGTTGACACCAAGGGCGAGCACCGTCGCCGCGCGGTCGTCGCCGACGTGGACGCCCGGCGATGAGATGGACAGGATGGCGAGTTCGACACCGAGTTCGTCCATCGTGCCGAGGGCCCGGCCGACAGACCAGTCCGGCCATGCGGCCAGGCCGTCCGGGCCGGGTGTACCGAGGTGGTGGTACGCCGTCCGGTATCGCTTCGGCAGGAAGTGTGCGTGAACGTCGATGCCATCTTGTCGGATCACCGGGGGCTCTTGTTCACCAGGCGAATGCGAAGCCGTCGCGTCGTGGGTCGGCTCCGCCCCACATGGTGGAGGTGTCGGGGTCGAAGGCCACGCCGTGTCCGCCGCCGACCACGCGGCTCCAGGCGCCCAGGTCGTGCACCTGGTGTCCGCGGCCCCGGAGCCGGGCCAGGGTTTCCGTGCTGATCCTGCTCTCGGTGCCCAGGAGGGTGCCGTGTCCGACGCGGATCCGGGGTGCCTCGATCGCTTCCTGGATGTCCATGCGGTGGTCGACGACGTTGATGATCATCTGGGGTGTGGTCTGCAGGATGCCGTACGATCCGGGGGTGCCGACGGCCAGGAACGGCCGGCCGTCCGACCAGATCTGTGAGGGAGCGAGACAGACCTCCACTCTCTTGCCGGGGCCGATCGCGTTGGGGCTCGCGGGGTCGGTGTCGAACCAGGAGGCGAAGCTGTTCAGCAGCAGTCCGGTGGTGCCGGCCACCACACCTGATCCGAAGGCGCCTCCGAGGGTCTGGGTGCAGGACACCACATACCCTTGTGCGTCGGCGGTGACGAAGTGTGTCGTGTTCTCCGGGCCGGCGAACACGGCCCGGGTCCATTCCAGTGCGGGGTTGTACTCGTGGCGTTCCCCCGGGAACGGGGTTGCCCGCCGCAGGTCCAGCCGTTGTGTGGCCGCTGTGATGTGTGCGTCGGACAGGAGGTCGTCGTAGGAGGGTGACGGGTCCAGCAGGTGGGCTTTCCGTTCCTCGATCGCCGCCTTGAAGACCTCGGACAGCAGGTGCAGGTATGCGTCGCTGTCCGGTGCCATCTCGGAGAGCGGGAACTCGCCGAGCATGCGCAGGCTTATGAGGTACTCCAGCGCTGCGCTCGGCGCGGGCGGGCAGTAGACGGTCAGGCCGCGGTATGTGCTGGAGATGGGGTCCTGCCAGCGGGGGCTGTAGCCGGCGAGGTCGGGTGCCGTGAGGAGGCCGCCGTGGTCGGCGCAGTACTGGGTGATCTCCTCGGCGATGGGTCCGTGGTAGAGGGCTTCGGTGCCGGCTTCGGCGATGAGCCGAAGGGTGTCGGCGGCGTTCTTCTGGACGAGGAGTTCGCCCGGGCGCGGGACTCGTCCGTTGGGGAGGAATATCTCCCTGCTGGTCGCGGCGAGTTCGAGGCGGGGGCGGGCCGCCGCGAGGTAGTGGTGGAGGTAGTGGGAGACGGGGAAGCCCTGTTCGGCGTGGGTGATGGCCGGTGCCAGGACGGTTGCGAGGTCCATGGTTCCGTAGCGTTCCAGGGCGGCGGACCAGCCTGCTGCCGCTCCGGGGACCATCGCGGAGAGGATGCCGACGTCCTTGCTGCCGGGGGTGGTGAACCGGTCGGGGTGTGCGGCCCCGGGTGCCGGTCCGACGAAGTCGAGGACCGCGGGTGCCGCCTCGTGCGGTGTCCGGATGAGCATGTAGCCGATGCCGGCGGGTCCGCTGCTGCACGGTTCGACCACGCTGAGGGCGGCGGCGACGGCCACCGCAGCGTCGACGGCGTTTCCGCCTGCCCACAGGATGCGCATGCCGGCCTGGGTGGCCAGCTGGTGGGCGGAGGTGACGATGCCGTTGCGGCCGCCGGCCGCGGGGCGGTGGGCGGTCATCGGGTGGCCGTCGCGGTCTCGATCCCGACGAGGGAGTCGAGGAGGTGGGTGTGCGGTGCGGTCTCCAGGGTGGCCCGGGTGTGTGCTCCGGTGGTGACACCGGCGACGACGCCGGCCCCCGAGCGCCATCCGGCGAGCAGGTCGCTGCGGGTGTCGCCGACGACCGCGACGGCATGCATGTCGGTGACCTGCAGCCGGAGTGCCGCGGTGAGGATCATGTCGGGGAACGGCCGGCCGCGGCCTGCGTCGCTGGGGCTGAGCGTGAGATCGACGGTGTCCCGCCAGCCCAGTGCGTCGACGAGGGTTTCGCGGGTGCGTTCCGCGAAGCCGGTGATGAGTGCGATCCGTACGCCCGCTGCCCGAAGCCGCACGAACAGGTCCTCGACGCCGGGAAACGCCTTGATGCCGACCTTGGCGACGAGTTCCTCGTAACGTCGCTCGAACGCCTCGTTGGCCGACCGTGCCCCCTCCTCGGGCAGCACATCGCGGAAGGCGTCCAGCTTGCTGCGCCCGCGGTTGCCGTCGAACGAGGCCAGGGCGGCCCTGAGTTCGGGGCCGTCGGGAAGTCCCGTGTCCAGCAGCGCGGCGCGGAACGCCTCGATGACCAGGCCGTCATCGCTGAACGCGGTGCCGGCCATGTCACAGACCAACAACTCCCAGTCCGGCGGTGCAACGTGCATGGTGCTTCCCTTCGATCGGTGGAACGCGATGAGGGAACGATAATCCATCATTCACCCTCGATGTGGCAATGAGGTTGCTTGTGCGGCTAGCCTGCCCGGGTCGAGAGGAGACTCCATGCAGCGCGACATCGTCGCTGACTTCACCCGCTCCATACCGCCGGCCCCGCCCGAGGTGGGCGACGCACTGGTCGGCACCCTCGGGGCCATCGCCGCCGACCCCGGCGCCCGGATGCTGCTCCACGAGAGCAAGCCCGGTGGCGGGCCGGAAGACCGCCTCGCGGCGGCACGATGGATGGCGCGGCGGATGCCCGCGCCAGATCCTCACCGGTTGCTGTTGACCAACGGAACGCAGAGTTCGCTCCTGCTGGTCCTTCGCCACCTGGCCGCCCCGGGGGATGTCGTACTGGCCGAAGGGCTCACCTACGGGTCCATCGGCAACCTGGCCGAACGCGCCAGGGTGCACCTGCACCCCGTCGATCTTGACGACGACGGCATGGTGCCCGAGTCGCTGGCCGCGGCGTGCCGCAAGTTCAAACCCCGGCTGATCTACTGCAATCCCGGCTACCACAACCCGACCACCACAACGATGAGCCTGGAACGACGGCATCAGATCGTCTCCGTCGCACGCCGATACGGGGTGCCGGTCTTCGAGGACGATGTGCTCGGCGCCCTTCACCCGGACACGCCGCCGCCGATCGCGACCCTGGCCCCGGAACTGACCTGGTACTCGATGGGGCTGACCAAGTCGCTCACTCAGGGGCTCCGGGTCGGATACCTCCTCGGCCCCGACGGGCCTGCCGCCGAGGCCATGAAGCGGCCCCTCGTGCGGCTGTCGTACTGGGTGGCGAACCCGCTGTCCGCCGAGGTCGTCCGCCGCTGGATCGACGGCGGCCAGGCCACCGCCATCGCCGAGGCCATCCACCGCGAATCGGCCGCACGGCAGCGACTCGCCGCGCAACTGCTGCACGGGCTGGACTACGACACCCAGGACGCGGCCATGCATCTGTGGCTGCGCGTGCCGGCCGGGCACACCTCACACAGCTACACCGCGGCCGCCGCGGAACGCGGTGTACTGGTCAGACCGGCCGAGATGTTCGCCGTCGACAGCCACCCGGTGCCACCCCGGGTGCGGCTGTCACTGAGCACTCCGCTCGACCGGGCTCAGGTCCGACGGGGACTGGAGATCATCTCCGCCCTGTCACCACATGAACGATAGGCAAACATCGTTCGGCGCCCGTAGCGCACGCAACGCTGTTGCCATACGGTCATCTTCGAAGGGAAAATCACTCCCTGACCGGGGCCCTGGGCCCCGTAATTCCGACTCGACCGGCCACCTCGGATATCGAGGAAGTCAGTACCCGCGACGGATCCTGCACCATGCTGTCGACCATCTTGAGTTGTTCGGCACCAGCCCTGACCGGCCTGGCGATCCTCCTGTTGAGCGTATTCACGCTGACACCGAGGCCGCTCGCGCTCGCATATGACCGCGTGCGGCTGCGCCCCGTTCACCCATGACCTCCATTTTGACCGCGGCAGGGAAGCAGTATGAAGAAAAATACGATGAAGGAAAAGATCCTCCTCGGTGAAATGGTTTTCGGACTCGGGTTGGACACACCAGACCCGATGATGGTCGAATACGCCGCCCTGGCCGGGCTGGACTTTGTGCGTTTCGACTGCGAACAGGGGCCCTACACGCTGGAGAGCATCGAGCACGCGGTACGGTCCGCCGAAGCCGCCGGCATCGTCCCCACGGCAAGGATCTCGGAGCGCAAGCCCGACTTCGTCGTGCAGCTCCTCAACCGCGGTGTGAGCGGACTCACCTTCGCCCACACCAGGACGGCGAGCGATGCGGCCGCTGCCGTCCGTTCGGTGAAGTTCGCGCCGGAAGGCGACCGCACACTCACCTCGCCGAGCGGGCATGGCATGCACGCCCGCTGGGCGCTCGGCCTGGACGCGCAGGACGCCTTCGCGTTCGCGAATCGTGAGACGCTGGTCGTCTGCACGATCGAGGATCCGACCGGCCTGGCGAACATCGGAGAGATCGCCGCTGTTCCGGGTGTCGATGTCCTCACCTTCGGCCCCAACGACATCGCGGCGACTCTGGGACACACCGGCGACACGATGCACCCTGACGTCCGGAAGGCCGTCCGCGAAGGCATCAAGCAAGCCACCACCGCAGGCAAGGCGGTGGGGATCTCCGTCGGTTCCCGCAGCGCCGAGTGGGCTGCCGACTATGTCGAGGCCGGCGCCCGAGTCCTGCAATTCCTCCCGGCCCCGCTCATGCTCGACGCCGTCGCCCGGGCGCGCGTCGATCTTGGCGTCTGAGAACAAGAAAAACGGTTCCCTCGCATGGAGCCGGTACCACACCGCAAGGGCGGCCACATGACTCTGTCTCTCCATCAATCAGCAGGTGGTGCACCTGCGGGCACATCGAGGACTGCATCTTTGCGAAAGCGCGTGGGCGCCTATGTGCTGTGCGGTCCGTTCCTGCTGTTCCTGGGGGTGTTCTCGGTACTTCCGGCAGCATCGACGGTGGTGCTGTCCCTGCTCGACTGGCCGCTGGCCGGCGGCAACGCCCGGTTCACCGGCCTCGACTCCTTCCGGCGGGTGTTGGGCAGTGATGAACTGCGCCAAGCTCTCATCAACACCCTGCTGTATTCGCTCTTCACCGTGCCGGCCGTCACGGTGCTCGGTCTTCTGATCGCCCTCACCATTCACAGCGTGCGGCGTGGAAAGGTTTTCTGGCGGACGGTGTATTTTCTGCCGTTCGCCAGCACTCTCGCGGCGATGAGCATCGTCTGGAAATGGATGTTCTACCCGGAGCGAGGGATGATCGACTCCACGGTGGGCCAGTTGTTCGGAGTGACGAACTGGTTGAGCGACAGTTCGCTCGCCCTCCCGGCGGTTGCTCTCGTGGGAGTGTGGCACCAACTCGGATACGCGGTCGTGCTGTTTCTTTCGGGGCTGGCCAACGTGCCCACCGCGCATCTGGAGGCGGCCCGTCTCGACGGCGCGAACGCCTGGCATCGTTTCTGGCACGTCCAGTGGCCCGCTCTGGGGCCGACCACGGTGTTCGCCGTCGTCATCAGCACCATCAGCGCGCTGCGCGTCTACGACACCGTGGCGCTGATGACCGAGGGCGGGCCCACCGGCAGTACCTCAACCCTGAGCTACGAGCTCTACCGGCGAGGGGTTTTCTACCAGGACATCAGCGGAGGTGCCGTCATCAGCATCGTGCTGCTCGCCACCGTCATGCTGGTGACGCTGGTACAGATGCGGTCATTCGGCCGACGACTCAGCGAGGCGGGCGCCCGATGACCACCGGCACACGATCGCAGCACACCGCCGGCGTTCTGACGCCGGGCCGAGCAGAGTCACCCGACGCATCCGGCCGTGGCCGGGGAAGCGTCCTGCGGCGGGCCGCCGCCAGCGACATACCCCGGCACCTACTGCTGGCCTTGGGTGCCGTCGTCATGCTCGCGCCGTTCGCCTGGATGGTGTTCAGCTCTTTCAAACCGGACGACGAAATCTACAGCAGCAACCTGCTGCCGCAGCATCCGACCTTCGATGCCTATCAGCGCGTTTTCGACACGGTGCCGATGGGACGGTACTTCCTCAACAGCGTGGCCGTGACCGGGCTGATCTTCCTCGGTCAGGTCCTGCTCGCCGTTCCGGCCGCCTACGCGCTGGCACGGATGCGGTTTCGCGGCAGCAGGTTGGCACTCGGGTTTGTGCTGTTCGCCACCATGCTGCCGATGCAGGTCGTCGCCATACCCTTGTATCTGCTGTTCGCCAAGGCGGGCCTACTGGACAATCGCCTGTCGCTCATTTCACCTTTTCTCGCCAGCGCCTTCGGCGTATTCCTGCTGCGCCAGTTCTTTCTGGGAATCCCGCAGAACGTACTGGATGCCGCGCGGCTCGATGGCGCAAGTAACTGGACAACGGTGTGGCGAATCGTCCTTCCGATGGCCCGGCCGGCGCTCACCGCATTCGCGGTCTTCAGTATCGTCTCCCACTGGAACGACTACTTCTGGCCGAGCCTGGTCCTGTCGAGTGACGATGCGGCGACGGTGCCCTACGGAATTTCGGCATTCGCCAACTCGGAAAGCAATGACTTTGCCGCCCAGATGGCCGCCGCCACGCTGGCGGTGCTTCCGCTCGTGGTGGGATTCCTGCTCGCCCAGCGTCATTTCGTTCGCGGTCTCGTACTGTCGAACACCCCGGACTGAATATCCCATTCGGTTTTATTTTTCGAGGAGTAGAACCATGCGTTGGAGAATCACCGCTGCGCTGGCATCCGTTGGCCTCCTGGCCGGGGTGACTTCCTGCGGCACATCGGACACCAAGGACGGTGCCGTCAGTGTCTATTACACGCAGGCCAGTCTCTACGCTGATCCGTTGAATACTGCCATCAAGCCGCTGGAGAAAGAAAAGAACGCCCCTCGGGTGAACCTGGTCCTCGCAGGCAAGAACTACAACGACGTCCAGCAGCGGATCATTCGCGAGGCGGGCACCGGTCGCCTGCCGGATGTGGCTCTGGTCGGGCTGAACAACCTGCGCAGCCTGGTCGACCTCGGCATCGCCCAGCCGCTGGACACCGCGATCGCCAAGGGCAGCCTGGACACCAAGAACATCGACCCGAAGTTCCTGAAGCTCACCCAGTACAACGGAAAGCAGTACGGGCTTCCTTACGGCGTCGCGACACGGATTCTCTATGCCAACGCGGACATGTTCAAGGCCGCAGGGCTCGACCCGACGCATCTGCCGACCACATGGAGTGAGCTGCGCAAGGACGCGGCGAAGCTGGCGGATCCGGCCAAGCACAAGTACGGCATCGTGATGGACTGGAACGGCGGCAGCAACATCGACTTCCAGCAGCAACTGGCAAGTGCCGGCGGCGCGATGCTCAACTCCGACGAAACCGGCGCCGCGTTCAACAGTTCCCAGGGCCGAGCGGTGGTCAACTACTGGCGCGGTCTGGTCAAGGACAAGACCATGCCGTTGCTCGCCCGTACGTCGGACACCAGCCCCAATGTCCAGGCGTTCATCAACGGCGACGCCGGCATGCTGATCCAGTCCAACGGAAACCTCGGCAACATCAACAATGGTGCGAAGTTCACCGTCGCCACCGGACAGGTCCCCATCGAAGACGGCGGCGCACGCAGCGCACCCGCGTCAGGCGCGGCGATCGTCCTGCTCACCAAGGACGCCAAACGCCAGGCGGCGGCCCTGAAGGCCATCCAGCAACTGGTCAGTCCAACGGCGAGTACGGCACTGACCCTCGCGGCCGGCTACCTGCCCGTCAACTCCGCCGCCCTGAAGAGCCCGGAGTTGAAGAAGTACTTCAGCGAGCAGCCCAACCGGCGGACACCACTGGACGCCGTCCCCTACCTGAACCAGTGGCAGACCTACCCCGGCGGTCACGACGTCGAGGCCAACGACGCGATCGAGAAGAGCCTCCTCCAGGCACTGGGCGGCAATGAGTCCCCTGAGAAGGCACTCACCGAGTCGCAGAACGCGGTCGACGAGATCCTGAAGAACCATGGCTGAGGGAATCGACTGCGTCGACGTGACCAAGACGTTCGGACCGGCAGACCATGCCCTGCGCCGGGTGACCGTGTCGTGCCAGGCCGGCGAGACACTGACCCTGGTCGGGCCCAGCGGCTGCGGCAAGACCACCCTGCTGCGCTGCATCGCCGGACTGGACAATCCCACCGGCGGGACGATCCGCATCAACGGCCGTGACATGACATATGCCGACCCCCAGCGGCGAAGCACGGCCATGGTCTTCCAGAACTACGCCCTGTACCCGGCCAAGACGGTCGCCGCCAACATCGAGTTCCCACTGGTCATGGGCAAGGTGCCGCGAGGCGAGCGCACTGGGCGGGTCGCCGAGATCGCGCGGCTGCTGCGGTTGACCACGCATCTGGGGAAGAAACCGGCCCAGCTGTCCGGTGGGCAGAAACAGCGCGTCGGCATCGGGCGGGCGCTGATCCGCCGGCCGTCCGTGCTGCTGATGGACGAGCCGTTGTCGAACCTCGACGCCGCGCTGCGGGTCGATATGCGCACCGAATTGCACGAGCTGTTCAAGCAGCTCGGCGCCACGGTCGTCTATGTCACCCACGACCAGACCGAGGCGCTCACACTCGGCGATCAGGTAGCCGTCCTGAACGAGGGGCGGCTGCAGCAACAGGCCACTCCACGCGAGGTCTACGCCCGCCCGGCGAACAGGTTCACCGCTTCGTTTCTCGGAGCCATGAACCTTCTCGACGGCACCGTCAAGGACGGGTACTTCCGAACGCCCGACGGGTCACAGATCGTCGAGCTCCGGACGTCGAAGGCCGCCGCGACGGGGTCCATCGGCATCAGGCCCGAGGACCTTCGAGCGGCCGACACCTCGGCAGGCCGCCCCCAAGTCACGCTCACCGGCCGGGTCAGGCTCCTCGAACTCCTCGGCAGCGAGGAACTCGCCCACATCACTCTCGCCGGTGGCGACAAGCTCAAGGCCCGGCTGCCCGTGGGCACCGTCACAGCGGACACCGTACGCCTGTGCGTCGATGTCGAACGTCTGCATCTCTTCGACGCCGAGGGCATACGCATCGACGCATAGGCAGCGTCACACCGAGGAAACGCGCCTTCCGTCGCATTCTGTCCATCATCCACAACAAGAAAGGGAACAATCAAGATGCCAAAGCTGCTCACGGACGCACAAGTTCACCAGTATGAGCGAGACGGCTACGTTCATCCGCTGCGAGCATTCTCCGCTGACGAGGCACAGGGCATCTTGGAACACATGGACGCGCTTGAGCGGCGGGAGCCGGACCTGTGGTCGCGCGCCAAGTACAAGCCGCATCTGCTGATGAAGTGGCTCAACGATTTCATGCGGACGCCGACGGTTCTTGATGCGGTCGAAGACGTTCTCGGGCCGAATGTGCTCGCGTGGGGCACGGCTCATTTCGACAAGAAGCCGCACGACCCGAAGTTCGTCAACTGGCACCAGGACTCAACCTATTGGGGTCTTTCAGAGCCGAGTGTCCTCACCGCCTGGGTCGCGCTGACGCCGAGCAGGCGCACAAACGGCTGCCTGCGGGTCATCCCGGGTAGTCACCGACAGGGCCAGGTTCCGCACCACGACACCTTCGACAAGGACAGCGTCCTGAGCCGAGGCCAGGAGGTCGAGGTCGACGTCGACGAGAATGACGCAGTCGACCTGGAGCTCAACCCTGGTGAGTTTTCGCTGCACCATACGATGCTGGTCCATGGATCGGAGGCGAACACCTCTGACATAAGGCGATGCGGCATCGCGATTCGCTACGTCGCCACACGAGTACGGCCGATCGAAGGCTTCAGGGACAGCGCGACGCTGGTGCGCGGCGTGGACGAGTACGGCCACTTTGCCCCGGACGTGGTTCCGGCGTACGACATGGACCCGGCCGCCGTCGCCTTCTACAACGACATGCGGGAGGAAAGGGAACGTCGCCGGGAATCCATCATCAGTCGCGCCGGGGCCGGAGAGGGCACCGGCCCAGACGCGAACCCCTCCTAGTGTCTCGTGATCCTGATTGCGTTACTTCGCATTGTTATTGACGAGTTTCTTCACGCTGGTCTGGGCGAGTCGGACCTTGATGAGGGTCTCGTCGGTGGTGGCGGTCCAGGTGAAGGGTTTCGCATTCTCGTTCCAGGAGTCGATGTAGTCGCGGATCTGTTTGACCAGGACGTTGACGCTGGCGAACGTGCCGCGGCGGATGGCCTGCCGGGTGATGATCCCGGACCAGATCTCGATCTGGTTCAACCACGAGGACCCGACGGGGGTGAAATGGAAGTGGACGTGCGGGTTCTTCGCCGGCCACGCCTTCACGTCCGGGGTGGTGTGCGTGGAGAGGTTGTCCAGGACGATATGGATCTCCTTCCCCGTATGTGGCCTGACCGCCTTCTTCAGGAACGCCAGGCAGGTCGTGCCGTTCCGGTTCGGCCTGCACTCGCCCAGCACTTCACCGGTCGTGACGTTCAGCGCGGCGAACAGGTTCGTGGTGCCGTGCCGGACGTAGTCGTGGGTGCGTTTCCCGGTGGCCGCGAAAGTCACCGGCAGCACCGGCTGGGTCCGGTCCAGGGCCTGCACCTGCGTCTTCTCGTCGATCGACAACACCACAGCGCCGCCGGGCGGGGCCAGGTACAGACCGACGACATCGCCGGCCTTCTCCGCGGACGCCGGGTCCTTCGAGATCTTGAAGGTGCCCGAGCGGTGCGGCTTCAGATTCTCCTCACGCCCAGATGCGGGCGACGTAATGCCACGACACCGAGTTGCCCTCCCGCCGCTTCAGATGGTCGGCCAGTGCCCGCGTCGACCAGTGCGACAGACCGGATTCCGCCGGCGGGGACATCCTCGTCAAAGCGATCACCCGGGCCTGCACCTGCGGCGGCACCTGGGTACGCGGCCCGCCGCGGCGCTTCTCCTCCAGACCGGCAAGGCCCCGCTCGGCATAACGGGCCTTGCAGCGGTCCACCGTCAGCGGCGCCACACCGGCAAGCTCGGCAATGTCCTTGCGCCGCCGCCCCTCGCCGGACCACAACACGATCCGTGCCCGAAGCGCCACATCGGCCGGAACATCCCGCGACCCGGCCAACTCCCGCAGTTCTGCCATCTGTTCAGAGGTGAGATCCATACCAGACTCAACGATCACAGAAGCCTCAGGTTCCATGAACAGCATCACGAGACACTAGCCTCCGTGTTTCGGTTGGGATTGGCTGAGGTGGCTTGATCGTGTTGCGATGGTTCTGGGTGGGTGGGGATGGCGGGGACCCGGCGTGCGAGCCGGGTGCTCCCTGTTCCTCGGGTCGTGGGCGGGCGGGTTGTTTTCGCCGCTCAGGTGGCAGGCCGGGGCAAGGCCGCCAGACGGACGAACGCAGTGGTCAGTTCGTGGCGCCAGGGCCAGGTTTCGGCGATCCGCAGGTGGATGCGGCGGGCTGCTCGGGTGATGCGGGCAGCAGCGTGCAGCAGCCGGCAGCGGAGTTTCTTGGGTTCGGCGTCGGCGAGTTCGCCGTCCAGCAGCAGAGTGCGGGTCCAGGCGAACAGGTCGATCGCGGTCAGCGACAGCTCCAGCCACACGGTGTTGACGGCGAAGTGGCGGGACGGGAAGCGTCCGAAGCCGGTGGTCTTGCCGCAGCGGATGCGGTCCTCGACGCGGGCGTGGGCACGGTGGCGGACCTCCAGGAACTGGAGCGATCCGCCACCCGCGATGGGGGCGTCGGTGAGGAAGACCTGTGGCGGTGGTGGTGACCGCGGCGAGCGTGCAGGACCGGGAGGCGGGAGTGCCGCTGCTCGCGCGGCTGCGTGCGTTCTATTTCTCCGTCCGTCTCGTCTGGGCGGACGGCGGCTGCGCGGGCGGGCTGGTGGACTGGGCTGCCGAGAAGTGCCGGCTCACCCTGGAGATCGTCAAACGCTCCGACGACATGGCGGGGTTCGTGGTGCTGCCGCGCAGGTGGGTGGTGGAGCGCACGCTGAGCCGGCTGATGCGTTCGCGTCGTCTGGTGCGTGACTACGAGACGCTGCCCGCCATGCACGAGGCCATGGTGCTGTGGTCGATGACCATGCTCATGAGCAGCCGGCTGGCCGGACGCCGCCCGAGTGCCTTCAGCGGGCCGGTGCCGCGAGCGCGGTGAACACTCCCGGCCGCACCTGCAGGATCCAACCCCGTTCCACCAGGCGTTTCGCCTTCGACCGCAGTCCCTCGACCTTCGCTGGAACTGCTTCCAGGCCGAGGGACACGGCCAGTTGCTGACACCGCAGACCTGCCCGGCCGGCGTCCGACTCCAGTACCTCCACGATGCGTTGATAATCCGGTGCCAGGGCGGATGCCGCCATGCCCTCGACGCGGTGCGGCACCACCGATCCCGCCACTGCCCCCGGCGCCTGCTCCGCTGCTGCCAGGGACGGCTCGGTCAGCACCTCGGTCACCGTGACCCGGGCATCCACGAGACGCTGAAGTACGCGTTCCGCATCACCGAGCGCGGCCTGCACACGCTCGGCCTCCTCCCGCAGCCCCGCCACCACTTCCCGGATCTTCTTCTACCGGGTCTCCAGCAGACCAAGCACCGACGCCACCAGCCACCCCCACGAACCAGATGAACGGACGAATCACGCTCATCTCTCCCGCCACCGGCCGGAGTTCATGCCCACAAACCCCGAACTAAACGATCACGTTCGGAAAGCGGATGGCGTCTCAGGCGTCGCACCGTCGCTGATCCCCGTCGTGGTCAGAAACTCCAGCGGGCGGGAGTAGGCGTAAGAATTTGCATAGTGAATCTGGCAAAAAATGGGGTCGCCCACGAAATGAAGCTGCCGCCGACTCTACCGACGCCACGAAAGCAAAGCCGATGCCTTCCTCACCTTCGCCGCCATAGCCTGCACCCCTCGCCCAGATGAGATGACCTCTCATCGTAGCGGGCGACGATGGCGTAGTCAGGCGCGACAATTGTACGGGGCTTGCTGTTCTGGGGTATCAGAGCATCCACCAACATGCTGACCGGAGGAGTCAGCAAAACTGACAGGGTATTACTGGGCGCCGCGGGTGCGGTTGATCCACATCTCGAACACGTCACTGGTGTGCCACTCGTATGACGTAAGGACGGGCGTGCCTGACTGGTCCTGGTCCACTTGGTCAAAGTGCAGCAGGGGAGAGCCCACCGCGACATCGAGATAACCTGTGACCGGCTCTTCGGCGAGTACCGGTTGCAGGCGCGCTCGCCCGGCGCGCGGTGAATGGTGTGACTGGTCGAGTATGTCGAAGATCGATGGACTCGACACCCCACGCAGCTCCTCGGGAACCACGTGCATCGGGATCCGGTCTATGCTATAGACGACGGGTTGCTTGTCGGCATAGCGGATCCGCTCAATGACGATCACCTCGTCGTCAGCGTTAAGACGCAGTTTCTTCGCATCCGTCGGTGAGACGGTTTCCACGCGGTGTGCGAGGACCTCGATACTCGGCGTGTACCCGGCTGCCTGGATGAGTGCCGTGTAGCTGAGGTTAAGGTCGAGCGCGTGACGCAGAGGCGCGGGAGACGAAAGTCCCTGCGCCATGTCGACGGTGAAGGTAACCCGCGTCGATGAGCTGCCGGTAGGCCTCTCTGACGGTGGCCCGGCTGACGTTGAACTGCTCCCCGATTTCCTGCTCGTTGGGCAGGCGGTCGCCGACTCCGTAGGTCCCGTTGGTGATGGATTCGATTAGCCCTTCTCGGACCTCGTCAACGAGTGTCGGTCGGCGACCAGCCATGTATTTCCTCCTAGTACTCCAGCTGTAGATCGTGATCTTGCTGGTCGGGCCGGTGCGGAGACGGGTGCGGCCACCGTTGATCATCGTGAGTTGTGTGGACTTACGAAGA
>NZ_JBEPAP010000064.1:0-56510 GCF_040298665.1 Streptomyces sp. NPDC001508
GGACGGACACCCGGCGATCGCCGCTGCCCGCACCCCGCAGAAACACCCGGAACCCGCCCGACACCCTTGATCAGAATTCACGCGGTGGATCGAGGCTCAGTCCCTCGGGGGCCGGTCGACCCCACGCGCTCATCTCGGAACGGAAGATGTCACGGATCTCGCCGCGGTTGCGGTGGATCGCGGGCACCAGGATGTGCGAGGGCCGGTCCTTGCCCAACTGGACGATCAGCTCGGCGAGGTCGGTCTCGTAGGCGTGGATGCCTTCGGCCTCCAGGGCTTCGTTGAGGCCGATCTCCTGCGTGGCCATCGACTTGACCTTGACGACCTCACGCTCCCCGGTCCGCTTGACCAGGTCGGCCACGATGCGGTTGGCCTCGTCGGCGTCGACCGCCCAGTGGACGGCCGCCGGCCGCCGTGACCGCCTCCTCCACCTGAACCAGGTAGCGGTCCAGGTGCCGCAGGGTGTGGTCCTTGATCCGCCGGCCGGCCTCACGCAGAGCCGCCCAGTCGGACACCTCGGCCACCGCCTTGGCCCGCTTGGCGCGGATCGTGTGTGTGGCGTGGCGCAGATTGCCGCGCAGGGTCTTGTCGCGCACGGCCTCGTGCGCGGCTTCGGGGAAGGCCGGGAACGCCGGGAATCCCGGCATCCCCACAAACGTAGCGCTCATGCCGCGGCCTCTTCCGTGCTCGCCAGGATCTCCGCCAGGTGCACCGGCCGCATGCCGGTGCGCAGCCGGGTCATGGTCCCGCCGATGTGCATCAGGCAGGAGTTGTCGGCCGCGCACAGCACCTCAGCGCCGGTCGACTCGGCGTTGCGCACCTTGTCGCTGCCCATCGCCGCCGAGACGTCGGCGTTCTTCACCGCGAAGGTGCCCCCGAAGCCGCAGCACTCCTCCGCGCCGGGCAGTTCCACCAGTTCCAGCCCCTGCACGGCCTGCAGTAGCCGACGAGGACGGTCCCCGAGGCCCAGAACGCGCAGCCCGTGGCAGGTCGGGTGGTAGGTGACCGTGTGCGGGTAGTACGCGCCGACGTCCGTCACCCCGAGCACGTCGACCAGGAACTCGGTCAGTTCGTACGTCCTCGGCACAACCGGTTCCAGAGTCCGGGCCAGCGTGTTGCCTCGGCCATCGCCCCGCATGATCCGGACGGCGTCACGATCGCCTCGTAGCCCCGGAAGACAGCGGAGAAATGCCGCGCCAGCGGCTCGGCCTCGTGCCGGTACCCGGTGTTGTAGTGCGCCTGGCCGCAGCACGTCTGGTCCATGGGGAAGTCCACGTCCACGCCCAGCCTGGTCAGCAGTTTCACCACGGCGCGCCCGGTGTCCGGATAGAGCGTGTCGTTGACACAGGTCAGGAACAGGGCGACACGCATCGCAACTCCTTCGCATGGGTGAGCAGGCGCCCGGGTGGGCAGGGTGTGAGACCGGAGTGGGGACTGCCTTGCGCTGCACCGACATGGGTGTCGATGTCGTCACCTGTCCTTCGGGTAGGTGGATGGCGGCCCACCCTCATGCTGAACGGGAGTTCCGGGCCATGCGCCCCCCGGGGCGACGCCACGTTGCTGCACGCCAGCAATGTGTCGAGGCTGGCCGGATGCGCCCCTGCGGGCCGGCCGCCGCTGTGGCCGCGCGGGGTGTGGCCGAGGACGCGCCCGAAGATCGGGCGGCCAACTCGGCCAGCCGCGCACCGGTCCGGCCCACTCCGACGATGCAGAGAGTAATCTCGCTCGCCCCGCGGAGGCAGCCGAGGCGACTCGGCGATCCAGCCCCCGCCACGAGCACGTGCCGCCTCGGTGTCGATCATGTCGCAGCCGGCGGAAAGCGGGACCAGGATACGCACCTGCGGCAGCCGGCCGAGCAGGTCGGCGTCGACGCGGGCACAGCCCACCAGCAGGCCGCCGCGCCGTCGGCCGCACGAACGACGGCCTCCGGATGAGCGCTGTCGGCAATTCGCACCTCGAATCCTGCGCCGGTGAGCAAGGCGACGGCAGGTGCGGGACCGAGGCCTCCACATCGGTGAGTACGGCCACCGGGTAGGTCATGTCCACTTCCCTGGTGCAGATAGGACTTCTGGGCACCGGCCGTGCCTTTCCCATGAGTTGGGGGAGTGCGGGCTCACCCAGCGGGGGTGGGTCCGCCTGAACCGAGTCGGCTCCGGGGGCAGTGCGCACTACCGGGGGTGGTCGTAGGCCATCGCGTAAGGACGCTTCCAGAGCGCCTTGGCTGCTGTCATGTTCCCGCGCTTTCGGAGGAAGAGGCACGCCTCACCGGCAGTCGCCACGACCTCCAGGTGGACAGTTGTGCGTTCATGGATGACTACCCCCCGGTTCTCCACCACTGCGGCCAGACCCCGCACCAGCTTGGCCGGGTGCAGCGCGGCGCAGTGCGGAGTGAACGTGCCGCCCAGCACCCTCGTGGCCCCCAGGTGGGTGGCCGCCTCGTCCCGGCTCAGAAGCCGGATGTGGTCCTCCTCAAAGCCCCAGGACCGCCAGGTCTCAACCTCCGCCATCGCACGGGCCCACTGCGCATCGTTGCGGGCCACGGATATGTATCCGCCCTGCGCGAAGTCGCAGTCGATACCCTCCTTGGCCGCGACACTGCCCACCTCGGGGATGGTCGCGTTCATGGCTCTCTGCAGAGCCACGGCACCGGACCGGCCGGCGCTTCGGGCCACCTTGCGCAGGGTCGCGGGAAAGATGGCCGAACACCAGCCACCATTGCGACCCGAAGCCCCGAACCCGGCAACCTCACTCTCGACCACCACAATCCGAAGCTGCGGATCGCGCTCGGTAAGGTGATACGCGGTCCACAAACCCGTGTAACCGGCGCCGACTATGACGATGTCGGCCTCCGCGTCGCCGTCCAGTCGGGGTCGTGGGCGCCAGTTCCCAGGACAGTTGTCATGCCAGAGACTCAAGCTTCGGTAGTCCGCTATGGACTCACGCTGTGACATGGCAAGAGCTTCGAGTGACCCGCAACATCCTGTACACCAGTCGGAGTTCAGAACTTCGCCCAGATGACTCATAACGAAGTATGAACCGGAGCCCCGGGCAGGCTTCAGCGGGTGCGGACCTGTTCGACGGTGAGGTGGACACCGCTCCAGGAGGCCGGCCGCTGCTTCGTCAGCACTCATACTCTCGTACGAGTGCTGTTTGTGGAAGTTATAACCCCGACTGCTGTACGAGGTCTGCGAATCACTTGACACTCAGGCCCAAGCTACGGCTGGGCGGCACGTGCACGATCGTGTCAACACCTTCCCCGCGTCGTCCCAACAACTTGGCGCGTAAGCATGACGGATGAGAGGAAACAAGATGGCTGACCGCATCTTCGTCAACGGCACTGTTGTGACGATGAACCCTGCCCAGCCGCTTGCGACCGCCGTGGCTGTCCAGGATGGCGAGATCGTCAAGGTCGGGGCCACGGACGACGTGGTCGCGCTCCGAGGCCCGGCAACGGACGTAGTCGATCTCGAGGGCGCCGCGCTCCTGCCCGGATTCGTAGAGGCGCACGGGCATCCGCTCTTCAGCGCGTTGACCTGGGGCGACCCCGTCATCGACATCCGCGCGGTGCATACGCCGACCTACCAGGCGGCGCTCGCCAAGATCAGACGGCGCGTAGCCAAGGCGCAGCCCGGCGAGTACATACTGGCAGTCGGGCTCGACCCTACGCTCCACGTAGGCATGAGAGAGCCGACGCTCGACGAGCTCGACGAGCTTGCGCCGGACAACCCGCTTTCAGTCACGTACTTCAACTTCCATGGCTCGTTCCTCAACAGCAAGGCCATCGAGGCCTGCGGACTCGACCGAAGGTTGACTCCGGATTTCGAGGACCTGATCATTCGTGACTCGCAGGGACGTCCGTGGAAGTTCTGCGAGAACGCAAGCTGGTACGCGCGTGACATCTTCTTCGAGAAGTGCGGCAAGGACCGTGCTGTCCGCGAGTTGCGCGACTGGGTGTCGAAGTACGCCACAGCGGGATACACCACATCCGCCGAGATGGGGATGGTTCCCGAATGGGCCGGCTACTTCGACGCGCTACGGCAGCAGGAGACGCTGCCCATCCGCATCCGCGTGTACGAACAGGGATTCCTCGACAAACCTTATGTGTCGAAGCTCGGCAGCGGCGACGACCACTTCAAGACCATCGGCATCAAGTTCTGGGCGGACGGCTCTGTGTTTGTGGGCACCGCGGCGGTCACGAACCCGTATCTCAACACAGACCTCACCATCAACAAGCTAGGTCTTCCGAGGGACAACCGGGGCCAGGAGGTCTACACCCGAGAAGAGCAGAAGCGGCTCATGGAAGCCGCAATCTCCCAGGGGTGGCAGCTGGCTGTGCACACCCAGGGTGACGTCACGATCGACGTCACCCTGGACCTCTTCGAGGAACTGCTGAGAGCGTTTCCGAACGCGAACGGTCCGTTCCGACTCGAGCACTGCACCATGATGAGGCCCGATCAGGTCGAGCGGGCTCACAAGCTCGGGCTGGTGTGCAGCTTCTTCAACCCGCTCGCCTACTACTGGGGCGACCCCATGCGCGAGGACATGTTCGGTCCCGAGTTCGGCGAGGAGATTCTTCCGTTCGGCACGGCGACCCGACTAGGGATGAGGATCTCGTACCACTGCGATTCACCGATGACCTGGCCCGATCCCCTGGTGTGTCTCTATTTCGCCACCACCCGGAGGACTCAATCCGGCACGGTCCTCGGCGAGGGGGAGCGCGTCGGCATCGGTGAGGCGCTCAAGGCGCTCACCATCGACGCCGCTCACCATCTCCAGATGGATGTCGAGCATCCCGCCCTGCAAACGATCTGTGGGTGAGGCATCCGCCTCGTAGACCGTGGCCGGGATGCCGTGGAGATGCAGGACACGGGCGAGCGTCAGTCCGCCGAGTCCGGCTCCGACGATCGTGATGTCAGTGGTCATGGTGATCCTTGCCTGTCGTACGCCTGCCGGACGGGCATCCGGCAGGATCTCCAGGAAGGCTCCAGCCCCCGCCGACAAGCCGCCGACATCGGGCCGACAGCCCGACACCACATCGCCGGCGGGCGCGTGGCTGCGGGAGGCTTATGAGGCCCATGACATGGATGTCATCGAGTACGTGGTTCCCAGCTTTGTGGCCACGATGCGTTTGATGCCCAGGAGTGTCCGTCCCGAGGTCATTCCCACCATGGCCGGTCTGGTGATCGCTGCGGGCACGGGTCTGGCTCCCAGCCTGTGGCGCGGGCAGTACGGGTACTGGACCGAGGCCGAGCTGACTCCCCTGGAAGCGACTGCCTTTCTGCTCGCGGAGCACATCAACGACTCACCGATGACCGGGACTTCGCCACTCGCCTGATCACCGAAGCTCTGTCCAGTGTGGACGGCGACTGATCTGCCCCATCCTGGCCGGCGCAAAGGAGAGACCGGGCCGCCCACCTCCCGCGGCTCGATCAACGACTCCAGCCCTGCCACCGGGCCCGGGTCGCGCTCAGCGGCAGACTCGCGCCCGCCACCGAGTGCTGTTCCTCGACAAGGCACCCCGACAAGACACCCAGACAAGGCACCCACAAAAGTCGGCCCCCGCCCTCGCCGTGCCTTGCGGGAGAGGGCGGGGCACCATTGCCTCCCGGCCTGGACGCGTATCTACGCCTGGACGAGTATCTACCGGACGGCTTCGGGCAGTGCGTGCTTGGCGATGCGGCCCTCCTGCATCACCAGCACCACGTTCGCGGGGTCGCCGAGCACATCGATGTCGGCGAGCGGATCGCCGTCGCACACGACGAGATCGGCGGTCTTTCCCTCTTCGACGGTGCCGAGCGTCTGATCCAGTCCCATCAGTTGGGCGGCGTTCAGTGTCCCGGCGCGGATGGCCTCCAGTGGCGTCAGTCCCAGCTTCGTCAGATGGCCGAGTTCGCGGAGGTTCTGGGCATGGGGACCGGCACCGGCGTCGGTGCCGAGTGCCACCTTCGCCCCGCGTCGAACCGCTTCGCTCAATCGCTCCATGGCAGCGTCGGCCATGCGCATCTTCTTCTCGTAGGCCGCGGGCGTGAAGCGTCCCCCGTCGCCGTGGAAGGTCGACAGGGTGGGAACCAGGAACGCGTCGTTCTCCAGCATCAGGTCGATGCCCTCGTCGTCGATGAGATAGCCGTGCTCGATGCTGGTCACCCCGCCGCGCAGGGCGTTCTTGATGCCTTGCGCGCCCTGTGCGTGCGCGGCGACCGGCCGGCCGCGATGGCGGCGTGTCTCGTCCACGACCACCGAGATCTCCTCGGTGGTCAGGCCCTCGTCCTCGGGCTGGTCGTTCGGGCTGTTGACGCCACCAGTCGCGCAGATCTTGATGACGTCGGCGCCGTCGCGGAGCAACTTCCTCGTCGCCAACCGGACCTGGGTGGGATCGTCGGCCAGTTCGCTGAACGGCTCAAGCAGGGCCGACGGGTCGTAGCCGCTCGGCGTGCGGAAGTCGGCGTGTCCGCCGGTGTGGCTCATCAACCGCAACGCGACATGCAACCGGGGCCCCTCGATCAAACCCTGGGCCACCGCGTCCCGGTAGCCGGCCTCGATACCGCCGAGGTCGCGCGCCGTCGTGATCCCGGCATGCAACGTCTCGCGCATACGCTGTGCGCGCTGGAAGACGGTGACGATCGGCCGATTGGTCAGCAGCCTTCCCGTGAAATCGGCGTTGCTGTCCATGAGGAAATGCAGATGGCAGTCGAAGAACCCCGGCAGCAGCGTGCGTCCACCGAGATCGATGGCCGTCGCGGCGTCGATCCGCGGCCTTGAGCTCTCCGGCCCGACATAGGTGAACCTGCCGTCCTGCACCACCACGGCAACCGACTCGGCCGGGGCGGCCCCGGTTCCGTCGATGACCCGGGCGCCGGTGAAGACGATCGGATCCGGCGATCGACCTGTACGGTCCTCGGTCATTGCGTACTCCTGTCCCAAGGGGGATCCGGACGTCCAGTCCGGTGCGTTGGATGTCTGGTTGCCTGCTCCGGTGCGCGAGTGCGCCTTTTGAAGCAGTTCTTCGCGGGTGTCTTCAGCCGCCGTGTTTCGCCTCACCCGCGAAGACCGGCGGATGGAGCGACGCCCAGGGACGTTCCGCCTCCAGCTGTGCCGCCACGCAGACCAGCAGGTCTTCACGTCCGTAACCCGCCGCCAGTTGGATTCCGATGGGCTCGCCGGACTCGGTCAGCGACGCGGGCACCGCGATCGCGGGCTGCCCGGTGGTGTTGAACGGCGCGGTGAAGGTGAGCACATCCACCGACTTCTGCAGGCCGTCGGCTTCCCGCCATGGCCAGCCCACCGGCTTCGGCGGGGTGGCGAACACCGGGCTCAACAGCAGGTCGAACTCCTGCCACCATCGCGCCATGGCAGCGCGCAGCCGCCCCTGCCAGACGAAGGCGTCGGCCAACTCCAGTCCCGTGATCTCCCGTCCGCGCCGCACCCAGAACCGGGTGACGGCGTCGAGGTCGTCGGGACCGGGCCGCTCACCCAGCTCCGCGATCAATGCCTCAAGGGTCTGGACCGCGGTGACGCTGAGCGCGTCGAAGAACGCCTTCAGGCACATCGGATCCAGCATCAGCTCCGGATGGGCGTATGCGACCTCGTGTCCGAGCCGCTCCAATGTCCTTGCGGTCTCCAGTACGGCGTCCCGCACCGGAGCCACGACCTGGGGGGCGTGGTCGGGCGCGTGGGCGAGGACACCGATCCGGAGCCGCCCGGGATCACGGCCGACCATCGCGGCCAAGCCGCCTGGCGGAAGGGGGGCGGGGCCGCCCTGGTCTCCTGGTGCGCGACCGCTCACCGCGTCGAGTACCACCGCGGTGTCGCGTACGGTCCGGGTGACCACTGCCGGGACACTGTGCCCCCAGCGATTGGTCCGGCCCGGGCCCGCGCTGATGCGCCCCACGCTCGGCTTCAGACCTACCAGGTGGCAGAACGCGGCCGGCATGCGGATCGAACCGCCGCCGTCACCCCCCTGGGCCACGGGCACCATGCCCGCGGCGACGGACGCCGACGCGCCCCCCGACGAGCCGCCGGGAGTCAAACCGGTGTGCCAGGGATTTCGGGTGACCCCGTGGACTGTGCTCTCGCTGACCGAGGCGAGGCCGAATTCCGGCGCCGAGGTCTGGCCGACCACGAGGAAGCCGGCCTCCTTGAGACGCCGGACGATGACGGCGTCCTCCCGGGCGGTACGGCGGTGCCTGGCCACCCAGGCGCTTGCGAAGTTCGCGGGGTCGCCCTCGCTGTCGTTGAGTGCCTTCACCAACAGGGGCACTCCCGCGAAGGGGGCGTCGCCGCGGATGCGCCCGGCCTCGTCCAGAGCCTGGTCGTATCTTCGGTGAGTGATGGCGTTGATCTGTGGATCGGTCGCCTCGATCCGTTCGATGGCGGCCTCGACCAGCTCTCTGGGTGATGCCTCACCGCATCGGATCAGCTCCGCCTGGGCCACGGCATCCATGGTGGCCAGGTTCGTCATGCGGATATCTCCTCTGTGGCGGGGAAGTGACAGGCCACCGCATGCCCCGGCCGGACCGAGACCAGTTCCGGTGCTTCCGCGTGGCAACGCGGTCCGGCCTTGGGGCATCGGGGGGCGAAGGGACATCCCCCGGTGTCCGCCGCCCGCTGTTCGCGTGGCTTGTCCGCCGATGGGTCCGCCGTCGCCGCCTCGGGCCGAGCACGTGGATCGGGAGACGGAACGGCTTCGAGCAGCGCCCTGGTGTACCAGTGCGCGGGCGACGCGAACAGGGTCTGCGCCTCGGCGATCTCCACGACCCGCCCCGCGAACATCACCACCACCCGATCGGAGACGGCTTGGACCACCGCGAGGTCATGGGAGATGAAGACGTAGGTCAACGCCTCCGCCCGCTGGATTCTGAGCAGCAGATCGAGTACCTGGGCCTGCACGGAGACGTCGAGCGCAGAGGTGGGTTCGTCGAGGACCACGACCTCGGGCCGGGCGGCGATCGCCCGTGCGATGGCGATGCGCTGCTTCTGGCCGCCGGAGAATTCGTGCGGCAGCCGGTTCGCGGCCTCCGCCGGCAGACCGACCTCCGCCAGCACTTCGTCGATCCGCTGCCGTGCCGTGTCTCCGCTCACGCCGCCGGCGGCCAGCGGCTCGCGCACCGAGGACGCCACCCGTAGTTTCGGGTTGAGTGAACCCGCCGGATGCTGGAACACCATCTGCACGGCGCGCCGGAAGGCTCTCAGCCGCTTGCCCCGCAGCTTGCCGTAGTCGGCTCCGTCCATCTCCAACCGGCCCGAAGTGGGCCGGTCCAGTCGGACCAGCATCTTGGCGAGGGTGCTCTTGCCCGAACCGGACTCACCTACGACACCCAGTACTTCCCCTTTGCCGACCCGCAGGGAGACATCGCGGAGCGCGTGCACGGCATGGCCACCCGAGCGGAAACTGCGGCTCAGTCCGTCCACCGCAAAGAGCACGGAGCCGTCCGGGTCGGCCTTGCCATGCGGCGGATCGGTCTTGTCGTGCGGCGGATCGGCCCTGCCGTGCGGCGGATCGGCCGGCTCGGGCCGGATGCGCCTGCCCACGGTGGGCACCGAGCCGAGGAGCATTTTCGTGTACTCCGAGTCCGGGCTCACCAGCACCTCCTCGGCGGTGCCGGTCTCGACGATCTCGCCGTCCCGCATGACCGCCACCCGGTCCGCGGTCTGCGCGATCACACCGATGTCATGCGAGATCAGCAGGATCGCGACCCCGAACTCGTCGCGGATCGTCCGCAGCAGCCGCAGGATCTCCGCCTGGACGGTCACGTCCAGGGCCGTGGTCGGTTCGTCGGCGAGCAGCAGCCGTGGCTCGCCCGCCAGCGCGAGCGCCATCGCCATCCGCTGCCGCAGCCCACCGGAGAGCTGATGCGGATACTGGCGTGCCCTGCGCTCCGGTCCCGGCACACGCACCCGGCGCAACAGCTCCAGGACGGCCTGCTGCCGCTCCTCGCCCTTCAGACCTCGGTGCCGCGCGACCACCTCCCCGATCTGCCGACCGACGCGCATGCTCGGGTCCAGAGCCCCCATGGCGTCCTGGAAGACCATCGCGACCTCACCGCCACGCAAGCGTGTGAGCGCCTTGTCGTCCGCGTCCGCCAGGTCGGTGTCGCACACCTCGAACCGTTCGGCGGACACACGTGCCTGCTTCGGCAGCAGTCCCAGGCAGGCCATCGCCACCGAGGTCTTGCCGCTCCCGCTCTCACCGATCAGGCCGACGATCTCCCCGCTCCTGACCGTCAGATCGATCCCACGGACACTGGCCGGCGCGGAGCCGTACCGGACACTGAAATCAGAGAACCGCAGCACGGTTTCCGAGCGGCGATCCTCGTCCTTCCCCGTTGTGCTGGAGCCGTCCACAGCTGCGGAGTTCATCGTCTCTCCCTCATGAGATCCAGGCGTCCTTGAGGAACATCCGGGTGTTCGACGCCTCGGTGGTGAACCCCGCGAGCCTGCTGGACCACACGTCGTACACCGTGGGTGTGGCATACGGGACGATCATGTACACCCGCTGTGCCACGTACTGGTTCAGCTCCCGGTACATCCGGCGGCGGTTCTGGTCGCCGTCCGCCTTCTGCACGGCGTCCGACATCAATCGCCACAGTTCTGGGTCGTCGACCTTCGTCGCCTTGGCGTTCTTCTCGAACCACAGGCTCATATACTGACTGGCGTCCGCGTTGAGCGCGGAGGTCAGCTGGATCATGTCGGCGTTCCAGTTGCCGGACAGCAGATTGCTGACCAGTTGCTCGAAGGGGACCTGGGTGATGTCCACCGTCACCCCGATCTTCGACAGCTGTTCCTTGATGAGCTGGGCGGTGGCGAGCTTGTCCGGCCGGTTCGACCGGATCGCCAGCTTGAGCCGCACGGCTTTGGCCCCCGCCTCGGCGAGGAGCCGCTTCGCCCTGGCGGGGTCGTACTGGGTGTTGGGCAGATTCTTCGCCTGCTCGGACACGAACGGGTCGCCAGGCGGGACGATCCCCGAGGGGACACCGGCCCCTTGTGCCCCGATGCTGATCAGCTGCTTGCGGTCGATGCCGATGCTGATCGCCTCGCGCACCTTCTCGTTCGCCAGTGGGCCGTCCACGGTGTTCAGACCCAGCCAGTAGGCGCCCACGTTGTATCCGGGGCCCACCGTGAACCTACGCTGCTTGAGCATCGTCGCGATCTTCGGCAGTGTCACCTGGATGGCGTCCACGGTTCCCGACTCCAATGCCTGGACCCGGGTGGACTCATCGGGCATGACCTGATAGTTGATGGTGTCGATATAGGGCTTCGGCTGGTCCCAGTAGTCGGCGAACCGAACGGTCTTGATCAGGGCTCCTTCCCGGAACTCCGCGAGTTTGTAGGGACCCGTCCCGTTCTCGTGCGTCTTGAGATGGTTGGCCGAGTGGGACCGGACCCATCGTTCGTTCACGATGCCGGCGCTCCAGGGCTGGGCGAGCAGATGCAGCAGCGACGACTGCGGTTTGGCCAGCTTCACCACGACCGTGTGGTCGCTCGGCGCGGTCACATCCTTGATGTGGTAGAGCGACGCGTATGGCGAGTGGACCGCGGGATCGACGATCCGTTTGAGGCTGAAGACGACATCGCCGGCTTTCAGCGGCCGGCCGTCGTGAAATGCGACATTCCTGCGGAGCGTGAATTTGTAAGTGGTGGGCGTGGTTTGTTTCCACGAGGTCGCCAGCGACGGTCGCAGAGTACTGCCATCGGAACCGAGGGAGAGCAGTCCCTCGTAGAACTGTGCGGCCAGGCGTTTCGCGTCGAACGCCTGGGCCAGGATGGGATCGAGTCCGTTCAGTGGCTGGCTTTCGTCGCCGATGGTGAGGGTGCCGCCACGATGCGGCGTGCCGACTGAGCCACCGGATCGCGCCTGGGCTCCGCCTCCGCAGCCCGTGAGGGCCGTCGACGCGGTGAGTACCGCCGCCAGGACGAGTACCAGTCGTCTGACCGGCCTGGGTGATGCCATGGTGTGGGTTCCTTCTTTCCAGGCCCCGGGGAGGGGACAGGTGACCACTGCCGCTGTGCGCGGCGGTCCGGTCAGACGACGGAGCGGCGTGATGTCGCGAAACCTTCGCCGATGAGTCCCCATCCGATCGAGGACAGCAGCAGGGCCCCTCCGGCGCCGAGAACCAGCCATGGGGAGATCGTCAGATAGATCTGAGACTCGGCGATCATCCGGCCCCAGCTCGGCGTCGGTGGCTGAACTCCGAGGCCGAGGTAGCTCAGCGCCGACTCCAGCAGAATGACGATGGCCGCCGAGTTGGCGAGCTGGACCATCATCAGCGGAAAGACGTTGGGGAGCAGGTGTTTGAGGACGATCACGGGGGACCGCACTCCGGAGATCCGCGCGGAGAGCACGAATTCCAGATCACGCAGTTCCAGGCACCGGGCACGGACTATCCGTGCGAAGTGCGGCAGTGACACGAACGACAGGACCGCGATCAGGGTCGTCACCGATGGTGTGAGGACGGTGACCGCGGCAAGCCCGAGCAGGAGGGAAGGGAAGGACAGCAGCAGGTCCACCCCGCTCATCAGCGCGGTGTCCAGCCATCGGCCACCGACGCCGGCCGCGAACCCGATGGCCGAACCGGCCACCAGCGCAAGCACCGAACTCGCCAGTGCGATCGACAGTGAGGTGCGCCCGGCGACGCACAGCCGCACGAAATAGTCCCGGCCCAGGTCGTCCGTGCCGAGCCAGTTGGTCCCATTGGGCGCGGCGAAGGGCGGTCCGGCCACGTCGTTCGGCGAGAAGGGCCGGATCAGGGGAGCCACATACGCCATGGCGAACAGCACGATCAGGATGCCCAGACCGCAGGTGACCCCGGCGCCGAGCCGGCGGATCCGGCGTGCAGGGGGAGCGGCGGGTGTGTCCGCCGGGGGCTGTGTCCGGGCCACCTGCGCTTCCGACAGCAACGACGACTCGCTCATCGCGCCTCACCCACCTTGGGATCGATCAGCCGGTGGATGAGGTCCACCACGAGGTTCATCAGGATGTAGGTCAGTCCCAGCAGCAGGATGCATGCCTGCGTCACCGCATAGTCCTTCTGCAGCAGCGAGTTCACGGTGAGCTGGCCGATGCCGGGGATCGCGAAGACGTTCTCGATCAGGATGGAGTTGCCGACCAGACCGGCCAGTTGCAGCCCGGCCACCGTGACCACGGGTCCCGACGCGTTCCGCAGCCCGTGCCGCAGTGTCGCCCCCAGACGGGTCGCCCCGGTCGCCAGAGCGGTGCGCATATAGTCCTGTTCGTAGACCTCGATCATCGAGGCACGCATGAACCGGCACAGCGTCGCACCGAGGGGGAGCCCCAGCGCCAGCGCGGGCAGGACGACGCTCTGCAGGTTCCGCAACGGGTGATCGGACAGGGGCACGAACCCGACGGAAGGCCAGTCCGGGACGATGTACGAGGTCACCAGTATCAGACCGAGACCGAAGACGAACACCGGCGTGGCCAGGCCGAGAAAGGCCGACGCGCGGGCCAGCCGGTCGAAGATCCGGCCCTGGCGAAGGGCCGCGAGCGCGCCGGCGGGCACGCCCCACAGGACCGACACCACCGTCGCGGCGAGGGCCAGCTCCAAGGTGTTCGGCAGTCTTTGCTCGATGAGGTCCAGGACCGGCAGTCCGTTGTAGACCGAGAGTCCGAAGTCCCCGTGGAGCAGCCTGCCGAGCCACATCAGGTACTGCTCGGTCATCGGCCGGTCGAGCCCGAGATCCGTGGCCAGCCGTGCCCGGGTGGCCGCGTCGGAGTACGGGCCGGCCAGGACGTCGGCGGGATTGCCGGGCAGTAGCCGAACGAGTCCGAACGCGAGGATCGACAGGATGAAGAGGACGGCGAGCCCACGAAGGACCCTGCCGGCGAGGAACCGTATCAGCGGTGGCAGGCGCAGCATCCGTCTTGCTCGTCCAGCGGCTGCTGCGAGGGGGCGGCTGGGTGGGCCCAGCCCGGTCACGTGGAGCATTGCCAGACCTCTCGGTTGAGATCCGTCATATGGATCGTGAACAGTGGCCGATACTTTTCCCTGCCGGACGAGGGCGGCCAAGGGGCGCATTCCGCTCAGCGGACCCGTGCATGCGATTGCCGTGACCGAGAGGGATGGGTTTGTGGGCCGCTACTGCCGTCCGTGATCTGTCGCCTCGGCGACGACGGCCTCCGGTACGAGCCCGGCGAACTCGTCCGACGGTTGTTCCGGGAACGGCACGCCGGCTCTCGCATGCCTTCTCCCGTCCGAGGTCACATGCATGTCCGGGGCAACGATTCGTGCGGCCCGTGTGTCCATGCGATCGGGAGACAACGGGTCACCTTGTGGGCGGCCCGTCCGTCGCACCCGCTCGTGGGCTTGGGGCAGTGCGTTCGTTCACTTACTCTTCGTACTTTGTACGGGTGATCGGACCCGCGTCAAGAGGTCCGACGGGACGCCCGAGGGCCCGCGCGGCGTTCACCGGGCGCTCACCGGCCGCTCACCAGGGGCGTGTCGATGCCTACCGGACCGAGAGAGGTTGCCCCGCCGGGAGAGCCGAGCGGGGCCTCGCGCCCGGGCAGGACCTCCGTGAAGAAGCGCCGGTTGTCCTCCCGGAAATCGGGTTCCGCCGTGCGGTCGACGGTGATCGCCTGCTCGGGGCAGGCCACTTCGCAGGCGCCGCAGTCGATGCACTCCAGGGGGTTGATGTAGAGCTTGCGCTCGCCCTCGTAGATGCAGTCGACCGGGCATTCCTCGACGCAGGACCGGTCCATGATGTCGACGCAGGGCGCGCCGATGACGTACGCCATGTCTGTCAGTGCTCCTTCTCGGTGGAGTGCCCGGGGAAGAGGGCGGCCTGTGGATCGAGGACCGTGGCCGCGTTGTTGACGGCGGTGGCCGCCTCGCCGAAGCCGACCGAGATCAGGCGGACCTTGCCCGGGTAGTCGGTGATGTCGCCCGCGGCGAACACGCGAGGCACATTGGTGGCCATGCGGGTGTCCACGGCGATCTTCCGGGCCCGCAGCTCCAGGCCCCAGTGCCGCAGCGGGCCGAGGTCGGCGACGAACCCGAGGGCCGCGACCACCGTGTCGGCCCGGACCAGCCGGGTCTCCCTCGTCGTGCGGTGCCGAATCTCCGCCTGTTCCAGGCATGTTGCACCGAGCAGTCGGCTGACCTCGCAGTCGGTGACGATGCCCACGCCGAGCGCACGGGCCTTTTCGACGGACGCGGCGTGCGCGCGGAAACGGGCGGTGCGGTGCACCAGGGTGACCGTGCGGGCGACGGGGGAGAGCGTGGCGGCCCAGTCGAAGGCGCTGTCGCCGCCGCCGACGACCACCACGTCCTTACCCGCATGCTCGGCCGGGTCCGGCACGAAGTACACCAAGCCGCGCCCCACGAACTCCTCGCCGGCCGGCAGCGGACGCGGTGTGAACGTGCCCACTCCGCCGGTGATGACGACGGCCCCCGCCCGCACCGGACGGCCCTGGTCGGTGCGGACCACGGGGCGGCCGTCGTCCGGATCGTGTGTCAGCTCGACGGCCCGGTGTCCGAGCAGGTAACGGGGAGAGTACGGCTCGGCCTGGGCGACCAGGCTTTCCACCAGGTCGCGGCCGCGCACGGCGAGGAAACCGGCGATGTCGAAGATGGGCTTCTCGGGGTACATCGCGCTGATCTGCCCGCCGGGCTGCGGCAGGACGTCCATGACGGTGACGCTCAGACCGCGGAATCCGGCGTAGTAGGCGCCGTAGAGGCCGGTCGGACCGGCACCGATGAGAAGGACATCGGTGTCATCGGTGTCGTCGGTGAGTTGGCTCATGGTTGGCGAGCGTAGGAAGAACGGGCGGTCCTACCAACGGAGCCGTTCCGTTGAACAGGACGGCCGGACAGGACGGCTGGACAGGGCGCCGGACAGGACGGCTGGACAGGACACCCGGACAGGACGACGTCCGGCGGACGAACAAGAGGGGCCCGCAGGACAGCGGGCCCCTCTCTTCGTCCTTCGTCATACGTGCTCAGGCGAGCGACCGGCCTATGCCCAGTGCGGCGGTCCGCAGCGCCGCCGCGTGCCCGGCCACATCCATCCGGTAACTGGGCGCCGTGATGGACAGCGCGCCCACCAGACTGGTGCCCTGGGCGAAGACGGGCACGGCGAGGCTGGCGTAACCGAGCCGGATCTCCTCGCTCTCCAGAGCGATCCCGTCCTCGCGTATCCGGTCCAGTTGCGCGCGCAGCCGGCCGGGGGAGACGACCGTGTGCCGGGTGAACGGCTTGAGGCCGCCCCGTACCACGTCGACGAAGAGCGACGCAGGCGAGTGGGCCAGGATCGCCTTGCCCGTCCCCGTGCAGTACAGGGGGAGCCGTCCGGCCACCCGGGACTCGGCGTTCAGCCCGCGGTGCGGGAAGATCTTGTCCAGATAGACGACGTCGAGGCTGTCGTGGATGGCGAAGTGGATGGTCTCCTGGGTGATCAGAAGCAGGTCCTCCAGGTACGGCTGCACGGCCTCGCGCAGGATCCGCTGCCGGTGCACCCGTTGCCCCAGCTCGAACATGCGCAGGCCGAGCCGGTAGTCGCAGCCCTCTCGCTCCAACAGCCCCCAGGCGACCAGCTCCTGGGCGAGCCGGTGCACGGTGGCCTTGGCCACCCCCGACCGGCGCACCAGCTCGGCCAGCGAGAGCGCGTTGTCCTCGGCGGTGAACGCCTCCAGGATCGGACGGACCTTCCCCAGAACGGAGTTCATCGAGTCGGCGACCGCTTCGGCCTCCGGCACGGCGGGCCGGGGGCGGAGCGGGAAGCCGCGGGTCTCTGCGGCCGGCCGGCACCGGTCGGCCGTCGGCACTGTCGGCACTCCGGCCGCGATGCTCATCCGCGCTGCGCCTGCGGCTCCAGCACCGCGACGCCCATCCCGGTGAGCCACTCCGGCATCGGTTCGTAGGCGAGCCGCCGACCGGGCGTGTGGTCGAGCGCGGCGGCCATGAGCAGCCACGTACGCAGCTCCTGCCCGCCGTTGCCCGCCGCCTGCTCCAACTGCTCCGTCGTGCAGGTGCTGAGCCGGTGTGCCTCGCCACGTTCGATCAGGGAGAGGAACTCCTCGTCGAACTCGGGTGTGATGGCCGCCTCCGCGGCCCTGATGATCTCGCGGCGGCGGGGATCGTACTCCTGCCAGTTCTCCCGGCCGTCGAGCCAGGCGCCGACCATGAACTCCTCGTCCTCGCCGTGCGGATCGCGCCAGTCCGGCCACGGAAGACGGTGCGAGAGCCCACCCGAGCCGACCACCGCGACGCGCCGGTCGTGCGGGAAGGCGAGCACCGCGTCGCGGATCGCGCGTCCCAACTGCTCGCACCGCTGGGGCGTCGGCAAGGGATGCGCGAACACGTTCACCACCAGCGGCACGATCTCCACGTCCAGCCCGTCCAGCAAGTACTGGATCGCATGCGACTGCCCGTGGTCGATCTGCAGCCGTGCGGAGAACGCCGTGTCGAAACGCCCGCTTTCCACAAGGGAGTTCGCGATGTGCCGGGCGAGCGGCACGTCCACGGGCTGTGGCCCCTTCGGAGTGCCGGACTCGCCGCTCGCGACGCACTCGCCGACGCCGAGCGTGAAGGCGGGGATCAGGTCGAGCCAGAACCCGCGGAAGTGGTTGGAGCCGACCAGGACGACGGTGTCCGGGCGGGCCTTCGCCAGCGCCTGGCGTGCCTCGCCGAGCGCGTCGCGGAAGCGTTCGGCGCGGTCCTTGTGGCGGGTCTGCTCCCAGTGCGTGTTCATCAACGTGCTGTGGGAGGCCCCCACACCCAGCACGATCTCGGTCATGCCGTTGCTCCTTCCACCTCTTCGCGCGAGCGGGTGACGGTGTCGACAGCCGTGCGGATCAGATGGCGGGTCAGCTGTTCCATGTCCCGTACGGACACGGTGTTCATGCCACGGGAGAAGTCGATGTCGAAGGGAGCCTCGGTGACCTTCGGCATGCCCACCCGCACGGTCGGGATGCCCCGCCCCCGCAGGATGTTCGCGTCGGTCGCGCCGCTGTTGCCGCGGATGATCTCGTGCGCGCGCCCCTCGAATGCCTCCCAGCCCGCCACGGCGCTGCGGAAGATCCAGCTCTCCCGGCTGGTCCGGGTGCCCGGGATGGCCAGGAGCATCTCCACCGTGGCGTCCAGGCCCGGCAGCTCGCGCCGCAACTGTGCCACGGCCGCGGTGAATTCCCGCTTCGCCTGGATCGGCGTCGTGTCCGGGCCGATCCGCAGATCCACCCGCAGGGTGCAGCAGGCCGGCGTCACCGCCGCCATCCGCGGCCAGCCGCCGCGCACCGACGACACGATGCCCTGCGGGGCGACCGTGCCCCGCGTGTGCCGCCCGGCGTATTCGACGAACCACCGCTCCAGATGCCGTACGACGTCGCCGGCGCGATCGATCGCGTTGTCGTACGGGAGGCGGTGGCGCGAGCCCGCGTAGGTGTGGATGCCGTGCACGGTGACCTCGAACCACACCAGGCCCACCTCCTCCCAGGACACCGTCCAGCCGGGCTTGGCGATGATCGCGTAGTCGGTCCACACACCCTGCTCCAGCAGGAACGAACAGCCCACGCCCTGCCCGGTGTTGGCGCGGCCACCGCCCGGGCGGGCATTAGTGGGCATACCACCCGCGCCGAAGGCCGCGACCAGGTCGCCGGTGAGCGGGACGCCGGCCAGCGAGATCGCCTCGGCGGCCATCATCACGCAGGCCGCGTGACCCTTGGGGTTGGAGGCGCCGAGACCGGTCACCAGGTCGTCGTAGACGGTGGCCTGCGGGCGCATGTCCTCCCGCAACTCCGGCCCGATCCACGGCAGGTCCTCGCTCTCCACGCCCACCGTCAGGGTGTCGATGGGCGCGTACAGCATCAGGTCGGGACCGCTGCCGTCGCCGTCGAGCCGGGCCCAGGCGTTGGCCTGGCACCCGTCGATCGGCTGGAGGCCGGCGCGCAGGCCGACGGAGGCCAGCGTGGCGGCGATGTGCTCGGCGAGCGGCCGTTCGTCGCCGGTCGGGCTGGGGATGCCGACCAGGTGCACGACCAACTCGCGCAGCCGCTCGGCGGTGACATGCCGCCATGCCTCCGACACCCAGGCGCGGCGCTGCTCGTCCAGCCCCGCCAGTCCCACCGCGCTCACTGGTTCACCCGGTGGACCTGGGTCATGGTGGTCCGCTCGAAGCGCTTCTTGGCGAGCGGGAGCGCCAGGGCGACGGCGGCCCCGGCGAGTAGCGTGAACAGAGTACGGGCCATGGTCAGGTCTCCTTCGCGGTCTGGGGGTCGGAGTCGGCGGTGGTCGCGGTGACCTCGACGGCTGCGAGCTTTCTGCCGTACTCCTCCTCGCTGAGATTGCGCCAGGCGGTCAGCGAGACGTCGGGCCGGTAGAGCTTCTCCGGGGGCGCGTCGGTCACATCGACCATCCAGGCGTCCTGCCCGGAGAACTGGCCGTGGAACAACCAGCGGACGGCGCCCAGGTACTTGCCGTAGAAGCGGAGGGTCTCCCAGCCCTGGGTGAAGTTGACCATGACGCCGACGTAGCGGTGGCGGTGGTCGTCGACCGGGACGTAGAACTCGTAGTGGATGAAGTTCGGGTACGCGATGCGCAGCACACCCGGCATCGACAGCGAGGCGAATCCCGGGAACTCCTGGGCCTCGATGGTGGGGTCGACCCTGTCCGGCGTGCCGGTGTTGCCGATGTTGAAGGTCTCCTTCGGCGGCTGCTTCTTCCACCAGCGCTTGTTGGTCCAGCGGCCGACGCCCGGGAAGTCGGCCTCCCAGTGAACCTCCTCCTGCACGCGGTAGATCCAGCGGCCCTGCGGCACGATCCTGGTGATGTTCCAGGTGGGCATCGGCTTGAACAGCCGCCAAAGAGCCGTCCGGTGCAGGTACTTGGCGTGCCCCTCGTCGAAGCCGTTCTCGCAGGCGAAGCGCCAGTTGCCGGCGCGCGGCTGGATGCGGCCACCCATCACGAACGCGTTGGAGACCAGCTCCTCGGGCAGCTGCTCGTCAATCGGGTGCGGCTCCTCGGCCGCGACGGGGATGTACACCCACACCATGCCGAGGCGCTCCTCGACCGGGTAGGTGCGCACCCCCAGCTTGCCGGTCAGGCGGCAGCCGGGGCCGTCGGTGATGACCGCGGACAGCTTGCCCGTGGGCAGGTCGAAGGTCCAGCCGTGGTACGGGCAGCTGACCGTGCCACGGAACTGCTGGTCGCCCTCGGACAGCGGGACACCGCGGTGCGGGCAGCGATCGTGCAGTGCGTACGCCCAGCCTCCGTCGCGGATCAGCATGATCTTCTCGCCGCAGATCGTGAACGGGAGCGGCTTGCCGGTGATGTGGGTCGACCAGGTGACCGGGTACCAGTAGCCGCGGAAGCCGGATCCCGCCGCGTCGTAGTGGGGCCAGGACGACCAGTCCTGGCGGCCCGGCCGGTCGGCGGCCCCGCGTCGCGAGCGGGCCGGCGTCCTGGCGGTGGCCTCCTTGCGGTCCGGTGCTTCTTCGCTCGTCGTCATCCTGCCGTGGCCTCCTGTTCCTGCTTCTGCCGGTATGCGGCCACGAGCATCCGCCGCGGCCCGGCCGCCGCCTATGGGACTGTTCCGGTGAACGGACCCGAGCGGCGGTGGACCGCTGAGCGAACCGGCGGCCTTGATCGGCACATGGCCGACGGACACCATCCGCGCATGAACCGCATGACGATCCCCGGCCTTGTCGACGCGGCGGCCACGCAGTTCGGCGACCGGACCTTTCTGCGGACCAGTGGCGTTCGGCGTACCTACGAGGAGACCCGCACGGCCGCGGCCACGATGGCCGGCGCGCTGGCGGCACGGGGCTGTCGGCCGGGGGACCGGGTCGCCGCGCTGCTGCCCAACCGAGTGGAACTGGTCGACCTGATCCTCGGCTGTGCCTGGCTGGGCGCGGTCGTGGTGCCGCTGCACACCGCCCTGCACGGGCGGCTGCTGCGCCATGCACTCCAGGAGGCCGGGCCGCGCTTCCTCTACGCCGAGGGCGAGTCGGCGCAGCGCGCGGCGGATGGCGGGTACGAGGGCCGGGTGTGGGTGCTCGGCGCGGCCGACGCCCCCACGCCCGCAACGGCGGAGGCGGTCGCCCCCTTCACGTCGCAGCCGGGTGACACCGGAGCCGTACTGTTCACCTCCGGCACCACCGGACCCGCACGTGGGGTGCGCTGCCCGCAGGCACAGTTCGTGTGGTGGGGACGGAACGTGGCCGACGCCCTCCGCCTCACCGCCGACGACACCCTCTACACGTGTCTGCCCCTCTTTCACACCAACGCCCTCAACACGCTGCTGCAGGCGATGACGGTGGGGGCGCAAGTGGCGGTCGACGAGCGCTTCTCCGGCTCGCGCTACTGGTCACGCGTGGCCGAGACCAAGGCCACCTGTGTCTACCTCCTGGGCGCGATGGTCCCGATGCTCTTTGCCCGGCCCCCAGCTCCGGGCGAGCGCGCACACCGGGCGTGGCGCGGCCTCGCGCCCGCCACTCCCGGCCCCTTGTGGCACCCGTTCCGGGAGCGTTTCGGCATCACCCTCGTCGACGGGTTCGGCTCCACGGAGACCAACCTGGTCATCGGGCACACACCCGACGACCATCGGCCGGGATTCATGGGAACGGTCCGTGCAGGCTTCCACGCCAAGGTCGTCGGCGCGGACCTCACCCCGGTCCCCGACGGCACACCAGGTGAACTCGTCGTCCGCACCGAGCGGGAATTCGCCTTCGCCACCGGTTACTTGGGGCATCCCAAGGAACCGCCCGGCTCCTGGCGCCGGACCGGGGACCGCGTGGTCCGCGACCCCGACGGCTGGTTCCGTTTCATCGACCGCGTCAAGGACTGCATCCGGCGCCGCGGCGAGAACATCTCCTCGTACGAGGTGGAGACGGCGCTTCGCGCTCACCCCGCGGTCGCCGAGGCGGCCGCGTTCCCGGTCGCTTCCGAACTGGCGGAGGAGGAGGTGATGGTGGCCGTCGTACCGCGTGCGGGGTGCGCGCTCGACCCGGCGGACCTGGCGCGCCACTGTGCGGCGGAGCTGCCCGGGTTCGCGGTGCCCCGGTATGTCGACATCGTCGAGGCGCTGCCGCTCACGGAGACCGGCAAGGTCCGCAAGGCGGCGCTGCGCGAGCGCGGCGTCACGGCCGTGACCTGGGACCGGTGCGGCTCAGTGCGCGGTACTGAGCCGGGTGCCTCGTGACGTGCGCGCCGTTCCCCGCGCCACCGAGGGGCGCGGGGGATATCGGGGTCCGGCTTCGCCGTGTGCAGCGCTACCCGGCTCGGCCGGGGAGGACGACCGCCCGCCCCCGCACCCGGCCGTTCCGCAGCGCCTCCAGCGCGGCCGGGGTGTCGCCGAGCCCGAATGTCTCCACGGGCAGCGTGAGGTCACCGCAGGAGAGCCGTCGCACGAGCTCGCCGGAGACCTCGCGGGCCCGGCGTTCCTGGCGGATCATGTTGACGGGGAAAAGAGCGACGTCGTCGAGGAGCCAGCTGGGCAGGTCGAGTTCGACGCGCGGACCGGCCACGTACCCGATGACGACCGCACGACCGCCCTGCCGCACCCACCGGCTGCGGCCGATCAGGCCCTCGCCGCCGAGCGTGTCGACGAGGAGGGAGGCCGAGCGGGTCTGCGCGAGGTCCTCGGCGTCGGCCGACACCACGGCCCGCGCCCCCTCGGGCACATCGGCCAGTTGATCGGCCCGGCCCACCACGCCGGTCACCCGCGCGCCCGCCGCGAGCGCCTGCTGGACGACCATGGCGCCGACCGCGCCGGCCGCCCCGACGACGATGACCTCCTCGCCCTTGACCACCTCGGCGACGTCGTGCAGCGCGACGTAGGCCGTGGTGGCCGGGACGAAGAAGCCGGCCGCCACGGCCGGTTCGAGCGGAGCCCCCAGCGGGGTGACGGCCTTGCGGCGCACGCTGACCCGCTCCGTCCACGTACCGTCGCGGACGATGCCGAGGCCACCGCCGCGCAGTACGACCTGGGCGCCGGGTGCGAGCCCGGAGTCGTCGTCGGCCTCCAGAACGGTCCCCGCTCCCTCGACGCCTCCGATGTACGGCAGTTGCGGCCTCATGTCGAACTCGCCCGAGGAGACGGTCACATCGAGGTGCCCGACGCCGCCCGCCTCCACCTGGACCAGGACCTCTCCCGGCCCGCGTACGGGTTCGGGCATTTCCTCGACGACCGGTGCGGCGCCCCACGTATGGAACCGGGCCGCCCGCATCAGCCGGCCGCCTTGCTCAGGAAGGCGAGGCTGAGAGCGTTGTACTGCTCGGCCTGCTCGTGCTGCGGCCAGTGCCCGCAGTTCTCCAGCAGCTCCAACTGTGAGCCGCCCACGGCCCGATGGATCGCTGCGGCCTCGGGCACCTCGCCGAACGGGTTCTGGCGGCCCCACACGACCAGCGTCGGCTGGGTGATCCGTTCCAGCTGCTCGGGGAGCAGGAGGTTGCGCCGGCGCCGTTCCATGTCCTGGAGGGAGAGGAGGTTGTCGACGCCCGCGACGAACTCCGGTGTGTGGTAGATCGCGTGCCGGACCTCGACCAGTTCCTCGGTGGCGTCCTTGTCGTCGGCCATGAGCAGCCGCAACCGCTTGCGGGTGAGGTCGATGTCGTCGCTCACGACGGCGTTCTTGGTGCTGGTGCGGATGCGGTGCATGACCTCGGGGTTGGCCACAGTGCCGCCGGAGCACAGCAGTTGGAGGCTGCGCACCCGCTCCGGGTGGTCGATGGCGGCGCGGGCGCCGACCCAGCCGCCGAGGGACTCGCCGACGATGTGGGCGCTGTCGACGTCGACGGCGTCCAGGTAGTCCATGAGGTGGGCGACATAGTCGGCGATCTCGTAGGGCCGGTCGGGTTTGCCGGTGTAGCCGTGGCCGAGCAGGTCGATGGCGTGCACGTCGTACCCGGCGTGCGCGGTGATGTTACGCGCGAAAGCCTCCAGGTGGCCGCTGGTGCCGTGCAGGAAGACGACGGACTGCGCGGCCGGGTCGCCCGCCCGCAGTGTGCGGGTGGTGACGCCCGCGGCATCCACGTACTCGAGGCGGAAGGGGGTGGGGCTGATCTCGGTCCAGATGGTCACGGGCTGGTACTCCGTCCGGGAGTTGGGGAGAGGGCGGGTTCAGGAAGGGGAGGAGCGGTTCAGGAAGGGGAGAAGGCGGTTCAGGAAAAGGAGCCGAGGAAGCCGCTGACCACCGAGTGGTAGGCATCGGGACGCTCCTCCTGGAGGTGGTGGGAGGCGTGGTCCATCACATGCAGACTGCCGCCCGGCACCATGCGCGCGAGCATCAGCGGATAGTCCGGGGTGAGGAACGCGTCCTGCATGCCCCAGATGAAGAGCGTCGGCGCCTGGATCCGGCCCAGTTCCTCCGTCAGGTCCTGCCAGTCGCCGCGCGGCGAGTCGGACATCGCGGCGAGCGCGCGCTCGCCCTCGTCGAGGCTCTGCTCGTAGCGCAGGGTCAGGGTCTCCTCGGGGAGCTTCGCACCGTCGTACCACTCCAGCCTGGTGATCAGTTGGCGCATCTTCTCGCGGGTCGGGCCCTCGCCGCCGTAGTAGACGTCACGGGCCGTGCGGCCGCGGTGCCCGTTCTCGGGGAGCGGGGCGAGGGGGCCGTAGAAGACCGGCATGCTGCCGGTGACGACCAGGGACCGGACCCGGTCCGGGTACTTCGCGGCCAGGTTGAGCGCGATCGTGCCGCCCCAGGAGTTGCACACGAAATCGGCGCGGTCCACGCCGAGGGTGTCGAGCAGGCCGACCGTCCTGGCCGCGTGGTGGTCCCACATCGGCCCCTCGATACGGGACTTCTCCGACCTGCCGTACTGGTGGATGTCGACGAGCAGACAGCGCCGGTCGGCCGCGAACAGCGGGGCGACCGGCCCGAAGTCGCTCCACGCGGTGCAGCCCGGGCCCCCGCCGTGCAGAAAGACCGTGTCGGGCCCGGAGCCCAGATCGTGGTAGTGGTAGCGGATTCCGGCGCCATCCGCGTAGTGGCTCTCCGGTGCTGGTGACATGCCAGTCCTCCTGTACGAGTTGGGCTGTACGGAGTCGAGCCCATCACCGTGCCGGCCCCAGGCCCAGCACGACGGTCCGCTCAGCGAACCTGTACCGGGCGCCCCGGCACCCGAGGCGGGATCCGAGGCGGCACCGACCCTTGCCGACTCGATCGCCCGTCCATGATCAGTGGCCGGTGAAGACCGCTGCGCGCTTGTCCAGGAACGCCTGCAGGCCCTCCGCCGCGTCGGCGGTTCGGGTCAGCTCGGCCACGCCCTTCTCCTCGCGCTCCAGCGCCTGCTCGACGGGCAGCCCGTACCCCTCGTCCACCACGCGCTTGAGCAGGGCGATGGCCGCCGTCGGCTTCGCGGCGAGGAGCCGGGCCCGCTCGGCGACCAGGGCCTCGAACGCGGCGGGTTCCGCGACCACGTCGACGAGTCCCAGTTCCAGGGCCCGCTGCGCCGCAAGCCGTTCACCCTCGATCATCAGCCGTTTCGCCAGATGCGGTCCGACCAGCCGCGGCAGCCGCTGGCTGCCCCCGGCGCCGGGGAACAGACCGAGTCGTATCTCCGGGAACCCGAAGGTGGCCTCGGCGGAGATGATGCGGAGATCGCAGGCCAGCGACAGCTCGGCACCGCCGCCGAGAGCATGTCCGTTGATCGCCGCGACGACCGGTTTCGGTGCTTGCTCGATCAGCCGCTGGACGTCGATCCAGCGCCGCATCTCAGCCTGGTTGCCCGCCGACAGGTCCCGCATCACGGCGATGTCGGCACCGGCGATGAAGAAGCGGCCGGTGCCGGTGATGACGATGCAGCGCACCCGCGGGTCGCCCGCGAGCGACGGCAGGACCGTGCGGAACTCCTCGATCATCGCCGGGTCGACGGCGTTCGCCTTGGGCCGGTCGACCCGGACCGTGGCCACGGCGCCGTCACGGGACACGTCGAGTACGGAGGGTGCCGTCACGATGTTCTCCTTGTTCTTCTCGGTCCCCTTGGTCATTCGGTTACGCCTTTCGCGGCCAGGACGTCGAGTTCGTCGGCGCCCAGGCCGAGCAGCTCATGCAGCACCTGGCGGGTGTGCCGGCCCAGGAGGGGCGCGGGCGCGGTGAGCGCTCCGGGGGTCGCGGCGAGCCGCAAGACGATGCCCTCGTGCCGGACCGGTCCGGCCAGCGGATGCTCAAGCACGGGGTAGAAGCCGCGGGCCGCGAGCTGCTCATCGGATTCCACCAGGTCCTGCCCGGTGGCCACGACCGCCGCCGGAACGCCCTTCGCCTGCAGCAGCGCCGCGAGTTCCCAGGCGTCCGTTGTCCGGGTCCAGGCCGCCAGGGCCGTGTCGATGGCGTCCTCGTGAGCGCGCCGAGCCGCCAGGCCGCCGTCGCGGCACGGCAGGGCGACGAGACCGGTCAGCGCGCGCCACTGCACCTCGTCCGTCACGGAGACGGCCACCCACCGGTCGTCCCCGGCCGCCGGATACACACCGTGCGGCACCGCACTCGGTGACCGGTTCGGGTACGCGGCGGTCCGCGGATCCGGCACGCCCCCGCCGAGCACCGGCTCCAGCACGGCCGGTCCCATGGTCGCGGCCATCGCTTCCAGCTGGGACAGGTCCACCTGTCCGCCGCGCCCCTGCGCGAGCAGGTCGAGCGTGGCGAGCACGGCGGCATTGGCGGCGACCATGTCGCCGAGGCCGAAGGTGAGGCCCTGCGGCGGGCCGCCCGGGTCGCGGGTCTCGCTGGACAGGCCCGACATCGCGGCGAGCGTGTCGGCGAACGTCACGGCCCGGTGCCAGGGGCCGGTCTGTCCGACCCCCGCCATCGACACCAGGATCACCTCGGGATTCAGCTCGCGTAGCGACGCGTAGTCCATGCCCCACCGGGCGAGCACACCCGGGCTGTAGTTCTCCACGACCACGTCGCAGTGCGGCACCAGCCCCCGCAGCAGGTGCCGGCCCTCCCCGGTCCGCAGGTTGAGGGCGACGCTCCGCTTGTTCCGGTTGAAGTTGAGGAAGTACCCGCTGTCGTCGGGGTCGTCACCCGGTCGCAGATGCATGGAGGGGGCGAAACGCGTGGGGTCCGGCCGGTGCTTCGACTCGACCTTGACGATGTCCGCGCCGTGCTCACCGAGCTGCTTCGTGACGTACGGTCCGGCGAGCACCCAGGTCAGGTCCAGCACCCGCACCCCCTGCAAGGCACGGGACTTCGCCGAGGCGCTCCGGCCGCGTGGCTTCGGGTGCCGCCAGGGCCTCTCGGTCCGCGGCACCTCGCGAATCGCCTCCAGCACGAGGGGCCGGGGCAGCCGCGTCCACGGGAAGCCGACGTCCACCACACCGCCCTCGGGCAGCCCGTCGCCGGTGACCGTGACGAGGAAGCCGCGGTCACGCAGCTGCGGGTTGGCCGGCAGCTGCTGCGGCGGTACCACTTCCGCCCAGGGCAGAGCGCGCGCTCGCGCCTCCCGCGCGAGGTCGGCGGCCGGCCACCGCGCCACGAACCGCTGTACGAGCCCGTCGACATGGGGTCGCCCCCGCCAGCGGAAGGCGGCGTCGTTCCAGCGTTCCTCGGCCAGGTCACCGGCTTCGCCGCGCTCCACCAGCCACGCCAACAGGTCGGTCCACATACGGTCGCTGCCCGAGTAGCCGCCGGCCACATATCCGTCGGCCGCGGCGAAGATCCGGTGCGCCACATGCTCGTACACTCCGCCATTGCGTACCGGGAAGCGCCCGGCGTGGATCCAGGCGAGGGCGGCGGTCTCAAGGGTGGCGGCGACGGCCTCCTGAACGGAGATGTCGACCAGTTGTCCCCGCCCCGACACGAGGCCGAGCAGCGCCCCGATCGCCGCCTGCGCTCCGGCCGTCTGGAGTGCCTGCTCGCGTGGCGGCGGCTTCGGCTGCCCGTCGGGCCGCCCACCGAGCCAGGTCATCCCGCCCGCCGACGCCAGAACCAGGTCGTCGCCGACCCAGTCGCGCCGCGGGCCGGTCAGGCCGAAGGGTGTCACCACCACGTGCACGGCATGCGGCCACCGGGACGTGCTGTCGTCAGCACGCAGCCCGCGCAACCGTGCGGCGGGTCCGCTTTCGAGAATGATGTCGGCGCCTCGCGCCAGCTCGTCGAGCCCGTCCTCCCCGGACACCTCCACCCAGCGTTTCCCCGCGTGCCAGTGCACCGCGGCCGCGGGATCCAAGTCCGCGCCCGGCTCGATCCGTACCACGTCCGCGCCCAGGCCCACGAGCAACCGTGCACTCTGATAGGCCAGTTCATCGGTCAGATCGAGCACGCGCAGCGGCGACGGGTCTGTTCCCACTTCGGCTCCTTCCCCTCCTCTGCGGGCGGAGCCTCACGATCACCTCCCCGGGTGCCGGGCGGCCAGATACCTGTTCCGCTCACCGAACCCGCGGCTCCGGGTCTCCGGTGAGCCCCCTGGCGATGCCGGCCGCCGTAGTACGCAGCATGGGCAGCAGGCGCTCCACCGAGACCTCGGACACCGGCCCGGTGGCCGACACCGCCGCGTGCACGCCCCCGTCGGGGTGCACCACGGGCACGGCGAGACTGGCGTATCCGGTCCTGACCTCCCCGACCTCGTGGGCGAAGCGCCGGCGCTGCACTGCGATCAACTGCCGGTTGAGCGCGCCCGCGGACTTCACCGACCGGTCGGTCAGCGTCGGAAGGCCGACGCCGGCCGCGAGTCGCCCGATGTGCCGGTGGCCGTCCGGGCACAGGGCGAGCAGCACCTTTCCCGTCGCCGTGCAGGACGCCGGCAACCTGCCGCCGAGCTGGGAATGCGTGTGCACGTTCGCCCCTCCGGCGATCTTTTCGAGGAAGAGAACATGGGTTCCGTCGAGCACCGCGAGATGGATCGTGGCCCGGGTGCGCGTGAACAGGTCGGTGAGCAGTGGGCGCGCGACGGAGCGCAGCACCGCGGAGGCGGGAACGCGCTGGCCGAGCTGGAAGAGCCGCATACCGAGCTGGTACGTCTCCTCCTGCCGGTCGAGCAGACCCCATTGCACCAGCTCCTGAGCGAGGCGGTAGGCCGACGCCTTCGGCACCCCCGATCGTCGGCTCAGCTCGCTCAGGCGCAGCCGGACCGCACCCGATTCGAACGCGGCGAGTAGCAGTTGTGCCTTGCCCAGCACGGAATTGGGAAGTGTGACGTCCTCGTCGGCATACAACCCCATCAGCGTGCCTCCTTCTCCTGGCTAGGTGCCATTGGAAAGGCAGCAGGTGCACATTGCATAGAGGGATGACAGGGTGAACATCGGGAATATGGACGCCCTCCGGACGCCCTGGCGATCTGATCACGCCGGGACCGTGGAGCGGGCGCCACGGGCTCGGGGGTCGCGCATCGCTGTCGCCATCCCGCTCCGGCGCACGCCTCCGCCTCCGCCAGGTACCGCGCCACCGGGCCCAGGGTCAGCATTCCGCCGGCGGCGCCCGCGTGCTCTGCAGGGGCATCCGCAGGGCGGCCTCGGCACGCGCGGCGATTTTGGGCTCGCCCGGCGTACGGCGGCGCGGGCAGTCAGGGACCACAGCGCCTCCTGCACACGTCCAACACCTATTTCAGGACTTCTTGGCGCACGATCTGACGCATCTGTATCAGCCACCAACTCCCGTGGCTCCACGATACTTTGACGATCTGTATGATTTCGCACTCTGTACGATCGGCATCTGGAAGACCGCCTGACTGAACGTCATCTGCCGGCCGCTTCGGACGCCGCGGGGGCATGCCCACGGAGGGAGGGTGATTCCTTGCCCGCGAAGACCCTGCACTCCTGGTTCGCCGACACTGCCCGCCGCGTCCCCGATCAGACGCGCTGGTCGTCGCCGGGCAACGGCTGACCTACGGCCAACTGGACGCCGTTTCCCGTGAGCTGGCCGCCCGCGTGGTCGCGGCGACCGGGCCGCGGCCGGCCCGGGTGGGGCTACTCGCCGCAGGCAGCGTGGCCGCCTACGCCGGCTACCTCGGCGTACTGCGTGGCGGCGGCACCGTGGTCCCGCTGAGCGAGGACTACCCGGCCGCCAGAAACCGTCAGATCCTCGAACTCGCCCGGCTGGACGCCGTACTGGCCGACGACGGCAAGGACACCTCGCTCGCGGACGGCACCGGAGTGCCGGTGATCACCGTCGGCGAGGACGACGTGCGGCGGTCCCTGCGGGCCGCCCCCACCGCCCCGGCCGCCCCGGCCGACGACGCGCTCGACCCGGACGCAGTCGCGTACATCCTCTTCACCTCGGGCTCCACCGGTGTGCCGAAACCGACCGGTACCGGATCGGGCCCGGCTGCCGGATGTCCCAGACCTTCGGCCTGACCTTCGACCCGTCGGTCTTCGACATGTTCACCGCCTGGGGCGGCGGCGCGACGCTCGTGGTGCCCTCGCGTGGCGAACTGGTCGACCCGGTCGGCTTTGTGAACGACCACGCCCTGACCCACTGGTTCTCCGTGCCCTCGATCATCTCCATGGCGCGCGACACCGGCTCACTCGACCCCGGCAGCCTGCCGACGCTGCGCCGCAGCCTGTTCGCCGGGGACCGGCTGACCGTGGAACAGGCCCGGGTCTGGTCGGCCGCCGCTCCGGGGAGCATGGTGGAGAATCTGTACGGGCCCACCGAGATCGTCATCACGATGACGGCCTACCGGCTCCCGGCCGACCACTCCGCGTGGCCGAAGACCTCCAACGGCACTGTCCCGATCGGCCGCGTCTACCCGCATCTCGACCACCGGATCGATCCGCGCACCGGCGAACTCCAGGTCCGCGGACCGCAGCGGTTCGACGGCTATCTCGACCCGGCGGACAACGAGGGGCACTTTCATGAGCCCGGGTCGAACGCCGGCCCGGCTCCCAGTGCGCAGGCGTGGTACCGCACCGGCGACCGAGTGGTGGTCGAGGACGGAGAACTGGTGCACCTCGACCGGCTCGACCAGCAAGTCAAGATCATGGGCCGACGGCTCGAACTGGGCGACGTGGAGTCCGCGATCCGCCGGTGGGGCGGCCTCGACGACGCGGTGGTCGTCGCCGCGCCGGGTCCGCGCGGCGAGCCGATGCTCACCGCGGTCCACAGCGGCGAACGGGCCGCGCCCGCCGAACTCCGCGACCGGCTGTACCCCCATGTGCCCCGCCATATGATCCCGACCCGATTCGTGCACCTCGACGCCCTGCCGCTCACCGCGAACGGCAAGGTGGACCGCAAAGCCTGCGGCGGGCTTTGACCAGCCGTTCAGACAGCCGTTCAGATCGTGGCAGGCCGTCGCCCCGCACAGGGCGACGTGGATCTGGCAGCCTCAGTTGCGCGCGTGGAGGAGGAGCAATGAGTGCACCCACAGACGGACCCACAGGACCGCTCGCCTGGCGATCGGCTCCGGGGAAGCCGGCCACGACACGAATCGACGGTGTGCGGGACATCGACGGAGCCTGCCGTCGGCTGACCGCGCTTCACCCTGACATCATCGACGCACTTCACGAACACGGCGCCCTGTACATCCGCGGCCTTCCCGTACGCAGCGTGGACGATTTCGCCCGGGTGCGCGACGTGCTCATTCCCAGCAGTACTCCCTATCGGGAGAAGGCGACACCACGCAGCGACTACGGGGACGGGGTCTTCTCGTCCACCGACCTTCCACCGTCGCAATCCATCGCCATGCACAACGAGAAAAGCTACACCCTTCGCTTTCCGGGACTGTTGCTCTTCGGTTGTCTCCTCGCTCCGGCGGTCGGCGGGGCAACACCCATCGCCGACTGCCGAAAGGTCCTCAGCAGTCTGCCGCCGCATCTCGTGGCCAGGATGCGGTCCGTCGGCTGGCAGCTGAAGCGGTCGTACTCCGACCTGATATCGACCGACTGGCGCACCGCGTTCTCGGCCGAGAACGCGAAGGACGTGGAGCGGTACTGCGACGACAACCTCATCGCCTATGAATGGCAGCAGGACGGAAACCTCCGCACCAGCCAGTTGCGCCCCGGCGTCGTCCGGCACCCGTCCACGGAAGCCGAGGTCTGGTTCAACCGCCTGGCCTTCTGGAATGCATGGTCGCTGGACGACGAACTCCGGGAAACCCTCCTTGACGAGTTCGGACCGGACGGGCTGCCTTTCAACTCGGCCTTCGGAGACGGCGAACCGCCGACGAGGCAGGACATTCAGGCCGTCCGAGCCGCCTACGACGCCGCCACCGTACGGGAGCGATGGGAGGCGGGCGATCTGCTGCTCGTCGACAACATCCTGGCCGCCCACGGACGTGACCCGTTCCGAGGAGAGCGGAAGATCGTCGTGGCCATGGGCAACCCCCGTGGAGATCGACGCCTGCCGGCCGAGCATCCGACTCGCCGCGACCTCGGCGTAGACGAGAGGAACCGGACCGTGCGTCCCACCCCACCAGTGGAACGTTGCCGCTGCACGGGCGCTGCGACCAGCGCGTCGGCCGATCCGCTGAGCCGCTTCCAGCGGGCCGTGCGCGAACACCCCGAACGGCTCGCCGTACGGGGAAGCGAGGGCGACCTCACCTTCGCCGAACTCGACCGCTCTGCCGCCCGACTGGCCGGCCGGCTCTTTGCACGGGGCGTCGGCCCCGGCGACCGGGTCGGTGTGCAGCTCAACCGTGGCGCCGGACTCATCACCGCGTTCCTCGGAGTGTGGCGTGCGGGGGCGGCATACGTGCCACTGGATCCCGGCCCCGGCCCTCCCTGACGGCGTCGTGCTTCGTACCCGATCCCTTCGGCGAAACCGGCGCCCGGATGTATCGCACGGGGGACCTGGTGCGCCGGTGCTCGGGTGACGTCCACCGGCCGGGCACCGACCCCGACCGGGCCGGCTTCAGCATCGCTCTCCAAGCCGCCCGCGACCAGCTCATCCTCGCCGCGGGCGTCATCGCCGACACCGTCATCGACCTGGCCGGCACGATCGGACGGCACGTCCTGGCCGCACTGCTGCCCCCACGGCGACTGCGGATCAGCCCCCGCATCGTGAAACGCGCCATCTCCAAGTACCAGGCACGAGGCCCCCGCACCGACCGCACCAGCTACAAAGCCACCACCGGCATCGACATCCTCGCGCCCACAGGCCCTTGACAACGAGACCCAGCCACAAACTTCACGGCCTTGTTGTGTCCTGAACGCGAAAGGAAGAAGCATGTAGGAACTCTTCTTGTAGCGATGCTGTACGAAGGATGAGGGTTTTGGCCCCTCAAATTCGCCCTGCGGGGGGAGGATTTAAACCACCTCATGCTGCGCTAGCTGAAGACTGCCGTGGTGAACGATGAGGAAAAGGCGTCCATTGAGGCGTCAGGTGGGGATCGGGAAGGCGAGCGCAAGTGAATCGCTGCTGACGTGTCGAAAAGTAGAGTTGACATCAGAACCGGGGTGTCAAGGCAGTCCCGGGATGAGTCTGGCGGGTGCCCGTTTATTGGCCAGGCGGTGTCCGGCATGCAGGCGACGCGAGCCCGGTCTGCGGCCTTCGTACGGAACAGGAGAAGGCGGGCCCGGATACGTCTCCGCTGGCGAGCGGGGAGAGAGGGAGCGTCCCGGGCGGTCCGAAGCCGCGAGGGACTGAGTACCGACGCCAGGCACGCCGGCGGACCGGCTCGTAGTAGTGATGAAACCCCTGTAATGAGGGCGGAGCGAAGGGGCCGGGTCGTTCGTGACTGTGTTTATTCGACCAACCGGGCGTTACCCGGGAGGAGTCGCGTGAGCGAGTTGAAAGCATCAGGTAAGCCGTTCAATATTTCCAAGCAGTCCGTCTGGGAGGCGTACGAGAAAGTCAGGTCGAACAAAGGCGCGGCGGGTGTGGATGCGGTGTCGATGGAAAAGTTCGAGAAGGATCTGAAGAACAATCTGTACCGGATCTGGAATCGCCTCTCCTCCGGCACCTACTTTCCACCCCCGGTGCGTGCGGTGGAGATTCCCAAGAAAGGGGGCGTCCGGATCTTGGGCGTGCCCACGATCGGGGATCGTATCGCCCAGACGGTGGTCGCCGGGGTGCTGGAGGCGAAGGCCGAGCCGGTCTTTCATCCGGACTCCTACGGTTACCGCCCCGGGCGGTCGGCGATCGATGCTGTGGGCCGGTGCCGGGAGCGCTGCTGGAAGGCGGACTGGGTCATCGACCTGGACATCCGCGCATTCTTCGACAGTGTTCCGTGGGACCTGGTCCTCAAGGCGGTCGCCGCCCACACTGATCCGTCCCAGTCCTGGGTCCTGCTGTATGTGCGGCGATGGCTCGCCGCACCGCTGCAGCTGCCCGACGGGACTCAGCGCGAGCGGGACCGGGGGACGCCCCAGGGCTCCTCGGTCTCGCCGGTCCTCGCCAACCTCTTCCTCCACTACGCCTTCGATGCCTGGATGGCGCGGAACTTCCCCGCCATCGGGTTCGAACGGTACGTGGACGACGCGGTGGTCCACTGCGTCAGCGAACGCCAGGCACGCTTCGTGCTCGCGGCGATCAGGAAGAGGATGGCCGAGGTAGGGCTTGAACTGCACCCGGAGAAAACACGGATCGTGTACTGCCAGGACGCCAACCGGCGTGCCTCGTACGAGGACACCGAGTTCACGTTCCTGGGGTTCACCTTCCGCACACGCTCCGCGGTCCGCAAGGACGGCCAGATGTTCCGGTCGTTCCTTCCCGCGATCAGCGGGGAAGCCCTGCGCGGGATCAGTTCCGAGGTGCGGTCCTGGCGGCTGCACCACCGCACCAGCCTGACCGAAGCGGACCTCGCACGGTTCATCAACCCGATCATTCGCGGGTGGATGGCGTACTACGGGGCCTTCTACCAGTCGGCCCTCCATCCTCTCCTGGAACGCGTCAACTCCTACGTGATGCGGTGGATGCGCAAGAAGTTCAAACGGCTGCGGGGCAGGAAGAAAGCCCAGACGGCGTGGAACCAGGCCGTCGCACGACGACCCCGGTTCTTCGCCCAGTGGGTCTGGACCACCCATGCACCGCGCGTCTGGCGACCAGGACGGGTCCGTTCCTACCGGACCCCCTCACTCAGCAGACCGGCGTCCTCTTGCCCGTCTGGATTGACGAGGCCCTCGCGGCGGACCTGCCTGGACTGACCGGCTCCGCCCGCGGGCTGACCGGCGACCTCGACGCCGTCACTGCCGGGCTCACCCTTCGCTGGAGCTCCGGCGGCACGGAGGGCGCCGTGAATCGCATCAAAAAGATCAAAAAGCGACTCTTCGGGTGCGCAGAGTTCGATTTGCTCAGGAAGATGATCCTGCTCCAGTAACCGACCGTGACGGCTCCCCATGATCGCGGATCCTACTGAACGACGTCAGAGCCAGAGAGATGGGCCCGACGGGCGTATGCGTCGGCAGGCTCTATACGGGCGTCCGAACCCATGTCGCGAACGCATCCCGATTGGAGCCGGAGGGTCTGACCCGCGCGGCTCAGGGATAGAGTTTCTTCCCCTCGGCGAGCATGGCGACGAACTTCTCGATGCGGGCCGCCCGGGTCTCCGCCTTCTTGGCATCCTCTACTCGGTGCAGGATCGCGTACCGGTTGCGGCCGTCCAGAGCGGCAAAGAAGTCGCGGGCCGCCGGTGCCGCGTCCAGGGCGGCCTGGAGGTCGTCGGGTACCGTCGCCTTGCTCGGGGCCGTGTAAGCCGCCTCCCAACGGCCGTCAGCCTTGGCTTTCTCCACCTCGCGCAGACCGGCGGGTCGCATCCGGCCCCGCTCGATCAAATCGGTGGCCTTCTCTCGGTTCACCTTCGACCACTTGCTACCCTGCCGCCGTGGGGTGAAGCGCTGCAGCCAGTGCTGCTCGTCCAGTTTCTTCTTCTGCCCGTCGATCCAGCCGTAGCAGAGCGCCGACTCCAGCGCGTGCGCGTAGTCGACGCCGTCGATTCCGGAGCCGTCCTTGGGAATCTTGAACCAGACCCCCGGCACTTCCGAGTGGTTCTCCGCCAGCCACTTCTCCCACTCCTCCTGCGTTGCGAAGAAGAGAACCGGATTCGCTTGCTTCTGTGATCCCTCAGACATGGCCTTCATGAAATCCCACGGCTCGGACCGGGTCAACAACGACCCGACACGGCGCGCACCCGGTTGCGGGGCGACGCATACCCGAAGGAGGGGAGAGGAGGACGTGCGCCGACTGGACAGGCTGCGACGCCCCTCCCCGTTATCCTCTTCGCGGTCCTGCAAGAGGGCCGCTGGCCTCCGGGCTCGGCGTGACTGGTCCCCCTCCCTATCGAAGACATGACCTGGGCAGTGGTGTCACCAGGCTCGAGCGGTGCCGTTGGAGACGCTGATGGGAGGTCCGACTACCGCCCCGCCGAGTGCAGTGCCCGGCACCCTGCGGGCGGCAGGTCCGCATAACGTGGATGCGCGCGTACGGCGCCGACTCCCTGGCCAGCACCGCACCGAAGCAGCTGGGAGCACGATGTTCGACATCGGCTACGTGGGCGCCTTCCTCGGCCTGGACGTCGGCAAGACCGCCCACCACGGCCTCGGACTCGCCCCGGTCGGCAAGAAGGTCTTCGACAAGTAGCTGCCCAACAGAGAGCCGAAGCTGCGGGCCGTCTTCGACAAGCCGGCCGCGAAGTTCGGCACTGCGCTCGTCATCGTCGACCAGCCGCCTCCATCGGCGCCTTCCCGCTCACCGTCCTCCGCGATGTCGGCTGCAAGGTCGACTGACCGGACTCGCCATGCGGCGGATCGCCGACCTCTACTCGGGCGAGGCGAAAACCGACGCCAAGGACGCCGCGGTCATCGCCGACGCCGCCCGCGTGGGGCTAGTGGACCGCCCGCCTGCGGTGCACAAGGTTGAGCAGTCGGGATCCGGCGTCCCCTGTACCGTCCCCGCTGGTCGAGCGGTGCACCGAAGGGCGGACGTAATGACGACGATGTACGAACACGTCGGTGGTGAAGAGGTGTTGCGGCGGTTCGCGGAGCACTTCCACCACCTGGTTCTCGGAGACCCGCTGCTGGGCGACCTGTTCCGTGCCGGATCACCGCACCATGCCGACCACCTGACCGCGTTCTTCGTCGAGATGCTCGGCGGCCCGGCCCGCTACACCGACGAACTCGGCGGATTCATCGCGCTGTTGAGGGCCCACGTCGGCATGCGGATCACCCCGGAACAGAGTGAACGCTTCGTCACTTTGATGATCAAAGCGGCCGACGATGCCGGGCTGCCCGGCGACGACCGCTTCCGCAAGGCGTTCACCGCCAACGTCGAGAAGGCGGCCGGTTTCACCACCAGGGCCTCGCAGGACGAGAACCACCCCATGCTTCAGCCGCCGTATCCGGTGCTGGGCCGCTGGGAGTGGTGAACCGGCCCTGCTGAGACCGACCACCGAACCAAGGGGGAGCGTTGAAGCCCGCGGAGCCCGTCCCCGAGTCATCTGCCGAGGTGACCGCCAGCACGGCCTGTGAGCGGCTGCTCGGCATCCTGGAGCCACTGGTCACCCAGGCCGGGCCACTGCACCCGGACACCGAGCTGGCCGACGCCGGACTCTCCTCGCTCGCCGCAGTGCGGCTGATGCTGGAGATCGAGACCGAGTTCGGCAGGGAGGTGCCCCTCTCCCGGCTCCTGGACTGCCGCACTCCGCGCCACCTCGCCGACTGGATCGAGGGGGCAGCCGGCGAGGACGGCGAAAGCGCCGCCGCCGGCCCCGTCGACGTGGTGGCCGTGCCGGAACTGCGGTACGAACCCGCCCCGGCGACCCCCATGCAGGAGGCGTACGTCGTCGGCAAGTACCCGGAGTTGGACCCGGATGCCCTTGGCTGCCATCACTACCACGAGTTCGCCGTCGACGGGCTGGACGTCGACCGTCTCGCCCGGGCCTGGCGGCGGCTCGTGGAGCACTTCGACGCCCTCAGGATGACCGGGGTCGGACGCCACCAGCGGGTCCAGGAGAGCGTGCGGGTGCCCGAGCCCGTCGTCCACGAGACCGTGGACGCAGACGCACTGGAGACCGAGGCGAGCGCCGTACGGCGCCGCCTGTCGCACCACCGCTACCCGCCCGGCCACTGGCCGCCGTTCCAGGTCGAGATCTGCCGGGAGCCTGCTGGACGCGCCGTGGTCCATCTCAGCCTCGATGGCACGGTCACCGACGCCCACGGCACCGACCTGCTGCTGCACCACTGGTGGCAGGCCTGCACGGACGACGGCCACCGGCTGCCCGAGGCGCCGTTCAGCCTCCGCGACACCCTGGACGCCCTCGCCCGTCACCGAGCCTCCACCGCCCACCGGGCCGCCCTCTCCCGGGCCGCCGAACGGCTCAAGGGCCTGCCCGGCGGCCCGGCCGTCCTGCTCGCCGAGCCGCCCGAGCCGCCGCCCGGCCTCGACGGCCATCTGCGCACCCCGCGCCGCGGCCGGCTCACCCCGGCCCAGTGGAGGGACCTGTGCGCCCGGGCCGCCGAGCTGCGCGTCTCACCCACCTCGCTCGTGCTGACCGCCTTCACCGAGGCCCTGACGCCGGCCGGTTCGGGTGACCCGTTCACCTTGGTCCTGACGACCACGGACCGGCCCCGGCTGCCGTCCGCGGCAGAGGGACTCGTCGGTCCCTACACCTCCGGCTGTCTGCTCGTCATGGAGGCCCACACACTCGCCCCGTCCCTGGACGACGCCGCACGTGCCACGCACCAGCGGGTGTGGGAGGCGCTGTCGCACGCGACCGTCGGCAGCGTCGAGGTGCTGCGCGAGCTGCGCGCCCACGGCACCGAGGCGCCCGCGCTGCCCGTGGTGTTCACCAGCCTGCTGGACCTGCACTTCGACGGTGCCGGGCGGGGCAGCATGACCGACCACGAGCGGTTCGTCGTCGGTCAGACCTCCGGGATCGCGCTGGACCACCAGATGCGGGAACGCGACGGCGGCCTCGACTTCCGCTGGGACACGGCCGACACCCTCTTCCCGCCGGGCGCGCCCGACGCCCTGTTCGGCCGCTTCTGCCGGCTCCTGCAAGGCCTGTGCGAACCGGCCCCAGACATCGCCGTGCCCGCGCGCGAACTGCAGCAGGCGTACCTCGTGGCCCGGCTCGACGGACACACCGGACGCGGTTGCCAGTACCACCAGAGCTTTCACGTGGACGACCTCGACCTCGAACGGCTGCGCACCGCCTGGCACGATCTCGTCACCGCGCACGAGGCGTTGCGCCTGCGGACCGGTGCTGACGGCACGCTCGGCGTGCTGTCCACGGCGCCGGCGGACGCGTGGATCCCCGTCCTGGACGTCCCCGAGGGCGCGGACGCCGAGGACGTCGACCGCGCCGTACGCGCCGACATGACCTACCGGCCCTTCGGCCTCGACCGGGCAGCGCACGCCGACCTCAGGGTCGTCCGGGCACCGGGCCGCCCGGCCACCGTGCACCTCGCCGTCGACCTGCTCGTCGGGGACGCCCGCAGCATCGTGCTGCTGGCCCGCGAACTGCTGCACCGGTACGCCGACCCCGTCGGCGCCCCGCCCGCGCCGACCATGCTGCCCCGCGCGCCCCGGGCCGTGCCCGAGCAGGCCCGTGCGTACTGGCGGGACCGGCTTGCCGGCCTGCCGGCGGGCCCGCCGCTGCGGGACGAGCAGGGACCGCAGCGCCCTCGGCGCCGCGAGCGCCTCTTTACCGACCGTACGGCCCTGGCGGCCTGGGCGCGGCGGCACGGAGTGAGCCTCGACGCCGCCCTCCTGGCCGCCTACTGCACCGCACTCGGCGCCACCTGCGACGAGCCGTTCGCGCTCCCGGTGGTGTGCTTCACCGGAGCGGACACGGAGCGGCCCGCCGAGTTCACCGAACTGACCTGGGTGCGCTCACCGGCACCCGGTACCGACCTCGCCACCGTCGCCCGCGCCTGCCACCGGCAGATGGCCGCCGACCTGGAGCAGGGCGGCGGTGCAGGGCTGGCCGAGATGCGCTCGCTCGTCATGCGGCGCCGCAGGGACGAGAGCTTCGAGTATCCCGTGGTGTTCACGACCGTGCTCGACCTCTCCGGCCACCCGCTGCCGGCCGGTGTCCGGCCCGGCCCCTCGGGCACGGCCACCACCGACGTGGCGCTCGACTGCGTGACGGTCGACGACGGCGCGACCCTGCACCTGGCGTGGGACGCGCTGGACGATCGCTTCGGGGAGGGGGTGCTGGACGCGGCCTTCGAGCGGTACGCCGACCTGCTCACGGGGTTGGCCGGCGAGGGCGACAAGGCCGCCGGTCCCGCGGAGGGCGTCGATTCGCCCCCACGTCGGGCCGAGGGCGCCGACGCCTTGGGCGACGACACATCCTCCCGCGCCGGGTCCGCCACGGACCGCGCCGACAACGAGCGCCACCGCCTCCTGTACGCCTGGAACGACACCGCCCGCCCCTACCCGGCCGACGGCCCCGTCCATCTGCTCTTCGAACGGCAGGCACACAGCCGCCCCGACGCGGTGGCGCTGCGCTGGCGCGACGGCACCATGACCTACGGCGAGCTGAACCGCCGGGCCAACCTGATCGCCCGCCGGCTGCGGCAGGCGGGCGTCGGAGACGGCACCTCCGTCGGGATCTCCGTGCGGCGCGGCCCGGCCATGGCGGTGTCCGTGTTCGCGGTCCTCAAGGCGGGCGGCGCCTACGTCCCGGTGGACCCCTCGCTGCCCCGCGAGCGCGCCCACGGCATGCTCCAGGACACCGGAGCCGGCCATCTCCTCGTCACGGCGGGCGGCCCCGGCTGGCACGTGCCGGACGACGTGCGCGTCCTCGACCTGGACGCGCCGGAGAACACCGGCCCGCACCTGCCCGACCCGGGAGACCCCGAGCCCGTCACCGGACCGGACTGCGTGGCCTACCGGCTGTTCACCTCCGGAAGCACCGGGAGGCCCAAGTGCGTGGTGGTGGCCCACCGTTCCCTGCACAACCTCTTCGACTGGTGCCACCGCACCTTCGGCTTCGGCCCTCGCGACACCGGGCTGTGCGTCACCTCCCTCGGCTTCGACCTGTCCGTCTTCGACATCCTCGGACTCCTCGGGTACGGCGCCGGCCTCTACATCGCCGACGAGGCCGAACAGCGCGACCCGGAGCTGATGATCGAGGCCCTGCTGCGGGAACCGGTGACCTTCTGGAACTCCGCGCCCACCACCCTGGCCCGGCTTGCGCCTCTCCTCCAGGAACACCGCGGGCACCCCGGCACCGGCGACCTGCGGCTGGTCTTCCTCAGCGGCGACTGGATCCCGCTGTCCCTGCCCGACGACGTGCGCGGTGTGTTCGGCGGGGCCCGGGTGATCAGTCTCGGCGGCGCCACCGAGGCCACGGTCTGGTCCAACTGGTACCCCATCGGCGACATCGATCCCGAGTGGCGCAGCATCCCGTACGGCAGGCCCATCGACAACGCCCGGTACTACATCCTGGACGAGCGGCTGGAGCCCTGCCCGCCCGGCGAGGAGGGCGACCTCTACATCGCCGGCGACTGCCTCAGCCTCGGCTACCACGGGCGGCCGGACCTGACCCGGGAGCGATTCGCCCCCGAGCCCTTCGCGGGCGGCCCGCAGTCGCACATGTACGCCACCGGCGACCGGGCGGCCTTCCGCGACGACGGCGTCATGGTCTTCCTGGGGCGGCGCGACCACCAGGTGAAGATCCGGGGCTTCCGCGTCGAACTCGGCGAGATCGAACACCGGTTGCGCAGCCATTCCGCCGTGCACGACGCGGTGGTGGTGGCCCGCCTTGACGGCACGGGGGACCGGCGGCTGGTCGCCTACCTGCTCGCCGAACCGGGCACCGCCCGGCCCTCCGTGACCGAGCTGCGCGCCCACGCCGCCCAGACCCTGCCCGACTACATGGTCCCGAACTTCGTGGCCTTCCTGCCGTCGTTCCCGGCGACGGGCAACGGCAAGCTGGACCGGGACTCACTGCCGTGGCCGTTGCCCGCGCCCGGGGAGCCGGAACGGCCGGCGTCGAGCCCGGACACACCGGCTGAGCAGGCCGACGGCAGACACGTCCCGGTGTTCCCGCCCGCAGGCCAACTGACCGAAGAGATCGGCTCGTTGCTCGCCGGTCTCATCGGCGTCCCCGAGCTGGACCCGACGCTCGACCTGTGGGACCAGGGCGCCACCTCCTTCACCCTGGCCCAGCTGTCCTCGGCGCTCCGGGCCCGCTACGGCCGCCGTGTCCCCGTCTCGGCCTTGCTGGCCGAGCCGACCGTCGCCGGAATGGCCCGCCATCTCGCGGGCGACGGCGACCGGACCGAGCCGGCCCGGACCGCCTCGCACGCAGGGCTCCCGGAGCCGGAAGCAGCGGTCCGAAAGAGGGCGGCGGCGGTCCCGGAGCCGACGGCCGGCACCCCGGGGCCCACGGCAGGGATCCCGACACCGGCGGCCGATGACCCGCAGCGTGCGACGGAGATCCCGGAGCCCGCCACCGTCGAACCCCAACCCGCCCCGGAGCCCGTGGAGTTCTTCTCCCACGAGGACCGAGACCGCTTCAAGTCCGCCGCCTGGCACCTGCGTCGGCGGCACGCCGACGAACCCCTCCTGGCGCTCGACGGCCCGCTCCCGCCCGCCGAGCGGTACCGCGAGCGCGCCACACACCGCGACTTCGCCGACGGCCCGCTCGCGCACGACAGTTTCCTCCGCTTCCTGGGCGCCCTGCGCTCCCGGCCGGCCGGTGACGGCCCGCGCCGGCTGTACGCGTCCGCCGGCGACACCTACGCCGTACAGACCTACCTGCACATCAAGCCGGGCGCCGTCGAGGGCATCCCCGGCGGCCTGTACTACCACCGGCCGGACGACCACGCCCTGCAACGCGTCACCGCCCGCCCCGGGATCGACCGCACCGTCCACTTCTCGTACAACCGGCCCGTCTTCGACCGTGCGGCGTTCGAGGTGTACCTGATCTCCGAACCGCGCGGTATCGAGCCGCTGTACGGCCAGGAGTCGGAGCTGTATCTGGCGATCGAGGCCGGCTACATGGGGCAGTTGCTGATGAGCGGCCAGCAGGAGAGCGGGGTCGGCCTGTGCGCCGTTGGAAGCCTCGCCTTCGAGCGTGTCCGCGACGCCTTCCGGCTGCATCCGGGCCAGCGGCTGCTGCATGCTTTCCTCGCCGGCCCGCTGCCGCAGAACTCCGCGCCGCACGTCCAGCCGTCCCGGGAGCGGCACATCATCACCGGGGCCGGCCCGGGCGTCCGGCCGGCACCGGCAAACGTGGCCGTCATCGGTGCCGCCGGCCGGTACCCCGGCGGGGGCGGTCTGGACGAGTTCTGGGAGATCCTGCGGTCGGGACGCCGTACGCTCGGCCCGCTGCCCGCCGAGCGACTGGCCGCGCTCGCCGCTGCCGCCGGCACCGTACCCGACCGTGCGGACGCGTTGCCGTACGGCGGCTACCTGAGCGGCGACGACGGTTTCGACGGCCGTATGTTCCGCGTCTCGCCCCAGGAAGCCGAGGGTCTGGATCCACAACTACGGCTGCTGCTGCCCGTGGTGTGGCAGTGCCTGGAGGACGCCGGGCACACGCCCGGCAGTCTCACCCGGGACGGCGAGCGGGTCGGCGTGTTCACGGCGGCGATGTGGCACGATCACCGTCAGGCGGGCGAGGCACAGTGGCGCGCGGGCGGGCCGGCCCGCCAGGCGGGTGCCGCCTCGGACCTCCCGGCGCGGATCGCGCACTGCTTCGGGTTCGAGGGCCCGGCCGTCGCGGTGGACACCGCCTGCTCCTCGTCGCTGACCGCCCTGCACCTCGCCGTGACCAGCCTGCGGCAGGGGGAGTGCGACGCCGCGGTGGTGACGGGGGTCAATGTCGTCGCCCACCCCTACCACCTGGCCCTGCTACGGGACCTGGGGCTGGCGGCGCAAGCGCCGTCGGCCGGTGCCTTCGCCGCCGAGGACGGCGGCTGGTCGCCGGGTGAGGGCGCGGGCGCCCTGCTGCTGCGCCCGCTCCGGGACGCCGTGGAGCGCCGCGACGTACTGCACGGGGTGATCGAGGCGACCGGTGCCGGCGCGGCCGGGCGGCCGGGACCGTTCGGGATGCCCGCCGCCGGCCCGCTCGCCCGCTCTCTCACCCGCATGCTGGACGGGCACGGGCTCGGCGGAGCCGACATCGGATACGTCGAGTGCGCCGCCTCCGGTGCCCTGCTGGCCGACGCGGCCGAACTGGACGCCCTGCTCGCCGCGTTGCGCCCGTCCGGTGCCTTCGGCAAGCTGTTCGTGGGAACCGTCAAACCGCACATCGGCCACCTGGAAGCGGCCTCCGGACTCTCCCAGCTCACCAAGGTGCTCCTGCAACTGCGGGAACGCACGCTGGCACCGACTGCCGTGGCGCCCCGGCGCACCGAACTGGCCGACTGGACCCGGCTCACGGTCGCCGACACCGCCCGGCCCTGGACGCCTGTCACACCGGACGCGCCCCTGCGGGCGCTCGTCAACGCCGTCTCGGCGACGGGCTCGTACGGCCATGCCGTGCTCCGCTCCGCCGAAGGCACCGCCCGATGACCGGGCCCACCTGCCCGCGACACGACCGAGCGAAGGGACACCGGTGACCGGTACCTGGCTGAAGAGCGGCGACGCCACCTCCGACGCACCGCTGCGCCTGTTCTGCTTCGCCCACGCCGGTGGCGGCGGGGGCTTCTTCCGGCCGTGGCGGGAACTGCTGCTGCCGGAGATCGAGGTGTGCCCGGTGATCCTGCCCGGCCGCGAGGTCCGCGTCGCCGAACCCGCCTACCGACGCATGAAAGACCTCATCGGCCCGCTCTGCGAGGGTCTCGCCCCCCACCTGGACCGGCCGTATGCGCTGTTCGGCCACAGCACCGGGGCGGCCATCGCCTACGAGGTCGCCCGCCGCTTCCAGGACGACCCGGCGCGCGGCCCGCGCCGGCTGCTGGTCTCCGGGCGGCGGGCCCCGCATCTGGCGGCGCGGCGTCCTGCGTTCGCGGGGCTCGGCGACGACGACTTCCTGCGGGTCGTCGCCGAGTTGGGCGGCACACCCGAGGAGGTGATGCGGCAACGCGACCTGATGCGGATGTTCCTGCCCGCGCTGCGCGCCGACTTCCACCTCAACGAGAGCTACCGGCCGCTGCCGGGCCCCCGGCTGCGCTGCCCGCTGTCCGGGTTCACCGGCGACCGGGACCCGGAAGTCACCCCGCTGGAACTGCGGCTGTGGGAGACCACGAGCGACGGCCCGTTCCGGATGCGGGTGTACGACGGCGACCACTTCTACCTGGCCGGGCTTCCCGAGCCGCTGCGCTCGGACCTGCGGCAGGACCTCCGCGCCGACATCCGGCAGGCTGTGTCCTGAACCGCGTCACGGCGAGCCGGAGTGCCGGACCACCGTCACGTCCGGCCCGTCGCCCCGGCTCACCGCCACCGCCACGAGGTGCCGGTCGCCCTGGGGCCACTGGGCGAACTGCCACCGCGCGCCGTCGTCGTCGGCGGCGGTGAGCCGGGGCGCGGCGGACGCGAGCAGCGTGAAGGCGTAGGAGTCCGGGGGCAGCAGGAAGCCGAGGCCACGTGCCTTGCCGTACGCCTCCTTGAGCGTCCAGTGGCGCAGGAACACGGCGCCGCGCTCGCCGGGCGGTGCGGCGAGCACCTGCGCGGCCTCACGGGGGTGGAACATCGTGCGGGCCACGCGCACCGGGTCGACCGTGCGGTCGCGGACCTCCACGTCGATGCCGCAGTCCAGCTCGGGGCAGACGAGGCAGACGGACAGGCCCGGGGCGTGGGCGATGCTGAAGCGCAGCCGGGGCACGGTCTGCGGCCCGGCGGGCTCGGGCCGGCCGTACGGTCCCGTGGTGAACCGCCAGTCGGTGGGCGGGACATCGGGCACGCAGCGGCTGAGCGCGGTGCGCAGCAGAGTACGAGCCGTGATGTACAGCCGGCGGTCACGTTCCCGGCGGAAGGCCGCAAGACGCCGTCGTTCCTCGGCCGACAGCAAGGTGCCGTCGCCGTATGTGTCCGGGGCGGCGGCCCACACATGGGCGAGGGGGGTGCCGGTGACCGTCCGGTGCAGGGGAAGGGGAGGTTTCGGCGACCTGTCGGGCACAGCGGCCTCCCCCCGGTATCGGCCCGTACGACGACTCCAGGCCCGTCGGACTCCTCGCACGGGACACCGAGCCTGCGGCGCACGGAGCGGCCCCGCCGTGCAAAAGTGAGCAGATCCCAAGCGCCCGCGACGGTTACAACCGGGAGAGCCGGGGCCCGGTGTGAGGCCCCCGACCGCGGGAGCGACCATGGCCGTCGGCATCGAGGCGATCAACGCCTATGTGGCGCGTGCCTGCTTCGACGTGGCGGAACTCTTCCGCGGCCGAGGCCTGGACATGACCCGGTTCGACAACCTCATGATGCGCCAGAAGTCGGTCAACCTGCCATGCGAGGACGCGGTCACCAACGCCGTCAACGCGGCCAAGCCCCTCCTCGACCGGCTCACCCCCGAGGAACGTGACGCCATCGAACTCCTCGTCGTCGGCACCGAGTCCGGGCTCGACCTCGGCAAACCCATCTCCACCTACATCCACCACCACCTCGGCCTCAGCTCCCGCTGCCGTTCCTTCGAGGTCAAACACGCCTGCTACGGCGGCACGGCCGCGCTGCAGACCGCCGCCGGCATCATCGGCGCCTCACCCATCGGCGCCGCCAAGGCCCTGGTGATCGCCGCCGACGCACCGAGCGCCGCGGCCCGCGGCACCTACTGGGAACCCTCCGAGGGCGCCGGCGCCGTCGCCCTCCTCGTCGGCCGCGCACCACGCGTCCTGGAACTCGACCCCGGGGCCAGCGGCCTGCACACTTTCGAGGTCATGGACACCCTCCGGCCCCGCCCGGACCTCGACGTCGTCGACTCCGATGTGTCCCTGCTGTCGTACCTGACCTGTCTGGAACGCAGCTTCGCCGCCTACCGCGAGCGCGTGGCCGGTGCCGACGTGGTCGACAGCTTCGAGCACCTGGTGCTGCACACCCCGTTCGCCGGCATGGTCAAGGGCGCCCACCGCAAGCTGCTCCGCACCCACAAGGGCCTGGGGCCGCGCGAGGCGGCCGAGGACTTCACCCGTCGGGTCGTCCCCACCCTCGAATACGGCGCCCGGGTCGGCAACCTCTTCTCCGCCTCGCTCTACCTCGCCCTGTGCTCCCTCCTCGACCACGGCAGCCCCGAACTGCCGTGCCGCATCGGGCTGTTCTCCTACGGCTCCGGGTGCGCGTCGGAGTTCTTCAGCGGCGTCCTCGGCGGGGAGGCCGTGGCCACTGTCGGCGGCATGCGGATCGGCGCCGCCCTCGATGCCCGACGGCCGCTGACCATGGACGAGTACGACGCCGTCACCGAACTCGGCGGTGACCGCGCGTTCGGCGTGCGGGACCTGGACGTCGACACCAAGCCCTACGCGGACCTGTACGCCGACCTGTTCGACGGAGCCGGACTGCTGATGCTCGACCGCATCGAGAACTTCCACCGCCTCTACTCCTGGAGCTGACCGACCGATGAACCACGGCACCGTCCGCGTCCAGCACCAGGATCCCGCCGTCCTGCGGATCACCCTGAGCCGGCCCGAGCGCGGCAACACCGTCGACTCCGACCTGATCGCGGACCTGCACGAGGCCCTGGACACCGCCGAGAAGTCCGGCACCTGCCGACTGGTCATGCTCGACTCGCCCGGGCGGGTGTTCTGCAACGGGATGGACATGGCGGAAGCGGCGGGGGACGAGAGCTTCAACCCGGACGCGTCACAAAAGCCGGTCCACGAGCGGGACGTGGATTCGGCCGCGCCCGACGGGTCGGGATTCTTCCGGCTGCTGCGGCGGCTCACCGAGGTGCCGATGCTGACCCTCGCCTGTGTGGACGGGCGGGTGGCGGGCGGCGGGGTCGGGCTCGCAGCCGCCTGCGATCTCGTGCACTCCACCGAACGCGGCGTGTTCAGCCTCCCCGAGACCCTGTGGGGCCTGCTGCCGTGCAGTGTGCTGCCGTTCCTGATCCGCCGCACTGGCTTCCGCACCGTCGGCACCATGACCCTCACCACCCTGCCGCTCACCGCCAGGGAGGCCGTGGACCGGGGACTCGCCGACGAACTCTCGCCGGACCCGGGCCCCTTGGTGCGCCGACTGCTGTCCCGGCTGACCAAGGTCGACGCCCGGATGATCGGGGAAGCCAAGGGCTACCTGTCGGCGCTGCACCCCCTCACCGCCGAGACCGAGCACCGCGCGGTCACCGAGTTCGCCCGGCTCGCCGCCGTGCCGGGCGTCCGCGAGGGCATCGCACGGTTCGCCGCCGAAGGGCGCTATCCGTGGGAGCGGTGACCTTGATGTCCGGCCGTCGCCGACCGCACCACAGGGAGGGCCGTCGATGAGAGCCGTCTGGGCGTTTCCCGGCCAGGGCTCACAGCGCAAGGACATGGGCGCCGGCCTCTTCGACCGGTACCCGGCGATGCTCGCCCGCGCGGACGCCGTGCTCGGTCGCTCGGTGCGCGAACTGTGCGCCGACCAGGCCGCGCTGCGCGACACGCGCGTCCTGCAACCCGTCCTCTACGCCATCAGCGCGCTGACCTACCTCGACCTTGCCGCCCGCAAGCCACAGCCCGACTACATGATCGGGCACAGCCTCGGCGAGTACACCGCGCTCTACGCCTCCGGTGCCCTCGACTTCGAGACAGGGCTGCGTCTCGTCGTCGCCCGCGCCCAGATCATGGGCCGCGCGAGTGGGGGCGGCATGTTGGCCGTCGTAGGGCTCGGCATCGAGCGCTTGCGGGACATCATGCGCCGCGAGGGCGTGGACGACATCGACATCGCCAACCACAACTCGCCCGCCCAGACCGTCCTTTCGGGACCCGAGGAATCGGTCCGCGCGCTCGCGCCGGTGCTCCGCCGCGAGGGCGCAGGCAAGTGCGTGCTGCTCCACATCAGCGTCGCGGCCCACTCCCGGTACATGGCCGAGGCGGCGGACGAACTCGGCACCGTCCTCGGCACCGTCACCTTCCACGAACCCCGCGTCCCCGTCATCTCCAACGTCACCGCCCGCCCCCACCGCGCCGACCGGATCGCCACCCGGCTGCGCGAGCACATGTGGCGCGGCGTGCGCTGGTGGGAGAGCCTGGACTACCTGATCCACCATCAGGTCACCGAGCTGGTCGAGGTGGGCCCCGGAAGCGTGCTGACCAAGCTGTGGGCGACGGCCCGGACGGAACTGACGCCGCCGCCGGCCGAAGGGCAGGGTGACACCGGAGCCGTGCCCGAAACGCTGGGGAACGCCGGGGATACGGGGCAGCGCCATCGGCTGCGGCGCCGGCCGGTGTCCAAGGAGCGGCTGGGCGCGGCGCGGTTCCGGGAGCGGTACGGAGCCGAGCTGGCCTGGGTCGCGTCCGGGACCGGGGACGGGGCCGTCCGGGGGGAAGTCTGCCGGGAGGCTCGGGCAGCCGGGATGGCCGCCTTCGCCGATCCGGTCCTCGACGCCTCGGACGGGGCGTCTTACGGCGAGGCGGGCCGCCAGGGGTGGGGGACCGGGCTGCGCCCCGGACCGGACGCGGAAGAACTGGTCACTCAGCTCCTCGCCCACGAGGTGCGATACGTCGAGGCCGACTACCCGCACGGTCCCGACGCGGCACTCGTCCGGTTCCGCTTCACCGGCGCCCGGCGTGGCCCGGCCGGCACTCCGGTCGCAGTGCGGCACGTCATCGCCCGCGTCACCGGCCTCGACCAGGCCGCCGCCTTCCTGCGACCACCCACCCCGGCCCTGCTCGCCGAACTCGTCCGCACCGGCGGCCTGTCGGCCGAGGAAGCCGAAGCGGCCCGCGATCTGCCCGTCGCCTCGGACCTGGCCGTCCAGACCCCGCAGGGCTGGCACACCGACGGCGCCGACGTCTACCAACTCCTGCCCTCCGTGGCCGTGCTCGCCGCCCATGGCCCGGGCCCCGAACCCGTACACGTGGGCCTGCGCGGTGCCGTCGGCACACCGGAACAGGCCGCCACCGCGTTCGCGCTCGGCGCCGCCTTCCTCGTCGCCACCTCGCTGACCGCCTGCGCACCGGCCGCCCGACTGGCCGAAGGTCTCAAGCACACCCTCGCGCGGGCCGGCGACGACGACGTCACCTGGGCGCCCACCGAACGCCACGCCACCCTCGGGGTCCGTGCGCGGGTCGTCCGCCACGGCACCCTGTTCCCCGCCCGGGCCGGTCTGCTGCACCGACTCCTGCGCGAACACCGGTACTTCGCCGACGTCCCGGAACAGCGACGACGGCACATCGAGGAGCAGGTACTGGGCAGACCGGTCACGGAACTGCCGGCGGCCGACCGCGCCGACGGGCGCGTCCGCACAGCCGACGTGTTCCGCTGGTATGCACGCGAGACCGCCCGCCGTACGGCGGGCGGTGACCCCGTACGGCCCCTGGACCACCAACTCCCCTGCGATCCCGAGCTGACGCACTTCAACCGCGCGACGGCCGGCACCGCACTGGCCGAGTGGGCCGCCCGGAGCCCCGACGCGGTGGCCGGACACGTCCTGACAAACGCCGCGGAACTGCTGGCCGCGAGGGCGCCGAGTCGGGCCGGAATGCGCCCATGAACCAGCGGACATGTCAAGCAATCGCCGATACGGTCTGCGACGGACAGTGGCATCCCGCACACGGGACCCACGGGCATACGGCGTGCCCGGGACCGACACGGACCGAGCAGAGGCCGACACCCGTGGAGTGAGACGGCATGAACCCTATGGAGCGCACCGACATCGGCATCCACCTCGGCGGCGGTACGTCCGTCCCGCCGCCCCCGGACGCGCTGCCCGGCGGCAGCGGGGCGGTTCCGGCCGACCCGTGCGTCGTCCTCGTATCGGCGGGCGACCCCGACCGGCTCACCCGCGCCGCCCGCGACCTGCGCGACCGCCTCGACCGGCTGCTGCGCCAGGAACGGGCGCCCGCTGCCGCCGACGTCGCCTGGACGACCCAGACCGGCAGAGTGCCCATGCGGCACCGGCTGGCCGTCGTACACCCCGATCTCGCCGGCGTCGTCGCCGCGCTCGGCGCTTTCCTCGCCGGCCGCCCCGACCCCGCCGTCCACACCGGGCAGGCCGGAAGAGCACCGGGCGGCGTCCCCACCACCGCCGCCGAGGCGGCCCGGCTGTGGGCCGAGGGCGCCGATCTGCCCTGGGAGACCTACTGGCGTACGCGACGCGCCCGCGTCGCCCTGCCGGTGTACCCGTTCGCCGCTGCGGACGTGCCCGCGCCGCACACTCCGGCACCGGTCGCCACCAGGACCGAGGACACGGGGACCGCCCTGCGCGTGGCCGCCCTGGAGACCGCCCTCCTGGACCGGTACGCCGAGGTGTCCGGCATACCCCGGGACGAACTCGACGCCCGAACCCCCTTCGTCGAGTACGGACTCACCTCGCTGCAGATCGGCGAACTCAACCGGCTGCTCGCTCAGGAATGGGGGATCCGCAACCGGACATTGTTCTTCGAGCACGGCGACATGGCCGGGGTGGCCGAGGACGCCGTGCACCGCTGCGGAGCCCGGCGCCGCAGGGAGGAGGCGGAACGGCCCGAAGGTGCCGTACGACCGGCCCTGGCGCCAGTGCCGGTGACAGACGAAACGGCCGAGGGCGCGATAGCCGTCATCGGTGTCGCGGGCCGCTACCCCCAGGCCCCGGACCTGGAGACGTTCTGGACCGAACTGGTCTCCGGACACGACTGCGTCACCGGCCTGCCCGCCGAACGGCACCGGCCCGGCTGGCCCGTCGACGACATGATCGGCGGCTTCCTCGACGGTGTCGACCGCTTCGACCCGCTGCTGTTCGGCATCACCCCCCGCGACGCCTCCCTCATGGACCCCCAGGAACGGCTGTTCCTGGAGACGGCCTGGGCCGCCCTGGAGAACGCCGCCTACCCCAGGCAGCGGCTGCGCGAGCAGCATCGGTCCCGGGTCGGCGTCTACGCGGGCGCCATGTACGCCGACTACGCGTTCTTCGGCGTGGAGGAGACCCTGCGCGGTCGCCCCGGCTACTCCGGCGGCTCGCTCGGCAACATCGCCAACCGGGTCTCGTACATCCTCGACCTGCACGGCCCGAGCCTCGCCGTCGACACCATGTGCTCCTCGTCGCTGGCCGCCCTGCACCTGGCCGTACGCGCGCTGCGCGCCGGTGACTGCGAGATGGCCCTCGCCGGTGCCGTGAACCTCTCGCTGCACCCGAACAAGTTCGTCCAGCAGCGGCTCATGTCGCTGACCTCCAGCTCCCGGCGCTGCCGCAGCTTCGGCGCGGGCGGTGACGGGTTCGTGCCGGCGGAGGCGGTGGGCGTCCTGGTACTGAAGCCGCTGGCGCGTGCCCTGGACGACGGCGACCGGGTGCGCGCGGTGATCCGGGGCACCGCCGTGGTGCACGCCGGACGCACCAACGGCTACATCGTGCCGTCCCCCGTCGCACAGAGCGAGGTGGTCCGCGGCGCCCTCGCCGACGCGGGGCTGCGGCCCGGCGACATCGACTACGTGGAGGCGCACGGGGCCGGGACCGCGCTCGGCGACCCGGTCGAGATCAACGGCCTCACCCGGGTGTTCGGCGGCGACGCCCGTCCGCCGGGTTCCCTGCCGATCGGCTCGGTGAAGTCCACCATCGGGCACGCCGAGGCCGCTGCCGGCATCGCGGCGCTCACCAAGAGCCTGCTCCAGCTGGAGCACCGCACCCTCGCCCCGACCCTGCACGTGGAGGAGCTCAACCCGAACATCGACTGGGACGCCGTACCCTTCCGCGCCCAGCGCACCGCCGCACCGTGGGAGCAGCCCACGGGACCGGACGGCGCACCGCGCCCCCGCCGCGCGGGCATCAGCTCCTTCGGTGCCGGCGGAACCATCGCCCACGTGGTGCTGGAGGAGTACCCCGCCCACCGCGACACGGACGCCGGCCCGGCTCCGGCTCCCCAACTGCTCGTGCTCTCCGCACACGACGAACCGCGGCTGAAGGACTGCGCGTCCCGCCTCGCCGCATGGCTGCGCCGACCGGGCACGGCCGCCCTCGCCGACGTCGCCTGGACCCTGCAGGTCGGCCGTGAGCCACTGCGCGAGCGGCTCGCGTTCGTCGTCGCCGACGGGGATGAGGCAGCCGCCCGTCTGGAGGAGTTCGCGGCCGGCCGGGACCAGGGCACCGACGACGTCGTACGCGGCCGGGCACCGCACAGCGGTCGGCCACAGGGACGCCTGCTCCCGGACGGCCCCGGCCCCGACCTGGCCGCACTCGCCCGGCACTGGGTGGCCGGCGGACCCGTCGACTGGGCCCGGCTGCACCCCGGCACCGCGCCGCGCATCACCTCTGTGCCGACGTATCCCTTCGCCCGCATGCGGTGCTGGATCCGCGAGGAGGGCGACACCGGCCGGCCCGCCGCCTGGCAGGACAGTACGTCCGGCCGAAAGGACGCCGACCCTGTGGGTGAGACGCCGGCCGGTCAACAGGACGCCGACGACGCCGTGCTGCTGCGCCGCGAGTGGATGCCCACCGGCGAGGTGACCACCGGGACAGGTCCGGCCGACGGGGTCGTGGTGTGCCTGTACGGCATGCAGACGCGAGGTCTGCTCGACGCACTCGCGCGTACGGCACCGCCGGGCACCCTCGTCCCGGTCCTCGTCCGCGACCATGCCATCGACGGTGATAGCCCCAGCCCTTCAAGGGAGTTCGCCGACGACAGCCAGGCCGACGCCGTCGCTGATGACCTGCTCGTCCGGCATCCGGTGATCGACGGCTGGATCGACCTCACCGACCTCGACCGGCCCGACCCCGACGAGCCCGGCCCCTGGACCGCCCGCCTGCTGCTGCTCCGCCGGCTCGTCGGCGCCCGGCCCGGCGCCAGGCTGCGCGGCATCCAGGCCGTACGCGGACTCCAGGACCTGGACGGCCCCGCCCCCTCCCCGTCCGGCGCCCGCACGGCCGGGTTCCTGCGCTGTCTCGGCGCCGAGTACCAGCGGCTGGACACCACCGTCGTCGACACCGACCTGCCCACCGCCGGCGCGGAACAGCTGGCCGCCTCGCTGTGGGGCGAGTGGCACCGGCCGGGTGACCGGGCCGAGATCTGTCACCGGCACGGACTGCGCTACGAACCCGTCCTGCGCCCCACTCTGGCCCGGCACGCCCCTCTCACCCCGGACCCCGGCCGCACCTATGTCGTCACCGGCGGCACCCGGGGCATCGGCGCCCGGATCGCCGCCCACCTCGTCCAGCGCGGAGCCACGGCGATCGCCGTGCTCGGCGGCAGGCCGCTGCCACCCCGGGACCAGTGGGACACGCCCGAGGCGCTCGGCGACGCCGAGGCGGAGGCCGTCGCGCACCTACGGCGACTGGAACAGCTCGGCGCGCGCGTCCTGGTCCATACCGGTCCGCTGACCGACAGGGCCGCCCTTGGCGCCTTCCTGGAGCGGGTGCGGTCGGAACTCGGGCCCCTCGGTGGTGTGGTGCACTGTGCGGGTGGGCTCGGGGACGGCCGGCCTGCCTTCGTCGGCAAGGACACCGCCGCCATCCGCGCCACCTTCGCGCCCAAGACCGACGGTCTGGAGACGCTCGCCACCCTGTGCGAAGGCGACCGGCTCGACTTCTTCGTGGCGTTCTCCTCGGCCTGCGCCCTAGTCCCGCGCCTCGCCGTGGGCGTCACCGACTACGCAGCCGCCAACGCGGCGATGGACCTCCTCCTCACCCACCGCCTACGGCGGGGCGGCGCCCACTTCCGTTCCGTGGCCTGGCCCATGTGGACCGAGAGCGGCGCGGCACGCGGGAAGGGCAACGTCTGCGCGCCGGTCGGCCTGGACACCGTCGGCGACGCCGAGGGGCTGCGCATCCTGGAGCAGGTCATCGCCATGCCCTGGGGCGGCACGGTTCTGCCGGCCGTTCCCCTGGACGCCTCCTTCGACACCGGGACACTGCTCGACACACGGGCCGGCGAGCCGGCGGTCGCGACGGCGGATCCGTCGGCGCCCGCAGCCACGGACAAAGCGCCGGACACCCCGCACACCGACAGCGGCCCCGCCTGGCTGGTCCCGCTGGTGTGCGCGGTGCTCGGCACCCCGGAGGCCGATCTCGACATCACCGCCGACTTCGCCGACCTCGGCGTGGAGTCGGTGATGCTGGGCGAACTGCTGGAGCACGTCGAGGAGGCCGTCGGCCGGCGTCTTCCTCCGTCGCTGCTGCTGGAGTACCCCTCCGTGGAGCAGTTGCACGAGCACCTGACGTCCCTCGGCCTCGGCCCACGCCCCGAATCGGCCATCGAGGCACCCGAACCGGTCGTCAAGGCACCCGAGCCGCCCGCCCCGGTTCCGACGGCCACCCCCGCCGCCGTATCCGCCCCGGACCGCCGCTCCGACGGCAAGGTCGCCGTCATCGGCATGGCCGGCCGCTTCCCCGGCGCCCCCGACGTCGCCACCTACTGGCGCAACCTGCTGGAGGGCCGCTGCTCGATCACCGAGGTGCCGTCCGGACGCTGGGACACCGAGGCCTTCTACCGGCCCGAGTACGAACTGGGCCGGAGCACCGGGAAGTGGGGCGGATTCCTCGACGGGCTCGACCTCTTCGACCCCGAGCCGTTCCAGCTCACGGACGAGGAGGCGACCGTACTGGACCCGGGGATCAGGCTGTTCCTCGAAGCCACCCGGGACTGTCTGGCCGACGCCGGCTACCGGGGCGAGGAACTGCGCGGCCGGGACGTGGGCGTCTTCGTCGGCGGGCGGATCTCCTCGTACCCCCTGCGTGCGCCGCTGCGGCCCGATGTGCTGCAGTCCGACCAGAACTTCCTGGCCGCCCAGGTGGCGCACCGGTTCGACTTCCGGGGCCCCAATCTGGTGGTGGACAGCGCCTGTTCGTCGTCCCTGGTGAGCGTGCAGCTGGCGTGCCGCAGCGTGCTGTCCGGGGAGGCGGAGCTGGCCTTGGCCGGCGGGGTGGAGATCCTGCTGGACGAGCGCCCCTACCTGGAGTTCAGCGCCGCCCGGGTGCTGTCGCCCACCGGGCGCTGCCGGCCGTTCGACGAGCAGGCGGACGGGATCGTACCGGGGGAAGGCTGCGGTGCCGTACTGCTGAAGCCGCTTCAGGCCGCCCTGCGTGACGGAGACCGTGTCCATGCGGTGATCGAGGCGGTCGCCGTGAACAACGACGGCCACACCATGGGCACGACCACACCGAACCCGGCCGCGCAGAGCGCCGTCGTCCGCAAGGCGCTGACCGCCGCCGGGCGACGGGCCGAGGAGATCGGGCTCGTGGAGGCGCACGGGACGGCCACCAGGATCGGCGACCCGATGGAACTCAAGGCCCTCACCGACGCGTTCGCCGGCGCGGAGGAGCCGTACGGCCGCTGCGCCATCGGCAGCCTCAAGGCCAACGTCGGCCATCTGCTGAGCGCGGCCGGTGTGGCGGGTCTGATCAAGGTCGCGCTGAGCCTGCAGCACGGACTCGTGCCCCCCACCCTCTTCTGCGACACACCCAACCCGCGCTTCGACTTCGCCCACTCGCCGTTCCGGCCCGTGACCAAGCCCGAGGAGTGGACGGCACCGCCCGAGCGGCGGGTGGCCGGGCTCAGCTCCTTCGGGCTCGGCGGCACCAACGCCCACCTCGTCGCCTCCGCACTCGACCCGGCCGCACGTCCGGCGGGAGTCCCGGTACGCCCGCCCCTGCCCGCGCCCGTCTACGCCCGACGGCGGCAGATGTCGTCGTAGCCGAGGACCAGCAGCGACTGGTAGGGCGGCACGGGGACGAGGTCGAGTTCGGCGTGCAGGACGGTGACGAGGGTGC
>NZ_JBEPAP010000065.1:0-55709 GCF_040298665.1 Streptomyces sp. NPDC001508
GCCCCTGCTTCAACCCACAACCGGGCTCACCGTCGAACGACTGTCGGAGCCAGAAGAACTCGGTGCGCTGGTACCCGAAAGCCTTGCTGCAGACATGGCGGGCTACTTAAGGCCGTGCGCGGCGGCAATGTGTGGTCTCCGAGCGAGAAGGGCTTCCAGCCGGCTGTCAGGCCACAGTTCGATGTAGGGCGCGTTGCCCTCCGAGTTGTGCCGTTCCGCCCAGGACACTGCGTCAGCAGTGAAACGGCCGCTAGTGGCCAGGACAATCCCTCGCACGAGCGGCGGCCCCCACAGCTTGCCCGCCGTTGCAGTCTCGCTGACGGCAACAGCGTTCACCGAACGACTCCGCCAGTGTTTTGCCTGAACGATGACGCGTTCCGTACGGACACCGCCGGTACCGTCGCGAAGGACGCGGTCCATGGATAGGTCACGCCCGCGGTCGGGAGCGCGAGTTTGCATCAGCCACTCGACATTCTGATGCTCGGGAATGTCTCGCAGCAGGTCATAGAGAAGCCGTTCGAAGCCATCGTCGTCCAGCCGCTCCCACGGCAGTGCCAACGTCGCCGCCCCCGTGAGATTGCCAGAAGCTGCCTGCCCAAGGTCGATGTCCGGGACGGGTAGCGGGTCACTGTCACCTAGCGCCTTGGCCTCGATGCCGGCGCGTACGGCGGGCCAATCGAGCTCGGTGATGTCGCGCCAATCCTGGCCCTGACTGAACCGCATATGCCGATGCAGATCCCACCACCGATCGATGTTCTCAGCGTCTTCACCCAGGAGCCTGGCGATCTCTCCAATCGCCGTCTCGATCTTCTCAGTCTGTTCGTTCTCTAGGCGCTCCATGGAGTCCCGCGCCGTACCTCCCAAGGCGAGAGGGAGAACGGCGTCAACCGTAGAGACAAGCTGATCCAATCGACCTCGTGCGGCGCGTCGGCGAGCCCGGTCCAGCCGGTATCGATAGGCAGCAATGTCCGCTCCCGGCTTGTCCCCAGCAGCATGCACAGCGGTTGGCGGCACGCCGATGTCGAGGCAGTCGATGAAGGCTTGACCTAGGTCGTTGATGTCCGGAAGCGGGTCGGTGATCGTCCAACCGTCGATTTGCGGGAGCCCGGGGAGTAGGTCCGCCCAGGCCTCCCTGAGGCCGTCGTACTGAACATCCGAGCCGAGTTGCGGGCCGGTTGGGATGAACGGCTTTGCCCTCTCCCATACGCTGTCCAGTTTCTTCAGGTTGGCCGCCGTGCGGTCCATGGCGCGAAGAAGCTCCTCCAGTTCCATGCGCACAGACTCGCACTGCACACCGTGAGAGCGGGAGGGTTTTCCGCATCAGTTCAAGTCCCTGGTTTCCCTGGAGGCCGCACGCCAGCGGCCCACGTACCTTCTTCGGCTACTGACGCCACCCGGCGTTGCTTGAGTCGCTCAGGCACCGACCCAGGTGAGGCACGATCACTGAACGTAGCTTAATCGTTACTTATTGCGATCTGGTCAGATTAACGCACATCTAGCCGAGCCGACCACGATGGCCGATCTGATCAACGCCTCCGCGCGGGTCGCAGGCAGCCAGGTCGAGGTCGTTCCGGTGCTCGCCGTAGCGGTGCCACCCTTCTTCCCGCTGATCCGCCCCGAATCGATGTGGTCGACGCAGCAGCGCAGCCCGTATCGCGCCCGAGCCGCCGGTATCCCAGCGACTCCGTTGGCGTTGACTGCCACTGACATGCTGGCCCGGGACCGCGAGCGCGGCGAACCACCGCTGGGGCACGGGCTGTCGTCAGAAGCAGAGGCGAAACTGCTCGCTGGAACCTGATCGCCAGAGCGGGCCAGAGCTACCCAGTCACATCACAATCTACGGCTGGAGTACTAGCTCAGATATCTCAACGTTCATAGGCCCCAACGACCTCTGACCTGGAGTTGTCGGGTATGACAGGACCGAGGACCGGACGGTATGCACTATACGCACATACAGCCCCAAGCCTACCAACCAGGTCCGGGGCTATTCCCTGTCCCCGAAGGCGGAAGTGGTGGGTCGTTTTTAAAGCTTTTCATCCTTCACCGCTGAAAGAATGCGCCGCTGACCCGAGCTACGGATATCGGCTTCCCACTGCGGGTAGTCATTGCCGTCGATCATGCGCCTGGTGGAGGTTATTTTCCCATATAGCCGGTCGAACTCTCGCTGGAAGGCGGGCTCGGAAACGATCAGGACATGAACTATCTCCGCCAAGTGGTCAATTATCTCACCCCGACGCGAGATGGCGAGATAATTCATCGGATCCGCAGCTCGCCCTTTGAATTGCGTCTCCAGATTGTTGAGTTCCCAAATCCATTGGCCGTGCGCGATCTTATTTCGGCCTTCGATGATCGGCTTTAGGTCATCGTCCAGCATCTCGGCAATAATCTCATGGCGTGAAATTACTGTCGGATCTACGCCTGAATCTCGAATTTCCAGATGCATCGGAACCGCATATTGCCGACGAAAAGCAAAATCTACGGCCGACTTCCATCGGTCGATTTGAGATTTCGAGCTGGCGATCAGTTTGCGCTCGCGCTCATTAAAGCCCTGGGGGTCGTGAGTAATCTTCCTAAGTCGAGCTTCAGCGATCATTCCGACCATCAGAGAGTGCATTCGCCTAGAGAAGGCGACCCCAGGCGCATCTCCCTGCCTGATCATCTGTTTGTGTATGCGCTCAGCCTGACGGAGACCTGAGACTAGAGTGCCGAGGTTCTGAGAATGCTTGCGAAATGGGTGATCTGTCGGAAGTTTTGGATAGCCACTTTGACCATTCTGCATACGAAGCGTTTCCCCGACCTCTTGACTCACGAACACCGAGAACAACAGAGTTTAAGCTGTTGATCTTGGTGCCCGGGAGTCGAACCCGGTGAACTCTGCACGAGGCAGAGCGCGCTCCGTGCGCCCACACCCATGCTGATCATAGCAGCGGCATGCTGGCCGGGTCAGCCGTATCGCAGTTGTCGATCTTGGAAAGCCCTGCAACCACGCAACGCCAGCATGAGGGTTGCGGAAGTAGTCGCCGGCTTCTCAAGCTGCCGACACGAGCGAAGGCCGCCCTCAATCGCCTCGTTGAGGCGATACTGGCCTTGCTGAGTCCCTAATGTGCGACCATGACTGAGAAGCCGTTCACCAGCCGTGTGCAGCATCTGTTCAAGCACATCACCTACGAGCAGATGGCAGAAGAGTCATGTGGCACGCGAAGCGCCTCCTGGTGGCGTCATGTGCAGCTTGAGCAAACCGACCGGTTCAACCCGCCGCCGCCGAAGGACCTGCCTGGTATCGCGAAGCTCTTCGGTACGACGGAAGAGCAGGTTGCGGCGATGATCGCTAACGAGTTCTACGGAATCACCCGGTTCCCCAACCCGCGTTCGGAGCGAGAGCGCCGCTTCGCCGAAGACCTTAATGCCTTGTCAGAGGAGGATGCGGACCTCGTGCTGAGGCTGGTGAAGAGACTGATCCACAAAGCTGATGCCGAGCCGAACGGACAAGCGAGTTGAGGCAGCGTCCTTGACGCTGCGGGGTGCGTGCCAGAACCGTGCCAGATCCTGCGGGGAACCACGGTGAGTGGCGGAAAACAATTCGTCCGCCAAGCAAGGCCCGTAGCCGCTTCGCTACAGGTCAGTCTCCCAACCACTCGCAGACAACCCAAGCTTCCCAAGCTGAGAGCGCGAGTTCGATTCTCGTCACCCGCTCCAGCAGAAACCCCCAGGCCAGAGGCCCGGGGGTTCTTTGTTGTCTAGACCGGTGAGCGGGTGCCGCACCACTAGCGCACCATTAGCCCGCTGATGACTCCTGCTCGTGGTGCGGGCCAGCGCCTTTGTGGTGCTTCGCACGCTCAGAGCGCACCATGTCGTCCAGCCCGGCGGCGACCTCCCGTTGCCGCTCGTCGTCGGAGTGCTGGTAGATCATCGCGGCCTTCTCGGAGGACTGGCCGGCGCGGACCATCGTGTCCTTGAGGGTGGCGCCGGATCGGGTCGAGAGGGTGTGTCCGGTGTGACGAAGGTCGTAGAAGCGGAAGCCGTCCGGGAGGCCGACGACCGCGCGTGCGTGGCGCCACTTCCGACCGAAGGACGTGCGCCGGAATGCCGCTCCCTTCTCGCCGATGAAGAGAAGACCATCGGGCCCTTTCTCTGCGTACCAGTCGAGGTGCCGCCTCAGATCCTTGTGGAGGAAGGCCGGGAGGACGACCGTACGGACGCCCGCATCGGTCTTGGTCTCGCCGGGAGCCCGTTTGCCGTTGGTCCGCTCGGGCTCGGCGACGCGGACGCGGATCAGCAGGTTGTCGAGGTCGACATCTCGGCGGCGAAGGCCGGCGAGTTCCTCGGGCCGCATCGGACCGTACGCGCCGAGGTAGACCATGAGGCGCCAGCGGATCCCGATCGCGTTGGCGAGGGCGTCGACCTGGGCGACGGTCGCGATACGACGCTCTGCGGCCGACTCCTTGCCCGCGCCCTTGATCCTGCACGGGTTGCGGCTGATCAGTTCGTCGTCGACGGCGGTTTCCATGATGGCTTTGACGAGCCGGTACGCCTTGGCGACGGTCGTCTTTGCACCGGTCGCCCGCAGTCGCTCAGTGCGCCACTCACGGACGCGAGGGGCAGTGATCTCGTCCAGGTCAAGGTCGGCGAAGGCCGGGAAGATGTGGACCCTGAGGAGGTCGTAGTCCGATGATGCGAGCACCGCACCACAAGCGCACCAGTTCGGGCGGGGAACAGCGGGGAACCACGGGGAATGAGGCCGATCCGAACGGGGCCTTCTTCGCCCGTTCGCCCAGGTCAGTGCATGAACAAGCCGCAAATGACCGCAGCTTCCCAAGCTGAGAGCGCGAGTTCGGTTCTCGTCACCCGCTCCATGGAGAAGGCCCAGGTCAGAGACCTTGGCCCCTTCTGCTTGTCGAGCGTGGGCTCAACTCCAGGCCTCTGGCGGCAAGCGTCTCAGGCGACGGTGTACTCAGCATCCCCGAAGTCTGCGACTACGCGCAGTCGACCGCCGAGCGCCTCCACGTACGCCCGGAGGGTCGCGACCTCCGCGCGATCCAGCTCGCCGTGCTCGATCGCGGAGACCCGAGGTGCTGAGACCCCCATCGACGCGGCCACTTGGCGCTGAGTCAGCGCCTGTTCACGCCTGACCTCCGCGAGCTTGTGAGCACGCACTTCGGCTGTCAACCGGTCCATGGCCGCTTGCTTCTCCTGAGCTGACCGTACCGGCAACCCAGCGGCCGCACGCCGCTCGCGCGCCTTGCGTTTGGTTTCCTCCCAGTTGACGGTGCTCATTCGTACTCCCTGGTTTGAAGATCTGCCAGATGCGTCCGGTACCGCTCCTCAGCAAGCGGAATGTTGGTGTCGTACCAGCGCTGCCAGTTCCCGGCCTTGTCACCGGCCACCAGCAACACGGCCCGGCGTACCGGATCGAAGGCGAAGAGGATGCGGATCTCGCTGCTCCCGGATGACCCTGGCCTCAACTCCTTCAGGTGATGATTCTCAGCACCCTTGATCCGATCGACCAGCGGGCGGCCGAGCGTTGGGCCCGTGGACGCCAGCATGTCGATAGCGTCTTCTACCTGTTCAGCGCTGTCCCAGTCCGCTTCGGCCAGTGCCTCGAACCACGCCGCGACCTCCCCGACAAGGACCACCTCCCATTGAGCCACGGCCATCATGTTAATGCAAGCGTTAACCTCGCCTGTATTGACAAGACCGGAGCGGAGCACACCACAACCGCACCAGATCGAGCGGGGTACAGCGGGGAAGCACGGTGAAAGCACCGGGCTGCATCACCATCGTTCGCCGAGGTCAGCCGCCTAACCGCCCTCAAATGATCGCAGCCTCCCAAGATGAGAGCGCGAGTTCGGTTCTCGTCACCCGCTCCATATGAAACCCCCAGGGCAATGACCCGGGGGTGCTTTGTTGTCCGGACCGGTGCGCGGGGCGCGCGCGGGTTCGTCGTTGGGAGGAGGTACCCGGTGGTCGCCGCCGGGCCGTCGGGCACATCCGGCGCGCGGCGTGGGCGTTCGACGAACTCCTCGAAGTCCGTTGGCCAACCAGTGCGTTGGGGAGGCACCGTGACCTTCTCGTCCCTCCGACCCCCTGCAACCCGCGAGCCGTCGAACCGTTAGACACGCGTCTTCCCCTGATCCCGTACATCACCCAGGGAAGGGTGAGGACGCGGCGCCGGACAATCTCGTCGTCGCGCGGCACTCCTCCGGCCCGAGGCTGTACTACGCCGACGAGGGCCCCCGGGACCGAGACCCACGGGGTGTGCTTGGGCCCGGTGCGGAGGGAATCCCGCCGACGCCCACGGCCGGATCACCGGTGAGCCTCAGTGGAAGCTGATGCACCCCCAGCGGCAGATGGTGCGCATGCGGACGCTCACCTGCCAGGTCTGCACCCGTTTCGCCCGCACACCGCTCGGCCCGCCAGCGCCACCCTGACCCGGCTCGCACCGGCCCCTGTCCCGGTCACCGTCGGCCTGGGCTCAGCGGCGAACTGGACGTCGCCGAGTCCGCCGGGGCAGCTGCTCGGCCGACGACGGCCAGCCCTACCAGAACGTCCTCCCATCCGGCACGCAACCGCGGCGGTACGCCGGCCAGGACCAGCCCATCGCACATCGCCACGTTCATCGCCAACCAATCACGGCCCGGTCTTCGTCAAGGGCACTCACACCGACCGTCCTCCGGCCCGGTCACACCCAGCGCCGCGAAGCCGCGATCGGCCCCCGTCTCCCCCGCGCCCCCGATTCCCCCGATGTCTCCCTCCTCGCGGATCGCGCGCAGGAGGGGGCGCCTTGTTCTCCAGTGCCCCGTGTCGTCTGGTCGAGGACGAAGACCGGGGAAGGCCGCACGTCACTCGGGGATTCGGCGAGGCGGTGAATGCCGTGGCGGGACGCGGCGGGCAAGGCGTCCAGAAAGAGGGCGCCCGCGAGCAGACCGGCGCTGCCCCGGGGACTCCAGCCGCGTTCGTTCAGGTCGGCGTCGAAGGCGGCGAGTGCTTCGGTGCCTGCGGCGGTCGCCATGCCGCCGACGTCGAGGACGGCGCGGGCACCGGCATGTACGTGGCGCAAGCCGAACGGTCCGGCGACATAGAGCAGTTCGCTGTCGCGGAGAGTCGAGATCACGGTCAGGAGGGCGTCGAGGCGGGCTTGTTCCTCGGTGGCGCCTGCCCTCCGGGACGCGGCCAGCGCCTTGAGGGCACGGCGCACGTGAGGGAAGCCCGCGCATGCTTCGCCGCGTGCGCCGGCCGCGCCGTATTTCACCGACATCGCCGAACCGCGTGTCGCCCTTCGGGGTGCCTTGGAGTCGGAGTGCGCGACGATCCGGCCGGCGGTCCTGGCGACGCCGTCGCCTTGTGCGGACGGATCGAGCGCGGCTCCCGCGACCAGCAGGCCAAGTGTCCACAGAGCACCTCGGTGACCGCCGCCCGCCAGCCGGAGGGAGTGCTCGGTGCACCGGCCTATCGCCCCGAGTTCAGCGCGCAGCAGGGCGGTGGGCTGCCCGGTGCGGCGGGCAGCGGCGGCCATCGCCGTGAGGCCGGGCACCAGGGCCTTCGCCGACCAGCGCAGGGCCTGGTGGTCTGTACGGGTGGTGCGTGCCTCAAGATCACGGGTGTCGGGCAGTCCGGGCTTGGGGGTCAGGGTCAGCTGTGCCGTCAGGGCGGACAGAGCGGTTTGCGCCAGTTCGATGTCGCGATGGTCGGTCATGGCAGCCTGCTGGGGAGAAACGGGTGGGGTCGGCCGAAGCGTGTGCGGGCGTCGGCGCCCCGGGGGGGCTGGGGCATTGGGGAGGGGCTGAGGCACTGGAGAGGGCTCGGGCCCTGTGGCGGCTGGCGACGTGTGGAAGCTGGGGTCCTGTGGAGGCTGGGGCCCTGTGGCGGCTGGGGCGTTGCAGAGGGCTCTCGACGGTGCACGACATGGTCAGCGACGAGGAACGCGGCCACTACGCCTCGCTCGGGGTCGCCGCCGAGATGTCCGCGCACCTCTTCGACGCGGAGGGCCGCCGGGTCGGCCGGGACCTGGGGGAGCGGTGCATCACGGTCAAGGCCGACCAGCTGCGCCGGGTGCCCCGAGGTCGTCGCGATCGCGGGCGGGCAGCGCAAGGCGGCGGCAATCGACGCGGTGCTGCACTGTGGGAGCTGGCGCCCCGTGGGGCGGGGACACTGGAGGACTGGGGCACTTTGGCGGCTGGGGCCCTGTGGCGGCTGGCGCCCTATGGGGGCTGAGGCACTGGAGAGGGCTCGGGCCCTGTGGCGGCTGGGGCCCTGTGGGAGCTGGGGTCCTGTGGAGGCTGGGGCACTGGGCGGTGGCAGGAGCGCGCGCAGAGGGGCGGCGCAGGGCTGCCGAGGGGATCAGCCGTCCCGCCCGGTCGCCCGGCGCGGCCCGTCGGTTCCCTGTGCCGTTCTCGCGCGGCTCCTGTCACCCGTCACGGGCCGCTGGGCCCCGCGGACAGCCGAGGTGTTGTCCTACGACGACGCTGACGGCGAGGCCGGTATACCGGGCACGGTGGCGTCGTCGCCGTCATGGGTGGCCTCCGGATCCACGCCGACCGTGATCGACGCGGCGACACCCTTGGCGATCTTCTTCTTGTCGTACCGAAGGGTGAGCAGGCCGCCCGTGGCGCCGCTCTGGTCGTAGATGATGTCCTCGGTGAGGGTGGTGCGGGTGACGGTGCTGGTCGAGTACGGCTTCAGCTCGGCGGCGGCGAGGACGGCCTCCTCCTCGAAGTAGAACTGGCCGGTGTGGCAGGTGTGTCCGCCCTCATAGCCGTTCTTGGTCCACTTCCCGTCCACATGCACCTTGGTGTGGATGTGCACGGCCCGGCCCTGGTACCAGCCCGGGAAGATGGTGGTGAAGCGCGCCTTGCCCTGGTGGTCGGTGCGCCAGGTGCCGCGCAGATAGCGCTTGTCGTCGGTGGGTTCCTGGTGCATGCCGGCGCCACCGCCGTCCGTCGGCACGGCGGTGGGAGTGCCCGTGGGGGTGCCGGAGGGCATGCCGCCGCCCAGGGACGAGCCGAGGGACTCATAACCGGAGTAGACGCCCAGCGCGTCGCAGTGCCAGATGTCGACCGCCGCGTTCCGCACCGGCTTGCACGTCTCGGAGTCGATCACCTTGATGGTGAGAACGGTCAGGGTGTGCGGCTTGCCGTCCGCGGGGACATCCTCCAGAGCGGTTCGCTGTGCGGTGGAGAGGGGCCGCTGATGTCCGTCGTCCGCGACCACCGCGGCGGCGACGACGTCACCGTCCGCGTCGAGACGAGCCGCGAGGGTTCCGGCGGTCTGACCACGGATCCTGAGAAAACCGAGGTTCCGGGTGTCGCCGGCGTACTGATCGAGGGCTCCCTGGCTTCGTTCAGCGGCTTCGGTGACCCGCTCGTCCAGGTCTCGCATCAGAAAGTCCCGCTGGACGATCGCGGTGGCCGCGGCCATGGCACCGCAGACGAGAACGAGCATCACGGACAGGAAGACGACCAGCCGCGTCCGCAGAGACCGGCCGCGTGGGACGAGGGTTCCGCGTACGCCGGTCACGGCGCCACGGGATGCCCGTCCTCCGCGGGCCGGATCGTATAGCCGAGTCCGCGCACCGTGTGGATCATCGGAGCCCGCCCCTTGTCGATCTTGGAGCGCAGGCTGTAGATGTACACCTCGATCAGATTGCCCTCGCCATCGAAGGAACTGTTCCAGATCCGGTCGAGAAGTTGTGCCTTGCTGAACACCTGCCGGGGCCGGCCCATGAGGAACCACAGCAGGTCGAACTCTTTGGTGGTGAGCCTGACAGGCGTGCTGCCGCGCCACGCCTCACGGCTGCTCTCGGACAGCACCAGATCGCCCAACCGCCGGACGGACTCGGGTACGGCGGTCTTCGCGGTTCCGGCACCGGTGCCGACGCGACGCAGCAACCCTCGCAGCCGCAGCATCACCTCTTCCAGGGCGAACGGTTTCGTCACATAGTCGTCGGCTCCCGCCGACAGCCCCTCCAAACGGTGGGCGAGCGCGTCGCGGGCGGTCAGCATGAGAATGGGCAACCGCGTGTTCTCGGACCGCAGTCGGCGCAGTACGTGCAGACCGTCGAGATCGGGAAGCATCCAGTCCAGGACCACGGCGTGCGGCGCGCAGTCGCGCGCGAGCCGGATGGCCTTGTGCCCGCCGCCGGCGACGTACGGCTGCCATCCGGCGTCGGCGACAGCGGCGGACAGCAGCGCCGAGAGCTCCGGCTCGTCATCAACGATCAGCACTCGCACGGTGTTGTCCCGGGTGACATCTTGCCCATGCATGGCCTCATCGTCCGTCCCGAAGCTGTGGCACACCTGTGAGCTTCGGCCTCACAGTCTCCAGGGGAGACTGTTCTTCGGTGGCCTGGGCCACATAGTGCGAACATGGTGCTCAAGTCGCGTCACTTGGGCGGCAGTTGGCACGAGCCTTGGACAACGCCTCTTCATGGGCATCGACGGGGAGAGCGTGCGCCATGGCGGCGACCTGGGTGGTCCCGCTCCGCTGTCGCCCTGCGTTCGTCAACCGCCGGCCGGGCTACGGGGCGCAGACACGTCTCACCGGTCGACGTAGCTGAGATCGCCTACGGTCCATGCGCTGACGTCCTTGATCGCGACTCGGTACATGCCGCCCGTCTCCGGGATGCCGAGGCTTCCCTGGAGGATCCGGGCGAGATGAAAGTGCAGATGCGTGGGCGCCTCGCCACTGCCGGGCCGGCTCCCTCGCGGGCCGCGGGTGAAGACGTCCGAGAACGGGCCGAGACGATCCGAGCCCTTGAGGACCTCCGCCACCCGCTCTCTCCACACGGCCTCGGGCGCCAGCCGGCCGGTGATGACGGCGCCGCCGACGACCACGGTCAGCGACATCTGATTGCTTCGCTCGGACTCCACCGCGGCGGAGATGGCGACGAGCAGCTCATCAGGGTTCGACATGACAGCAGAGCTTATGCGCCCCGTCGGTACCCGGACCGCCCGCAGGGCTGAAGCGGTTTGCGCGGGCGGCGGGAGGCCGGCTTCCGGCACCCGGTAAGGGCCGTTCACGGCAAAGTTTCTTCCTCCGCCGGAAGGGTGAAATCTGCGCTTGCCGGAGCAGGGTTTCGTATCTGTCGTGGGTACGGTCTTCTTCGTAGACACGGTCGAAGGAGACCCGCCAGACACGAACTGGCGGGTGGCTGAATGCGAAGTATGCAGGTCAGTGCGGCTGTCGAGCCTCGAAGCCACAGTGTTTTCAGAACGGTGACGGGACTGACAGCCGCACTGGGCGGCTCGCACGTCGAGAAGCCGCCGACAGCGGTACCTGTTCATTCAGTGGTTGGTCCAGGAAGGGATGGTGGTCCCCGGTCACGCAGTTGCGATCCCCCGCTCCGCCCTGCCGGGCCGGTAGCGGAAACAGAAGGTCGGCACAGCAGTAGGGCCGACAGATGGTGTTGACATCCCCTTCGGGGCCCCGGTGCCGTACGGCGCCGGGGCCCCTCGACGCGTTGCACAACGAGGTGACATGACATCGGACAGCCCTCTGAACGACCGTCTGGACGACGACGACTACCCCGCGTACACGATGGGCCGGGCGGCCGAGATGCTCGGCACCACCCCGGCCTTCCTCCGAGCGATCGGTGAGGCCCGTCTGATCACTCCGCTCCGCTCGGAGGGAGGACATCGCCGGTACTCCCGCTACCAACTGCGGATCGCCGCGCGCGCCCGCGAACTCGTCGACAAGGGGACCCCGATCGAGGCCGCGTGCCGCATCGTCATCCTGGAGGACCAGCTTGAGGAAGCACAGCGCATCAACGCCGAGCCGCCACGCTTCCGTCGGCGCGACTCGCTCCGGTCGACGACATGGCAGCGTGGCTGAGGCCGGTGGGGTGCGTCGAGGCACACGCGTACATGGTCGGTCGACGCACCCGCCACCGTGACCGACTGTCGTCGGCTCAGGCCCAGTCGGCCGGGGGCCCACTCAGTCGGATGCCCGGTGCGGCTGTCGCTCCTCGCCGTTCAGAGCGTCGCTGATCTCCCGCAGGCGACCCTCCGGCAGAGCGAAGGCGTTGCAGGGGTTTCGGTAGGAGTGCCCGCCGTCGTTGATCGGTCATGAACAGGGCAAATGCTAGGATCCGGCCACTTGCTTGGGGGGATGTCTGAACGGCATGTGTGCCGCGTCCATGGCCTGGGGCTCGGGCGGCGTACGCACAGGTCTCTCCCGGCTTTCGCCTACCGTTCCCGGAGAGGTCCTGCATGGGCAGACGTGCGCTCGTACGAGGCGCCACCGCCGCCGCCGTGTCCTTCACACTGGCTCTCGGCCTCGGCCCGCTGACGGTCGGCAGCGCGCACGGGGAAACGGCCACCGGTGAGGTGACCGTGCCGGCCACCGCGGCCCTGCTTCCCCAGACGAGTCTGCTGAGCGCGGGGCCCTCGGGGTTCCTCCGTTACGAGAGCGGGCGCGGCCGGTTGTGGACGACGTACGACGGCGTCGACACGGTCGTCGACGGGTCCGCGACGGCCGGGACCGAGGTCACCGGTGCCGGCGCGGGCTCGGACGTCGTCGCCCGCTACGACGGCTCCGCCAGGACCGTGACGCTGCGCGACATGACGTCCGGCCGGGTCAGCGAGGTCGCGCTCCCGGACGGGCAGGCGTACTTCAGCACCCTCGGGTCGACGGTCGTCACGACCGCGGGGACCCCGGGCACCGACGCCGTGTGGCATCTGCTGGACGTCCGGGACGACGGCTCCGTCGCCGACCGCACGGTGGAAGGCGTACCCTCCGGCGTCTATCTGTCGTCCCCCTCGTCGCTGGGTGACGCGCACGGACAGGTCGTGCGGTACCGCAAGGGCGACGACGACTTCACCGGCTGGCTCGATGTCGAGCAGGGGCGCCTGACGACGCTGCCGTACGCCGTGCGGTCATGGTACTCCCTTGTCGCGCTCAGCTCCACCCACCTGGTGTGGTGGTACGACGGCACTTTGCACATCGCCTCCCGCAAGGACCTGACCGCCGCCCCGCGGACCATGCCGCTCGCCGACGTCGGGCAGGTGCTGGGCCTGGTCGGTGACACCGTCGTCGTGTCGCGGTACGACTCCTCGCTGGGCCGCTACGACACCGGCCTCCCGGTCTGGCGGGTCGACGCCGTCCCCCTCGACGGCTCCGCGCCGCGGACGCTTCTGGCGAGGACGTCCCGGCAGGCCGTGCCGACTCCGGACGGCGGGCTCCTGGTGCCGGGCGGCGCCGGCACCGACCAATGGGGTGTCTCCCTCGTCGAGCCGGCCGAAGGCGGCGGGGTCACCGTGCGCAGGGTCGCGGACGCATATCCCCGGACGACCGTCCACAGCGTCTCCCAACTGACGCTCACCCAGGGCCGGTTGACCACCGTGGAGAAGGACCCCGAGGGGGAGTGGACGTATCTCCACACCCGTGAGACCGGCGCGACCGGCTCCCCCACGGTGGGGGCACGCACCACCCGGGGCCGTATCGCGCCGGAGAACTACGCGCAGGGCGGCCCGCGCCTCCTCGACACCGGTGACGGCCGGACCGTCATCTCGGGTTACGGCACGAGCACCGCCCAGCAGCCCTACGTCCTCGGGCCCACCCAGTCGCTGCCCGGCACCCGGATCGACAGCTCCCGCGTCTACCGGTCCGCGACCGCCGCCAGTGGCCGTTTCGCCGCCCTGACCAGGCCGTGGGCCAGCGACGGAACGGCGGAGACCCGGGTCGTCGACCTCGACTCCGGGCGTACGGTGTTCACGACGACGGACGGCGTGCGGGCGCTGTGGGGCACCACCTTGTGGGTGATGTCCGGCAACGACACCGCGGTCCCCGTCGACGTGCTGACCGGGCGGCGGGGCGAGCCGGTGTGGTTCGGAAACGGCTGTCTGCTGAACGACTTCCAGGCGGTCGGCCGCTGGCTGCTGTGGAACTGTGTGCCGCAACGACGTGCTCGTCCGGTTCAGCAGCGGCGCCCTGCGCGCCTACCGGCCCGCGTGCGGGGCGGCGGTGACGCCTTCCACCGCGTACACCTCGTTGGGCACGGGCTGGAACCAGTACGACATGCTGACCTCGCCCGGGGACATCAGCGGTGACGGCCGGGCCGACCTGGTCGCCCGCCAGTCCTCGACCGGCGACGTCTACCTCTACAAGGCGACGAGCACGGGCAAGCTCTCCGCCAGGGTGAAGATCGCGTCCAGGTGGACGGGTTACAGGAAGATCGTGGGCGCAGGTGACCTCAACGGCGACGGCTACGGCGACCTGCTGGCGCAGGACAAGTCGAACGAGCTGTGGCGCTACGACGGCACCGCGACCGGCAAGTTCAAGAGCCGGGTGAAGGTCTTCGACGACTGGGGCCCGTCGTACAACGTGATCGTGGGTGTGGGCGACATCACCGGCGACGGCAGAGCTGACATCGTCTCCCGCGACAGCTCCGGCACCGTCTGGCGCAACAACGGCAACGGCAAGGGCTCCTTCGGCGGCCGTACGAAGATCGCCACCGGCTGGCAGGGCTACAAGGCCCTGTTCTGACCGGCCCTCACACATCCCCACGGGCCCGGACGACACGGATCGTCCGGGCCCGTCCCGTGCGCCGGGCCTCGTCGGCCACCGGTCCTCCGGAGACCGGGCGTGCCCGAGCCGAACCCGTACGCGGGTCGCCGGCGTCGGAGCCGTGCAGGTGCGGCGGATCCGCTCGGGGTGGGGCCGGTGGTGCTTCTGGCGGTTGCCGGGCTGCGGGACGTGGTGTTTCCCTACGCTGGGTTTGCGGTACAAGTGGGTTCGCGGGCCGAGAGGTTGAGGATGAGTGCGGAGATCGTTCAGTTCATGGGGCAGGCGGGTCCGTATCTGACGGCGGCCCTGGGTGCCTATGGCACAGGGGTGTTGACCCGGGCCGAGGACGCCGCGGTCGAGGCGACGGCGAACGTGGGGCGGCGCATGCTGCGAGCGGTGTGGCGCAGCCGCGACGAGCAGGGGCGCGCCGAGCTGGAGACGGCCGTCCAGGACGCGGCCGAGGAAGCCGGCGATGCCGAGGCCGCGGACGCGGCTGCCGCGCTGCGCCGGCAGATCAGGCGGACGGTACGCGAGGACGCCGGGTTGCTGCGGGAACTCGCCGCGCTGCTGCCCGCCGGCGGGCCGGTGACGGTGACGGCGTCGGGTGAGCGGTCCATCGCGGCCCGGACGATCGGTACCGCCGTCACCGGTGACAACACCAGGCTCGGGCCGTGAGCGGCCCCCAGCCGGTGCCGCCGGGCGGACCACAGGCTTCGGGGCCGCGATCGGTCGCGGCCGCCGGCGGCATCGAGGTGGCGATCACCGGCGACGGCGCCCGCGTGGTGATGCTTCCGCCGGAGGCCGTGCGCTGGGCGCGGGAGGTGAGCGCACCGCCCGGGGCGGCGAACCTGCCCGGATCGGCGTCCGGGGTGTTCGTGGGCCGCGGCCGGGAACTGGCGCGGCTGCGGGAGCTGCTGGCCCGCGAGGGCGACGCCGCGGTGACCCCGCCCTCGTCCCGGACCCGGGCCGTCCACGGGCTCGGCGGGGTCGGGAAAAGCTCCCTCGCGCTGCGCTACGCCCACGCGTACCGGAGCGAGTACACACTCGTGTGGTGGATCACCGCCGAGTCCGCCGAGCAGATCACCACGGGTCTGGCCGCCCTGGCGCTACGGCTGTGCCCGCACTGGGCGGCGGCGGTGGGCGTGCCGGAACGGGCGGCGTGGGCGATCCTCTGGCTGCAATGGCATCCGGGCTGGCTGCTCGTCTTCGACAACGTGGAGGACCCGAAGGACCTGCGCCATTGCCTCGGGGCGCTGCCCGACGGCCATCACCTGGCCACCAGCCGCAAGGCGACGGGCTGGCACGGCATCGCCCCGACCATGGCCCTGGGCCTGCTCGAACCGGACGCCTCCGCGGACCTGCTGTGCGCCCTCGCCCTCGGGCCGGAGCGGCCACCCACTGCGGACCAGCGCCACCAGGCCGAGGATCTGGCCGCGGAACTCGGGTATCTGCCGCTTGCGTTGGAGCAGGCAGGCGCCTATCTGCACCAGACCGGCACCGAACTGGGCTCATACCGGCGGCTGTTGGGCCGGGTCGTCGACAGGGCGGCGGACGGCACGGATCCGGAACGTACGATCGCCCGCGTCTGGAACCACACGCTGAGCGCCGTCGAAGGCCGTGACCCGCTGGCCGTCCGGTTGCTCCACACGATCGCGTGGCTGGCGCCCGACGACATCCCCCGGACGCTCCTCGCTACGGTGGCCCCCGACCCGGTCGCACTGGGCGACGCGCTGGGCGTACTGCACGCCTACAACATGATCGCCTTCACCGCCGACCGCCAGGGCCTCACCGTGCACCGCCTGGTGCAGACCGTGCTGCGCATCCGAGCCACCGCCGAATCCCACCCCGCGGTCCGGGGCCGGCAGGAGGCCGAACAGGGCCTGTGCCATGCCATGGCCGACGCGGACCGCGTGGCACCGGAGCGGGACGCGCGATGGGAACGCCTCCTCCCCCACGTCTTCGCCCTGGCCGAATCCGCGCCGCCCGACCGCCCGCTTTCACCCCAACTGGCCGACCTGTACCAGGACGCCGCCCACTGCCTTGACCGACAGGGCCGGAACGCCGACTCCGTCCCCCTGCGCACCGTCGTCGTCGCGCAACGCGAACGGGCCCTGGGCGACACCCACCCCGACACCCTGACCAGCCGCAACAACCTCGCCCGCGCCTACGAGGACGCGGGGGATCTGGGGCGGGCCATCCCGATGTTCGAGGCCACCCTCGCCCAGCGCGAACGGGTACTGGGCGACGAGGACCCCGCCACCCTGCGCAGCCGCAACAACCTGGCCCTCGCCTACAGCGAGGCAGGGCAGGTGGAGCGGGCCGTCCCGATGTTCGAGGCCACCCTCGCCCAGCGCGAACGAGTGCTGGGCCCCACCCACCCCGCCACCCTGACCAGCCGGAACAATCTGGCGCTCGCCTACAAGAGGGCGGGCGACCTGGCGCGCGCCGTCCCGCTGTTCGAGACCACCCTCGCCCAGCGCGAACAGGTACTGGGCGACGCTCACCCCGAGACCCTGACCAGCCGGAACAACCTCGCCCGCGCCTACCGGGCGGCGGGTGACCTGACGCGCGCCATCACACTGTCCGAGACCGCCCTCGCACAGTCCGAGCGGGTGCTGGGCGACACCCACCGCGACACCTCGACCCTCCGTAACAGCCTCGCCGGCGCCTATGTGGCGGCGGGCGAGCCGGCGCGGGCCGTCCCGTTGTACGAGGCCACCCTCGCCCAGCGCGAACGACTGCTGGGCACCACCCACCCGGCCACCCTGCGCACCCGCGCCAATCTCGCCATCGCCTACGAGAAGTCGGGGGATCCGGCACGGGCCATGCCGCTGTACGAGTCCGCCGTCGCCGACTTGGAGCGGGTACTGGGGGACACCCACCCCGACACGGTGGCCGCCCGGAACAATCTCGCCGGTGCTCGCCGGAATGCCCAGGCGGTGCGGCAGTCAGGTGCTGCATTGGCGTCACCGGCGTCACCGGGTCGGCGGACTGCGCCTCCGGCCGCCGAGCCGAGCGTCCCGGATCGGTGTGACTATCACTCCAGGTGACTTCGCCTCTCCCTACCGTCACCATGGAGGACGATCGATGAACATCACTTTGAAGCGCCTGCTCGGCACCACCGCGGCGGTGACCACCGGCGCGGCGGCCCTGCTCGGCGCCGGCGCCGGTACCGCAGGCGCAGGCGGCGCCAACGGCAGGGCGCACTGTGAACGCGCCGAACGGGTCATGTGGAGCAGCGGGCCCGCCACCGACGTGATCGGCCACCGGTGCGACCTGCCGGACGAAAAGCGCCGCTGGTACACCATCGAGATCGACACGCTCGTGCACACCCATCACCAGATGGACTACGCGGACGGAAAGGTCGTCCGGACCGAGACCCTGCACGACAGATCCGTCAGATGCCTGGGTTACACCTCCCGCAACGGCACGGTCCACTGGTTCGGCTGCCCACCCTCCTGACGCCCCCCGGGGCTCCCATGCCGACACCCCGCCCTCCCGGCCCGGCAGGCCACCGCACGGCGGGGGCGGCGGGGTCGGGCCGGCTCGCGTGACGTGTCGGACGGACGGTGAACACCGGCCGCACGGCTCGGCGGAACGGCTACGGCGACGGCTACAGCGACAGAGGCAGCGACGGCTACAGCGACAGCGACAGGTGCGGCTACGGCTCGAGGGCTGCGGTGGGGTGGGTGGTGCTGGTTAGTCTGCTCGCGTGAGCGGTGAGTTGGTTTTGTTGGCCGGGGTCGTCTGGCGGGGGCGGGAGATCACCGCGCCCCGGCTGCGTGGGCTGCTCGCGCTGCTCGCGCGTGATCTGCGCACCGGGTGCAGCACCGGCCGGCTCGTGGAGGGGCTGTGGCCCGACGAGTTGCCGGAGCGGCCCGGCAAGGCCGTACAGGTCCTGGTGTCGCGGCTGCGCGCGCAGTTGGGTGCCGAACTGGTCGTGAGCACCCCGGCGGGCTACCGGCTCGCGCTGGAGGAGACACAGGTCGACAGCTCCGCGCTGCTGCGGTACGAGGCGGCGAGCGCCGAGCGGGCGCGGGCCGGGGACCACGAAGGCGCCCTGCGGCAGGCCGAGGCGGGCCTGGCGCTGTGGGACGGGAACACCGGCGCCGCGGTGGCCGAGGAGCTGCACGACCCGGTGGCCGCCCTGCGCGCCGACCGGGTCCCGGCGCGCCGTGCGCTGGCCCGCTCCCGGGCGCTCGCGCTGGCCCGCCTTGACCGCCCCCGGGAGGCGACGGCGCCGCTGACCGAGCTGGCCCGGGAGCGGCCCCGGGACGAGGAGGTGCTCGCGGAACTGCTGCGCTGCGAGGCCGTCACCGCGGGCCGGGCCGCGGCCCTGACCCGGTACGACACCTACCGGCGCCGGCTGCGCGAGGAGCTGGGCACCGATCCCGGGCCCGCCCTGCGGTCCCTGTACCAGCGGCTGCTGCACGCGGACGCGCCGCCGGTACGGCACGGCGTACCGCACGAACCCAATGAGCTGCTCGGCCGGGACGCCGACCTCGACGCCGTGGCCGGGCTGCTGCGCCGGGCGCGGGTCGTCACCGTCGTGGGGCCCGGCGGGCTCGGCAAGACCCGGCTCGCCCACGCGGTCAGCCGGGCGGCCGAGCAGCCCGCGGTGCACTTCGTCACCCTGGCCGGTGTCACCGCCGACGACGACGTGGCCGCCGAGGTGGCCTCGGCCGTCGGCGCCGGCGAGGGCCGCCAGTTCAGCGGTGGCCACGACCCGGTGGCCGGCATCACCGCCGCGCTGGGCACCGGACCCGTCCTGCTGGTGCTGGACAACTGCGAGCACGTGGTGCGCGGCGCCGCCTCGCTCGTACAGGCGCTGGTGTCGCGGTCGAGGGAGCTGCGGATCCTCGCCACCAGCAGGGCCCCGCTCGGGCTGACCTCGGAGTCCGTGTACGCGCTGCCCGAGCTGTCCCTGGCGACCTCGGTCGCGCTCTTCGAGCAGCGGGCGCGGGCGGCCAGGCCCGGGGTGGAGCTGCCCGCCGACCGGGTCACCGAGGTCTGCCGTCAGCTGGACGGGCTGCCGCTGGCCGTGGAACTGGCCGCGGCCCGGGTACGGGTGCTGTCCGTGGCCGACATCTCCCGTCGGCTGCGGGACCGGTTCGCGCTGCTGCGCGGCGGCGCCCGCGACGCCCCCGAGCGGCATCGCACGCTGTGGGCCGTGGTGGAGTGGAGCTGGAACCTGCTGGAGCCCGACGGCAGGGCGGCGCTGCGCGCGCTGTCGGTGTTCCCCGGCGGCTTCGCCGAGGACGCGGCGGAGCGGCTGCTCGACGGGACCGGGGACACGCTGGCCCTGCTGGAGCAGCTGGCCGGCCAGTCCCTGATCAAGGTGGATGACAGCCCGTCCGGGGTGCGTTTCCACATGCTGGAGACGCTGCGGGAGTTCAGCGCCCGACGGCGGGCCGAGGCGGGCGAGGAGGAGACGGTCACCGACCGGTTCCTCGGCTGGGCCCGGGACTTCGGCCGGGCCCGCCACGATGTGCTGTTCTCCGGCGATCCGTCGGTCGCCTCGGTCCGTATCAGGGCCGAACAGGACAACCTGGTACTGGCGTTGCGGTGGGCGCTGGCCCGGTCCGACGGGCCCACCGTCGCGGCCCTGACCGCCGTACTGGCCTCCCTGTGGGCCGGCGACACCAACCTCACCCGGCTCGCCGCCCTGGCCGCCGAGACCGGCGGGCCGCTGTCCCGTTTCCGGCCAGGACCAAAGGACGTGGAGGTGGCCCGCAGCGCGGCGGCGGCGTGCACGGCGAGCCTGTTCATGGGCCACGGCCCGCACGCGGTACGCCAGTTGGTCACCCTGCGCCGGCTGCCGCCCGCCCCGCCGGACACGGTGCTGCGCGCCCTGGCGGTCGTGCTGTGCGCCGTCCCGGACATGCGCCCGCCGCACTACGCGCGGCTGCGGGAGCTGTGCGACCGCGACGAGCCGCTGCTGGCCGGCGTCGCGGCGTTCGTCGCCAGCTATCTGTGGGAGTCCGAGCACGAGCCGGAGCGGGCGCTGGCGTACGCCCGCCGGATGGCCGACGCGCTCGCGCCGGTCGACCACCCGATGCTGCGGGTGGTGTGCCACGGGCGGATCAGCGAACTGTCTCTCCAGGCCGAGCGGGGTGTGGAGGCGTACGACCATCTGCGGGCCGCGCTCGACGCGCTCGGCGAGTTGGACGACTCGTCGGACTCGATCGGCGTCCGCTGGTCGCTGGTGCTGGCCTGTCTGCAACGCGGTGAGGTCGACGAGGCCGAGTACTGGCTGGGCCTCGCGGCCCTGGACCGGCAGCCGGAGGCCGCCCGGATCTTCACCCCCGACCTGCCGGCCCGCGCCGAGATCGCGCTGGCCCGCGGGCTGACCGAGGTCGGGCTCGGGCTGTGGCGGCAGGCGGTGGAGCGGATACGGGAGGACAGCCTGTCGCATGCCGGGGACCCGTTCGTGGACCCGTGGGAGCTTGAGGTGCAGGCCGCCGCGCTGGCCGCGCACGCGCGGCACGGCCGGCTGGACCCGGTGGCCGGGCTGGCCGAGCGGCTGCGGGAGCGGCTGCTCGGCATGCTGTCCGGCTCTCTGGGCGACCGCTCTCCGGTGGATGTCCCGGTGTACGGCACGGTGCTGCTGGCGCTCGGGCTGGCCGGGCTGGCCGCGGGCGAGCCGGCGGCCGTCCGGCTGGTGGCGCTGGCCGAACGGATGCCGGTGGTACGGGAGTTCCCCACACTGTCCACAGCACGGTCCCGGCAAGCCGCCGAGGACACCGACCCGGCGGCGTACACCGAGGCACGATCGGCATACGCCACCCTGGGACGACAGGAACTGCGAGCCGCAGCGCTCCACGAACTCAATGCCGCGGCTCCCGAGTGAACTGTCCCCTGGCCCACAGGTAGCCGAGCAGGGCGAGGCCCAGGCTCCAGGCGACGGCCAGCACCGCGTTGCGGGTGCCGATCTCGCCGCCCAGCAGCAGGCCGCGCAGGGTCTCGATGGCGGGCGAGAAGGGCTGGTACTCGGCGAACCAGCGGAACCAGCCCGGCATGGCGTCCACCGGTACGAACGCGCTGGACAGCAGCGGCAGCAGCATCAGCGGCAGTCCGATGTTGCTCGCGCCCTCCGGGTTGGGGGAGGCCAGGCCGATACCGACCGCGACCCAGATCAGCGCGAGAGCGACCAGCGTCAGCAGACCGGCCGCCGCGAGCCATTGCACCGGGCCCGCGTCGGGCCGGAAGCCGATGGCCAGCCCGACGCCCAGCACCAGCGCCAGGGCGAGCAGCGTCTGGATCACGCTGCCGATCACATGGCCGGTCAGCACGGAGGCACGGGAGATGGCCATGGTGCGGAAGCGGGCCATGATGCCCTCGGTCATGTCGGAGGCCACGGACACCGCGGTGCCGAGCGCGGTACCGCCCACCGTCATCAGCAGGATGCCCGGGACCAGGTAGGCGAGATAGTCGCCGCGGTCGGCCGGTCCGCCGGTGATGCCGGCGCTCATCACGTCACCGAAGACGTACACGAACAGCAGCAGCAGGACGACCGGGGTGAGCACGACGTTCAGGGTGAGGGAGGGGTAGCGGCGGGCGTGCAGCAGATTGCGCCGCAGCATGGTCAGGTTGTCGCGGACGGCGTGGCCGGCGGCGGTCATCGAACGGTCTCCTTGTCGGCGGGGGCGGTGGCGGTGGCAGTGGCGGTCGGGGCGATGCCGGTGGTGCCCGTGGCGCCCGTGGTGCCGGTGGTGCCCGTGGCGCCCGTGGTGCCGGTGGTGCCGGTGGTGCCGGTCAGGGCGAAGAAGACGTCGTCCAGGTCCGGGGTGTGCACGGACAGTTCGTCGGCCTCGACACCGGCCGCGTCGAGCCAGTCGAGGATGGCGCGCAGCTCACGCTGGCTGCCGTCGCTGGGGATCTGCAGCGCGAGCGAGTCGTCGTCGCGTGCGCTCTCCCGCAGTGCGGTCGCCGCACGTTCGTACGCCTGCGGGTCGGCGAAGCGCAGCCGTACGTGGCCGCCGGGGACGAGCCGCTTCAGTTCGTCGGCGCTGCCCTGGGCGACGAGCCTGCCGCCGTTGAGGACGGCGATACGGTCGGCGAGCTGGTCGGCCTCCTCCAGGTACTGGGTGGTCAGGAAGACGGTGGTGCCGCCCGAGACCAGGGTGCGGATGATCTGCCACATGGTGTGGCGGGAGCGCGGGTCGAGGCCGGTGGTCGGCTCGTCGAGGAAGATGATCCGCGGGTCGCCGACCAGGGTCATGGCGATGTCGAGCCGGCGTTTCATGCCGCCGGAGTAGGTGGACGCCGGCTTCTTCGCGGCCTCCACCAGGTCGAAGCGTGCCAGCAGTTCCGCGGTCACGCGGCGGCCCTCGGTGCGCGGCAGATGGTGCAGGTCGGCCATGAGGAGCATGTTCTCCTCGCCGGTGATCAGACCGTCCACGGCGGAGAACTGGCCGGTGACGCCGATGGCGGCGCGTACCGCCTGAGCCTCGGCGGTGAGGTCGTGTCCGGCGATCCGGGCGCGTCCGGCGTCGGCGGAGATCAACGTGGAGAGGATGTTGACGGCGGTGGTCTTGCCCGCGCCGTTCGGTCCGAGGAGGGAGAAGACGGTGCCGGTGGGCACGTGGATGTCGATGCCGTCGAGGACGGTCTTGTCCCCGTATGCCTTGCGCAACCCGCTGGCTTCGATGGCGAGTTCGTGATGCGTCGTCATACCGCGAAGCCTGCGGCCACCCGCCTTCAGACCGGCTTCAACCCGGTTTCACCCTCCCCCGCCCCCACCTCGACCGCTGAAACCGGCGTCGGGGGCGGGCACGCGCATCTGGCGACAGCTTTATGCGCGTTCTAGGCGGGGGCCTGGGGCGGGTTCAGACGGTCGAGTTCGTCGGGGGTGAGGTCGGGGCGGGAGTGGAGTGCGGTGCGGACCGTCGTGGCCTTCGCCGTCCCGGCGTGCTCGGTCAGCCAGGCGAGGGCGAGGGCGATCGCCCGCCGTATCTCCTCGGCGGCCAGGTCACCGCGGGCCAGCAGCGGGCCGAGCACGAACCGGGCCCGTGCCGCGGCCCCGTGCTCGCCGAGCCAGGCGAAGGCGAAGGCGACCGTGCGCGCGGCGTCGGCGGGACCGAGTGCGGTGTCCGCGAGGAGCGGCTTGAGGACGATCGGCGCGCCGGCGACGGTGGCGTGTTCCTCCAGCCAGGTCAGGGCCAGCGCGCGGACCGCGGGGGCGTCCTCGGCGGGCGGGTCGTCGCGGGCGAGCAGCGGGCCGAGCACGAACCGGGCCCGCGCGGTGGGCGCGTGCTCACCGAGCCAGCGGAGTGCGGCGGCGGCCGCCCGCCGGGCGTGGTCGGGTGTGAGGCCGGTGCGTTCGAGCAGCGGTCGCAGCACATGTGCGGCGCTCGGCGCGAGGGGGTAGCGGTCGAGCCAGTCGAGCGCGGCGGACACGGCCCGCCGCACGTCGTCGGCCGGCCGGTCGGCCCGGACCAGCAGTGGTTTGAGTACGTATCCGGCCCCGAAGGCGGTGGCGTGCCGGTCCAGCCAGGCGAGCGCCACGACGGCGGACCGCCGGGCCTGGTCGTCGGTCGCTTCGGGCCGGCCGAGCAGCGGGTCCAGCACGAAGCGGGCCTCCGTGAGGGACGCGTGCTCGTCGAGCCAGGCGAAGGCCGTGGCCAGCGCGCGCCGGGCGTGATCGGCGCTGAGGTCGCGGCGGGCGAGCAGCCGCCCGAGCACATAGGCGGCGTCGACGGTGAGTGTGTGCCGGTCGAGCCAGGTGAGCGCGGCGGACGCGGACCGCCGGGCGTGGTCGTCGGTCAGGTCGGTCCCGGCGAGCAGCGGTTTGAGGACGTATCCGGCGGTGAGGTCGAGGGCGCCCCGGTCGAGCCAGGCCAGGGCGGCGGCGGCCGATCGCTGGACGTCCGCGGCCCGCAGATCGGTCCGCACGAGCAGGGCGTTGAGGACGAACCGGCCCTTCGGTGTGGTGGCGTGGTGGTCCAGCCACACCAGGGCGGCGGCGACCGACCGCTGGAGGTCCTCGGCGGACAGATCCGTACGGGCCAGCAGCGGGTCGAGGACGAAGCCCGCGCCGGGCGAGGCGGCGTGCAGGCCGAGCCATGCCACGGCCTTGGCGACCGCCCGCCGGGCGGCGTCGGACGGCAGGTCGGCGCGGGCCAGCAGCGGGTCGAGGACGAAGCGCGCCTCCGGCAGGGCCGCGTGCCCGTCCAGCCAGCGGTACGCGGCGGCCAGCGCCCGCGGTGCCTCGTCGGCGCCGAGATCGGCGCGGGCGAGCAAGGTGTTCAGGACGAACTGGGCGCTTTGGCCGGTGGCGTGGTCGTCGAGCCAGGTGAGGGCCGCCGTGACGGCCCGCCGGGCGGCGTCGGACGGCAGGTCGGCGCGGGCCAGCAGCGGTTTGAGGACATAGCCGGCGCCCGGCCCGGCGAGATGGTTGTCGAGCCAGACCAGCGCCGCGGCGACGGCCCGCCGGGCATGGTCGGCGGGGAGATCGCCGCGGGCGAGCAGCGCGTTGAGCACGGACTGCGCCCTCGCGGTGCCGGCGTGGTGGTCGAGCCAGGTCAGCACGGTCGACGCGAACCGCTGGGTGTCGTCGGTGCCGAGATCCGTGCGGGCGTCCAGGGCGTCGAGGACATGGCGGGCCTCCGGCGCGGTGAGGTGGTCGCCGAGCCAGGCGAGGGCGGCGGGCAGCAGTTCCTGTGCTTCGTCCGGCGGGATGTCGGGGTGGGCGATCAGCCGGCCGAAGACATATCCGGCGTCGGGTGTGGCGGTGTGCCGCTCCAGCCAGACGCGGGCCGCGGCGAGCGCCCGCCGGGCCTGGTGGGGGGTCAGGTCACCGCGGGCGAGAATAACGTTGAGGACGTATCCGGCGCCCAGCGTCCTCTCGTAGTGGGCGAGCCAGGCCACCGCGGTGCGGATCGCCCGCTGGGCGTCGGGCGCGGTGAGGTCGGACCGGGCGAGCAGCGGTCTGAGGACATAGCCGGCGTCGCTGATCATGTGCTGGTCGAGCCAGGTCAGGGCGGCCGTCACCGCCCGCCGGGCCTCTTCGGGGGTGAGGTCGGTACGGGAGAGCAGCGGGGCGAGGACGTGCCCGGAGTCGTCGGCGGCGTGCTGGTCGAGCCAGGCCAGGGCGGCGAGGACCAGCCGCCGCACATCGGCCTCGGCGAGGTCGGACAGCGTGAGCAGACGGCCGAGGAGGTACTTGGCCCGTTCGGCGGTGGTGTGCCGGTCGAGCCAGGCGAGGGTGGCGCGGGTGACCCGCTGGGCGTCGGCGGCGGGCAGATCGGTCCGCAGGACGAGGCGGCTGAGGACGAACTCGGCGTCGGCCGCGGTGGCGTGCTCCTCCAGCCAGACCAGCGCGGCGGCCAGCACCCGCGCGGCGTCCTCGGCGGCCAGGCCGGAACGCTGCACGAGACGGCTGAGGACCGACTCGGCGTCGGCCGCGGTGGCATGGTCCTCCAGCCAGACCAGCGCGGCGGCCAGCACCCGCGCGGCGTCCTCGGCGGCCAGATCGGTGCGGGCGAGCAGCGGGCCGAGCACGAACCGGGCCTCCGCGGTGGTGGCGTGCTGGTCCAGCCAGCGCAGGGCCGCGGCCTGTGCCCGCCGGGCGGCGTCGGCGTCCGTGTCGGTGCGGGCGAGCAGCGGGGAGAGGACGAACGTGGCCCGGTCGGTGATTCCGTGCAGGTCCAGCCAGGTGAGCGCGGCCCGTACGGCCCGGCTCGCGTCGGCGGGGCCGAGGTCGGCGCGCGAGAGCAGCGGCCGGAGGATGTGCCCGGCGTCGGGCGCGGTCGCATGGTGGTCGAGCCAGGCGAGGGCGACCGACAGCATCCGCCCGGCGTCCGCGGCGTTCAGGTCGGAGCGGGGCAGGAGGGTGCTGAGCACATAGCCGGCGCTGTGCGTCGCGGTGTAGCGGTCGAGCCACACGAACGCGGCGGCGAGGACCCGTTGGGCGTCGTCGGCGGGCAGATCGACGCGGGCGAGCAGGGGTCTGATGACATAGCCGGCGCCGGCGTGCGTGGTGTGCCGGTCGAGCCAGGCCAGCGCGATGGTGACGGCCTGCTGCACGGCCTCGGTCGGCACGTCGGTACGGGACAGCAGCGGGCCCGCGACATAGTTGGCCTCGCTGGTCAGACCGTGGGTCTTCAGCCACGCCAGCGCGGCGGGTACGAGCAACAGGGCGCCGTCGCCGGGCAGATGACGCAGTCCGCGGTGGAGCACGTGCCGGGCGTCGTGGCCGGCGCCGTGGTCGGCGAGCCACGGGCTGACGACCTGCCCCCAGTTGCGCACGGCGGAGGCGGACCAGGGCGGTCCGGAGCAGATGGCGCCGAGCGCGTACCCGCCGACGTCCGAGTCGTGCCGCATCAGCCGGCCGATGTCGGTGGCGTGTGCGGTGAACCATGCGTCGAGCACCGCCGCGCTCGCGGCGGCCCGGTCGGCGAGGACCAGGTCGTTGACGAGCCGGCCGATGTTGACGGCGAAGCGGCCGACGGTGCGGGCGCCTGTGAGGCAGCCGGCGAGCAGGGCGTGGGTTCCGGGGACGTCCGGCGCGGAGTCCGGCTCGGGCAGGATGACCGACTCGATGAGCTGGTCGGCGACGATGTCGTGGGCGACCGACAGCACCCCGTCCTCGTCCTCGAGCCAGCCCAGCGACACCAAAGTCGCCACCACGTCGGCGGCGGCGGGCACGTCGCCCGTGGCGTCGGCGACCGCCGCGTGCGCGGCCGCCACGACCTCCGCGTTCTCCTGAGGGCAGGCCGCCGCCGCGGCCGCCGCGGCCACCAGGCCGTGCGAGGCGCGGGCCGGGGTGTAGATGTTCGGGCGGCCGGGCACGGCGAGTTCGTCCTCGCTGAGCCGGCTGTGCAGCCAGGCGGGCAGTTCGCCGCCGGCCCGCAGCCCCGCCGTCTCCGGCATGGACAGCACTCCGGCCTTGACGCGGCGCTCGATCTCGCGGGCGATCAGCAGGGCGACGATGGGGCGGTCGCCGCTGACCGCGAGCATCCGGTCCCGGCCCAGCTGCCGGATGGCCGTGGGGGCGAGCGTCCGCAGCACATTGTCGGTGATCTGCCGCTGGAACGCCTCGTCCTGTCGCAGCTTCACCTCGTCGAACAGCTCGTGCACCAGCGCGCGATCGGCCTTCAGCAGCCAGCCGGGCCGGGCGGAGGCGAGCAGCGCCAGCGGAACGCCACGGCGGCGGGCCTCGGGCAGCAGATGGTGACGCAGGGCCAGCAGATCCAGGCTGGTCTCGTTGAGGTCGACCACCAGCAGGACCGGGGTCAGCTCCGCGAAGACCTGGTCGGCTATCTGCTCGATGACCGACTGGTTCTCCTTCTCCTTCTCCTTGTGGGGCAGGACGTGCAGCACGCGCCAGCCCTGTTCCAGCGCGAGCCGGCCCACCTCCAGGCCGGTGCGGCTCTTGCCGGTGCCCGCCGTGCCCACCAGCAGCACACCCCGGTCCTCGGACATCACCAGCCTGGTCAGCAGCTTCTTCGGGGATGCCTCGTTGTCGCCGCCCGGTGAGACGAACGGCAGCCGCTCCGGGGTGAGGTTCTTCTCGAAGTCGCTGAAGCCCTCGATGAGTTCGCCCTGGGAGATCACCGCCCGCAGCCGGCGTACGGGTTCTGGGGCGGGCGGGTCGAGCGGCACCGCGCTGGGCCGTACGAAGTTGTCGGCGAGTACGGCGGCGAAGGCGGGGTCGCGCAGTGCCTCGGCCACCGGCTGGGCCTCCGCGCTGTTCGGCCCCGCGGCGCGCAGCCGGTGGGACTGCACCCCGATCAGAAACCTGTCGTGGGCGAACAGGGCCGTGCCGGACATGCCCTGCCAGGCGTCCTGGCCGTCGGGGCCCCGTTCGTGCGGGAAACGCGAGGTGATGGCGAGGTCGAGCAGCCCCGACTTCATATTGGAACCGAGCTGGACGCGTCCGGTGACCTCATGGGTGTCCCGCCGGTCGAAGCCCTCGAACCGCTTCGAGGCGGCCCGCTGGGCGAAGGCGGGAAAACCGATGCCGGTGAACGGCACACCGCCCACCGCGTCCGGCAGGCTGCCGAAGACGACCTGCGGTACGGCGCCGAGGCCCGCGGGCGCCTCGTCGAGGCGCAGCAACGCCATGTCCTGCCGGGTGCCCCGCCACACCACGGTGGCGGGCAGCTCGTCCTTGTCCCGGCCGAGCATCACCGTGCACGCCGGGTCCGCGGCCCGGCCGAGCAGGTGTTCCACGGTGAGGACCAGCCGGGCGCTGATCAGATAGCCCGAGCCGTACTCGATGCTGCCGTCGCGTCTGACGACGACCTGCGCGACCCTGCGTTTGTCGAGCGAACTCATCCAGCGGTCAGCCGGTGGGGAAGAGGCTCGACACGTCGTCGCCCGTGAGGACCTGCTCGCCGGTGTCCGTCTCGGCGGCCAGGCTGAGCTTGACCGTGTGGGTCTGCGCCGACTTGCCGCCGCCCTTGCCGCCGAGGGACACCACCCAGAACCGCACGCCGGCGTTGGCCTCGGCGGTCTTCTCCACGGCGACCTGGAGTTCCAGGTCGATGGAGTTGATCCGGAACCGCACGTCCTGGCCGGCCGCCGCCAGCCGGGCACGGTCGATCTCCGAACGAAGTGACGTGAGCAGATCGGCCAGTTCGATGTCCATGGGTCCCCCGGAATGACGCGGAATCAGTCTGCCGCCTGTGGCGTGAATGAAGTGTCTCAGACACCAGGGCAACGCCAAGCCGAACCAGCCACATCGGCACCGTTCCCCGGCCCGCCGCCGGCTCAAGCAGCGCCCTCGGAGCGGAACTCCGGCCGGGAACGGCCGTGTCCGGGGACGCCGTCCGCCGACCCGCACCCGCCAGCCACGAAGAGGCCGCCGGAAACCCGAACCAGCCACACCCACAAGGGCCTCCCGCCCGGCCGCAGTTCAAGCGGCATGCACGCAACCGGACTTCGGCCGAGGGCCGACGTGTGGGGTGCGCGACCTCCTGAAGCGCTGACCGCGCACCCGCATTCGGCAGCCACGAAGGCGCGCCGGCGGACACGCGAACGGTCCCGCGGAGCACGAGGGAACGCGCTCCGCGGGATCGTGTGCGACCGCTACTCGGTGCCAGCTACTCGATGACGGCTACTTGATGTAGACGAGGCCGTCCGTGGTGATGGTCGGTCGGCCGCTGGTGCCGACCACGACGATCTTGACGGTGTGTTTGGCGCTGCTGGACCAGGTCTTGGTCCATATGGCCTGTCGGTACAGCGTGCCGGACGACTTCAGGTCGACCGTCGCGACCTTGGTGCCGTCGACGTACACGTACGCCTGCCCGGAGCTGGAGGCGCGGGAGACCACCCAGCCGGCCGAGCGGCCGGTGAAGGTCCAGCTGAGGCTCGCGTTCTTGGCGGAGCTGGAGTACGACGTGCCGCCGAGGTAGCTGGAGCTGGAGCGGGTGGACCAGGTACCGGTCTTGGTGGCCGAGTTCTCCTGGAGGATCACGGGGGTGTAGGAGGGCGAGGACGTGCGGTAGTTGCCGGCCCAGTCGTACGCCCGCATGGACCAGGTGGTGGCCGAGCCGGACGGGGCGGTGCGCTGGGAGCTGGTGGTGGTCGGGCCGAAGGTGACGGCCGTCGGGGACAGCAGCTTCACCTGCCGCAGGGCGGTCTCGTCGGCCGCCTTCCAGCCGAGCGTGACCGGTACGGCGGTGGTGTTGACGGTGCCGGTGCGCAGGGACAGTTTCGGCGAGCTGGTGAAGGTGGGTGCGGTGGTGTCCGCCACGACCTTCACCGAGGCGGTGGCCGTCCTGCCGGACTGGTGCACGGCCCGCACGGCCACCGTGTGGCTGCCCACGGCCAGCGTGGTGCCGGCGGACGTGGCGGAGCCGGCGAGGGTGGCGACGGTCTTGCCGTCGACCAGCAGCTGGTACTTGGAGATGAGCGGGGCCGGCGTGGTGGCCGACCACTTCACGGTGACGGCGCCCTTGGTGTAGTAGGCCGAGCCGTTCTGGGTGGCGCCGGAGACCGAGGAGACCTTCAGGCCCTGCACCGGGCCGGCCGCCAGGGTACGGATCGTCGGCAGCTGCGCGTAGAGCGCGCTGCCGGGGCACTCGGTGTTGTAGCCGTCACGGTGCGCGGAGATCCTCGGGAAGGTGTACTTGGTGCCCGCGGTGAAGCTGGTGCCGAAGTAGTTCTTCTGGCTCGCGCCCGCGGTCAGCTGCACGGTGCCGGCCGGATCGGCGCCGTACTGCCCGAGTTTCCAGGCCGCGACCCGGGCGATCGAGGCCAGCGTGGCGTTTGAGGCGCTGACGGTGGTGTTGGTGCCGAGCACCGCGATGCCCGCGGACTCCCGGTTCCAGCCGTAGGTGTGCGCGCCGAGCACCGGCCGGTCGACGCCGCCCTTGCGGCCCTCGAAGACGGTGCCGCACTTGTCGACCAGGAAGTTGTAGCCGATGTCGTTCCAGCCGTTGGTCTTCACGTGGTACGTGTAGATGCCCCGCACGATCGCCGCCGAGTCGGCGCACGAGTAGTCGTTGACGCTGTCCGTGTGGTGCACGAACACGGTCTTGACGTCCGCGTTGTACTCCGACGGGTCGGGGCTGATGGATTCGTCGGCGCCCCAGCCGGCCCGCGAGACCATCGAGGGCTGCGGCACGGTGGACGGCGGCGCCGGGGGAAGGCTCTCCGACGTGCTCGCGGAGGGCGACGTGGAGGCGGACGCCGATGCGGAGGCCGAGGCCGACACGGATGCGGATGCGGACGGGGAGTCCGAGGGGGACGCGGACGGGGAGTCCGAGGGGGACGCGGACGGGGGGTCCGAGGGGGACGCGCTGGTCGACGGGGACGCGGAGTCGGTCGAGGTGACGCCGGGGCTCTCCGCGACGGCGAAGGCGGCCGGGTCGGCGTCGCCGCCGGACTTCAGCTCGGCGTCGGTCACCACGCCCGGGTCGACCAGGTTGACCTGGAGTCCCGGGGGCAGCGCGCGGGTCGAACCGTCCTTGCGGACGACCTGGGCCTGGACGCCGTCGGAGGGACCGACCCACAGCGGCTCGGAGGCACCGCGCGCCTCGGCCTCGGGGGCCTCCGGCGGATCCGCGTTCACCTCCAGGTCGTGCCAGGCGCCCCATTCGCCGGTGGCCAGGCTGCGGGTGCGCACCTGCGCGGTCCCGTCCAGCCGCTGGGCGGCGCCCTTCCAGGAGACGCCGAGCATCGAGAACTGCTCGGTGCTCGTCCGGGCCAGTTCCCGCTTGTTGCTCGCGGCACCCTTCAGGGCGAGCGCGTAGACCTTCGCGGGTCGCTTGGCGCGGGCCGCGGCTCCGTGCCCGTCGGCGGGGCTGGCGACGGCGTAGGTCACCACCCCTCCGCCACCAAGGACGACCGCTCCCAGCGTCAGCCACACCCGGCGCTTCATGCCCAACGGTCTGTACGCATGCGACGTACGACGACTCACGACGTAATCCACCCCTAAAAAGGCCGCTGAGGGTCACACAGGACCCGCGGTAGAAGTCACAGGAGGCACACCCGAGACATGGATGCACCGTTGTCTTCAGCGCACCGCGGACACCGAATGTCACCCTGACCTCATGGAGCGGTGGCGCCCCCACCGGCCGCGGGCGGGTCACGACCGAGGTACGCCACCACGCACCCGCGCCGGCCCGCCCGGCCGCCCAAGCACCCCCGCACGGCGTAACGGGACGCACGGCGGCCCCGGTTGCCATGGCGCCGCCCTCCGTCCGGCAGCTTCACGGTGTGCTTGCTGCGTACCTGTGTACTGGCGTCCGTCTCCGGGTTCGCCCTGTAGACCTCGATCGTTTCACTGGACGCTCCCCCAAGGGTCCGCCTGGGCGCCTGTGCGGGCGGTGCGGGGCGCTTCTCCCCGGGCGTCGACACAGGGCCGGACAAGAGGCCCCGTATGCTCCCGTGTTTCCTCTGCCTCCCCATCGCGCTCCGGCGCGCACCACGCGGCGCGCGGCTGGCGTTGAGGCGGGTACGGGGTCCCCGTGTGCCGTTCCGCGCGGCGCCTGCCGGCGATGACCAACCGCGCGCCCCACGCGTCCGGCGTAGAGCCCCTGCGGGGAGGCACTGCTGTGCTTGCCGGGGCGCGTCGGCGGAATGCGGCTCTCACTCGTTCGAGGGTTCGTGATGGGCGTTGCATCGTCCGTCTGCTCCTGTCGGATCGGCCATGCCCCCAGCCTTCGCCACGTCGCAGGGTGCTTGCTTCCGTCTGTCCATGCTTGGGAATCGCAATGGCTACGCGGTAGTTGACCAGGATTGACTACTCTGGAAGCACTGTCGGTCGACCCCCGAGGTTCACGATGCGCGACTTTACCGATCTTGCTCGCGGAGCCCTGCGGGACAGCGGCTATTCGATGAAGGCTGCCGCGCGCGCACTGAATTACGACGTGGCTTATCTGTCGCGCGTACTCAACGGGAAGCAGAAACCGTCGGCAAAACTTGCCGAATCACTCGACGCTCTTGTTGACGCAGGAGGCGCACTGGCCGCAATCATGCTCGACCCGGACGATGAATCCCGTGTGGCACGTAGCGCTGCCCAGCCTTCCCGTCTGGATGCCGGAGCAGTCGACGCATTGGCAAGAGTGCTAGCCGCATACCGACGCCTGGACGACACCGTGAAGCCTAAATCGGTAATCCCTGCGACCATGGAGCAGATGCGCGAGGTTACACGGATACTGAAAGGTGCCCGGGGTCCACACCGTGACAGCCTCGCGGAAGTGGCCTCAGAATGGGTGCAATTCGCGGGCTGGATGCTTGCCCAAGTACGCAGGGATGATGAGGCGGTAAGACTCCTCAACCACGCTTTAGAACTTGCCGACGAAATCGGAAACGGTACCCTTGCCGCCCAGGCGCTCAATTTCAAAGGATATATCGCCCGGCAACAGAACCGCCCCCAGGGCATTGCGCGTTGGTTCTCTGCCGCAGCGAACACGCCTGGGGCACACCCTGCCCAGAGGATCGGCGACTATCTGCAAGCGGCTGCCGGAATGGCAGCCATAGGGGAACTTGACGCAGCCCTGCACCTGGTCGAGGACGCGGAAGGGTTGACGGACAAGGCGGCTGCCCTGCCGCCCCCAGACACCGCCTATTGGCTTACCCCGGCGTTCAACCGCCTGAATATGGGTCTGTGCACTCTAGCCCTGGGGCGCTACAGCGAGGCAGCCGACCACTTGCGGAACGGGCTCGCAGGATTGCCCGATGACTTGCGGGATGCGCCCTGGTCGTGGGAACACAAGGATGCGCTACGGAAGGCGCTGGAGGCGGCCTAGCGTTTACGGCAGCCGATATTTGCCACGCCCATTTCTGATTGCTGCGGGCGAGTCGGTCAAGGTCGTATCCGAACGGCTCGGCCACACGAACGCGGCGATGACCCTGAACGTGCACAGCCATCTGTTCTTCGACCGTGTACAGCCGCCTGTTCCCCGACTCGGAAGACAAGACGCGGAAGGCACTCGGCAAGGCTTTCGCAGCGCCGAGCGCCCCCGCTGCGCCCCCCGGCCGGCCTCTGACCCACAAAGACGCAGGTCAGACGCAGGTCAGGACCCACGAGCTACCGGCTGTCAGACGTTGACACCGAAGTCGGTGGCGATGCCGCGTAGGCCGGAGGCGTAACCCTGGCCTACCGCGCGGAACTTCCACTCGGTGCCGTGCCGGTACAGCTCGCCGAAGACCATCGCCGTCTCGGTCGAGGCGTCCTCCGACAGGTCGTAGCGGGCGATCTCCTGGCCGCCTGCCTGGTTCACCACCCGGATGAACGCGTTGCGGACCTGGCCGAAGCTCTGTCCGCGCTGCTCCGCCTCGTGGATGGAGACAGGGAAGACGATCTTGTCGATGTCGGCGGGTACGGCGGCGAGGTTCACCTTGATGCTCTCGTCGTCGCCCTCGCCCTCACCGGTCAGGTTGTCGCCGGTGTGCTCCACCGAGCCGTCCGGGCTCCTGAGGTTGTTGTAGAAGACGAAGTGTGAGTCGGAGGCGACCTTGCCGGACGTGTTCAGCAGCAGCGCGGAGGCGTCCAGGTCGTAGTCCGCGCCGGTCGTGGTGCGCACGTCCCAGCCGAGGCCGACCAGTACGGCGGTCAGGCCCGGCGCCTCCTTGCTCAGCGATACGTTGCCGCCCTTGGCGAGGGAAATTCCCACGGCTCGTCCTTCCGGTGTGGTCCGTCGGTACCGTCACTGCTTTCCACGCGAACCCCGCACTCACGGTTCCGATCATTGCGCAATCACGAAAGCATTCGGGCGCAGGCGACGGCAAGGGCAGGGGGCGTCGGACCGGCGAGTTCTCCGCGGACGCCCGGGCAGAAGTCCCGTTCCGCGCGAGGCCGCAGTTCCAGGACTTCCCGTTCGGTCTAGGAAGCCGGGATCTGTCCGGGGGACGGGGTGTCCAGGGTGCGCAGCAGGGTCAGCGAGCGGTCGAGGAGGAGTCGCGTGGCACCCCGGCATCCGCCGCGGCCCGCGCCCTCCCACCACGATGATGTGACGCACACCACACAGCAGCCTCCAATTTTTACCCGGCGCGCTGATCGGCCGTCGCGGTCGCCGCGTACCTCGTGGTACGAGTCGTACGCCCCAGGAGGCACCATGCGCATGTCCCGCAGCACGATCGGCACCGTCTTCGTGGCCGGCGCACTGGGCATGACCCTCACCGCGCTCGCCTATCCCGCGATGCTCGGCGTGCAGAAGACGTCGAGCAGCTCCTCCAGGATCATCGCCAACACCCGCTACGGACCGCTCACCGAGGCCGACCGCGACTTCGTGGTCAAGGTCCGCTCCGCCGGGCTGTGGGAGTACCCGCTGGGCGAGATCGCCCTGAAGAAGGGGTCCACCCCGCAGATGAAGGAGGCCGGCAAGCATCTGATCGTGGGACACGCGGGGCTGGACGAGCTGTGCCGCAAGATCGCCCCGGAACTCGGCATCACCCTGCCCAACCAGGCCACGCCACAACAGCAGCAGTTCGTGGAGACCTCGGCCGCGCAGTCCGGCAGGCAGTTCGACACGACGGCCGCCAACATCATGCGGATAACCCACGGGCAGATCTTCCCGGCGATCGCCAAGATCCGCGCCGAAACGCAGAACACCCTCGTGCGCGAGCTGGCCGACCTCGCCAACGACACCGTTCTCGACCACATCACCGTGCTGGAGAAGACCGGAGTGATCAACTTCGACCAGGTCAACTTCCAGCAGACCACCCCGCCCAAGCTCCCCAAGGACCAACTCACCCCGCCGCCGCCGCAGGCCGGCGCCCCGGTGGTCGCCCTGACCCCGCGCCCCGACCTGAACATCAACACGGCGTCCCCGACCCCGAGCCCGTCCACAGGCTGACGCCCTCCCCGGAACGCTCCACGGCACCCGCGTGCCGGCCGGAGGGAACGCGGCGCCGTCCGGTGCCGTCCTCCCGGTGGGGACGCGACGGGCGAGGAGAAGAGGGGGCCGTGTCCACTCGGCAACCGGACAGCGATGGACCGACGGGCGGGGGCGATGGCGCCGCGCCCGTCCCGGACACGGTGTGGCAGCAGTTCCTCGACGACTCCGAGCGGGCCATCCGCAGGTCGGCGCCCAGGGAGCCGTCCGCGCGGGAGCGGGCCGTGCCGCCCCCGGCGGCACCGCGGCCGACGGCACCGCGGCCGGACGCGGTCGGCGAGTTGTGGCAGCCGCGGGAGCTGTCGTACGGCCCGGCCTGGCGCGATCTGGACGGCCCCGCCAGGCGCCGCCGGGTGGGCCGCGTCCTCGGCACGGTCGCCGCGGCCGCACTGGCCCTGTCCGCCCTCTCGCTGCTGCCCGCGGGCCCGGGCGGCGGCCCGGCGGGCCCCGACGACGCGACCTCGCAGCGGTCCGAGGACGTTGCCGACCCGCTGCCCACGGCGACCGCCTCGCCGGACGTCCTGATGCCGCCCGTCCCGACGCCGGCCGGCCCGACGTCGACGAACCACTCCGGGTAGGACCTGCCATCGCGCCGTCACAGGAGGACACTGAAAGGCGAGGGGTGGCCTGTCGGTGCCGCAAGGGGGTGTCGACCATGGCAAGGACACAGCTCCGCCGGATGCGGACCTGGCGCTGGCGCCGTAATCCGCTCAGGCGCCGCAGTGACGTGATCGAAGCCTGGCTCGTGCTCACGGCGTGGGTGATCGCCCTGGTGGGCGGCGCGCTCGCCGGGCTGCTGGCGGCGTCCACGGTGGCAGGCAACCTGGCCCAGCAGCGGACGGAGCGGCACCCGGTCGCGGCCGTCGTCACCCAGGACGCACCGACCGGCCCGTCCGCCCAGACCCTGGACGGCGGTCATATCTGGGCCCCCGTGCGCTGGCAGTCCCCGGACGGTTCGACACACCTCGCCCGCACGGAGGTGCCGCCCGGCGCACCGCAGGGCACCCGGGTCACGGTGTGGACGGACGCGCACGGCAAGCTGACGGCGAAGCCGCTGTCCAGCGGTGACGCGACGTTCCAGGCGGCCTGGACCGGCGTCCTGGTGGCGGTGGCCACCGCCGGCAGTGTGGCCGGGTGCGCCCAGTTCGCCCGCTCCCGGCTTGAACACCGCCGCATGGAGCAGTGGGCCGAGGAGTGGGAGCGCGTCGACACCCGCTGGGGCGGAAAGACGGGCTGACCCCGCCGCGCCCCCGCACCCCGAGCCCGGCACCCCGCCCCGCCCGGCGTCCCCACACCCCTGCACACCCAACCGGCCCCGCACCGCCCGGCGTCCCCACACCCCTGCACACCCGACCAGCCCCACACCCCGACACCACGCCACCCCTCACCCAGCCAGCCCCACACCCCGACACCACGCCACCCCACACCCGACCAGCCCCACACCGCCCGGCATCCCCACACCCCAACACCACGCCCCCACACCCAACCAGCCCCACGCCCCCACACACCCAACCGACCCCGCACCCCAACGCCACGCCCCCCCACACACCCGACCGGCCCCGCACCCCGACACCACACCGCCCCTCACCGACCGGCCCCGCACCGCCCGGCATCCCCACACCCCTGCACACCCGACCAGCCCCGCACCCCGACACCACGCCACCCCACACCCAACCCGCCCACGCCCAACCCGCCCACGCCCGCAACCACACCCGCACCCGCACCCGCCCCCACACCCACGCCCACTCCACGCCCACGCCCACGCCCACGCCCACGCCCACGCCCACGCCCACAAGGGCAACCGGCCCACCGCCGCCCGCCCCGGCGTATGCAGTGAATCTGCGCAGGAGTGGCACACGGGCTGCACACAGACTTTCGAAAGGCTCGTTACTGTTGCTGGCCGCTCGCCGGGTGTGCGAGCGCGACCAGGCCGTGCCCGGGCGGGCCCACGGCGCCAGCGATCCAGGAAGACCGCGCATGGACTACTGCTCCTCGTGTCGCCGAGACCTCAACGGCGCCCTGGTGTGTCCAGGGTGCGGCGCCTACGCCCCCGACATCGCACCGCCCCACACTGCGGTCACCGCCTACGCCCCGGCCCTGCCCGCTCCGCCGGCCCTCCCGGCCGACGCCCCGACCGCCCGGCCGCCCGCGACGTGGGACTCCTGGCACGACACGGCCCCGCCGGACCAACCCGACGCCGCACCCGACGCCGCACCCGACGGCGCACCCGACGCCGCACCCGACGGCGCACCCGACGCCGCGTCCGACACCACGGACACCCCTGACACCGCGCCCCCGGCCGGCGACGTCGACAGTCCGGCGCCAACGGGCGAGGGACGCGCCGCGCGCCGCCGGCAGCGGGCCCGGTGGAAGAAGAGCCGGCGCCGGGCCGTGGTGGCGACGGCCGTCGCGCTCGTCGGAGGCGGCCTCACCGTCGTCTCGCTGGACCGCCATTCGGCCGCCCGGCCGCAGGCGGCGGCGGCTCCGGACGACCGCGGCATGGGCCTCGCGGACGAACTGCCGGAGCAGCCCCCCGCGGCGACGCCGCCCCCCGACCGCACCTCGACCACCGCACCGCGATCGCAGGACCCGGGGACCGGCGGCGTCCCGCGGCAGCGGACCGTGGCGGCCACCGCGCCGCGCGCGACATCGCCGGCCACCCACCCGGACGCCGCCCGCGCGGCCCACCCCGTCGTCCCCTCCGTACCGGAGCAGCCGAGCGCCACGCCGTCCGCCGTGGCGTCGGACCCGGCCCGCACCGGTACGGCGGCGCGGCAGCCGAGCGCGCCCGAGACCGCGACCACGCCCGCGCCGGCCCCAGACACCCCGCGGACCAGCAGTCCCGCCCCGTCGGCGCCGGCCGCGCAGCCGTCGCGGCTGTGCGTGCTCGTGCTGTGCCTCGGCTGAGGCAGCATCAGGCAGCCCCCGGCGTTGCGCCCCTGCACACCCCCGCATCCGACAGAAGGGATACGCACAGAAGGGACATCTGGGGACTTAGGTCGCTGTAACCACCCATCGCTGCCATAGTGCGGCCATGAAGATCACGAAGGCGTCGTCCCTCGTCCTCACCGGTGCCGTCGGGATCGCCGGTGCCGCCCTCCTCGTCGGCACCCTCCCCCACGACGGCCGCCGCTCCCCCGCCCGCTCCGGCGCGCAGGCGCCGGTCGCGGTCCCCTCCCCCGGCGCCCCGGGCATCGGCGACCCGCTCATGCCGCTCGACGGCAACGGCGGCTACACGGTGCGCCGTTACACCCTGGACTTCGACTGGCGGGCACCTCGTACGCCGTTCGCCGCCGGTGCCACCATCAGCGCCACCGCCACCCAGGCGCTGTCCCGCTTCGACCTCGACTTCGCGGGCAACACACTGCACACGGTCACCGTCGACGGCGCCCCCGCGCGGGCGGTGCGCGAGGGCGACGAACTCGTCGTCACCCCGGCCCGGCCGATCCCGGACGGCGCCGCCTTCACCGTGCACGTCTCCTACACCGCCGACCCGACGCAGCAACGCCACCGCGACGACGCGATCGGGGACTACGGCTGGATGCCGACGGCCGACGGCACCGTGCTGTGTCTCCAGCCCGACGGCGCCAAGCTGGTCTTCCCGGTCAATGACCACCCGAGCCTGCGCGCACCGGTCACCTTCCGCGTCACCACCCCGCCGGAGCTGAGCGCGGTGGCGGGCGGCCGGCTGGTGGAGCGGGTGCGCCGACCCGACGGCCGGATCCGCTGGACCTACGACTCCGAGCAGCCGGTCGCCGGACAGCTGGTGCAGCTGGCCATCGGCAGGTTGACGTTCGCCGACGGCCGCGGCCCGCGCGGGCTGCCCGTGCGGGACGCGGTGCCGCAGGATCTCGTCGACGACACCGCCGCGTACCGCGCGCTCACCCCGGAGCACCTGGAGTGGCTGGAACAGCGGCTCGGCCCGTACCCCTTCCGGCGCTACGGCGTTCTCGTCGGCGACGCCGACCTGCCGGTGGCGCTGGAGACACAGTCGCTGTCCGTCCTGCCGAGCGCCACCCTGCTGGGCGACCGGGTGGCCGCCGAACGGGATCTGGTGCACGAGCTGGCCCATCAGTGGACCGGCAACAGCGTCGCCCTGCGGCACTGGTCCGACCTGTGGCTGAGCGAGGGTCACGCCCGTTTCTACGAACGCCTGTACAGCGACACACACGGCGGCCCCGGCCTGGAGGACGCCATGCGTTCGGCGTACGAGCAGCACGACCGGTGGCGGCACGACGACGGGGCGCCCGCCGAGCCCACCGGGTCCTCACTGTTCCGTCAGATCCGCTACGACGGCTCGGCGCTGGTGCTCTACGCCCTGCGCGAGGAGGTCGGCGAGAAAACCTTCGAGCGGATCGAACGCAGCTGGGTGACGCGCTATCAGGGCCGGTCCGCCGGCACCGCGGACTTCATCGCGCTCGCCTCCGAGGTCGCGGGCCGGGATCTGAAGCCGTTTCTGACCCCGTGGCTGTACGGCGCGCACACCCCGCCGATGCCCGGACACCCCGACTGGCAGGTGACTCGGGTCGAGGACTGAAGGGGGCCGCCGCCGGGCCCGGACACGCTGCCGCCGACCGGGTGGCCTGTGCCGCGCGGCTGGTCCACGCCGGTGACTCTCGGCGCGCGCCTGCGCGCCGGGCAGGGAAACGTATGAGAGGTGGCGTGCGGGGCAACTCCCTTGTCCTGGTTGCGCTTGTCCATGTTGCGACGAGCCCGTTGGAGTCACCTGCAATGAAGAAACGTGTCGCCTCCCGTGTCCTCATCGCCCTGCGCGGCCACCGGCTGACGGTCTGTGTGGCCGCGTCCTCGGTGCTCGCGCTCCCCCTGCTGATCATCCCGCCCGGTGGCGGTGACACGCCGGACGACCGGAGCCTGCAGCATGACTTCCAGGCCGCCGCGAAGGAGTACCACGTGCCGCAGAGCGTGCTCCTGGGCGTCTCCTATCTCCAGTCACGCTGGGACACACACTCCGGCGCCCCGAGCGTCGCCGGCGGGTACGGGCCGATGCACCTGGTCGACGGGGCCCGGATGCCGCCCGCCGCCTCCTCGGGGCCGCCGCCGACCGAGGAACAGAACCTCGCCGGGCCGCCGCCGCGCGCACCGCTCCCGATGAGCCGCCCGTCCCTGCAACCGGCCGAGCTGCGCCGCGCCGCCCGGCTGATCGGCGCCCCGACGGAGCGGGTGCGCACCGACCCCGGCGCCAATGTGCGCGGCGGCGCCGCGGTGCTGGCGGCGACCCAGCGGGAACTCGGCAAGCCGCTCAGCGACAACCCGGCCGACTGGTGGGAGGCGGTGGCCCGGTTCCCGGGCTCGACCGACGCCGCCACGGCGACGACCTTCGCGAACGATGTCTTCGCGCTGATCCGCAAGGGCGCGCAGCGCACCACCGAGGACGGGCAGCAGGTCACCCTGGCCGCCCAGCCGAACGTGCGCCCGCGCCCGCAGCCGGCACCGAAGGACCCGGACCGGCCCCAGCAGGTCGAGTGCCCGCAGGAGGTGACCTGTTCCTGGCTCAGCGCGCCGTACGTCCAGTTCGAGGACGAGTACGGCAACCACGACCTGGCCGACCGGCCCCGCGACGAGAAGATCGAGTACATCGTCATCCACGACACCGAGGCGTCCCTCGACTCCATGCTCAAGACCATCCAGGACCCGACGGAGGCGTCCTGGCACTACTCGGTGCGCTCGAGCGACGGCCACATCACCCAGCACATCAGGACCAAGGACGAGGCCTGGCACTCGGGCAGCAAGTTTGTGAACGCCCGGTCGATCGGCATCGAGCATGAAGGTTTCCTCACCCAGCCCGACGCCTGGTACACGGAGGAGATGTACCAGTCGTCGGCCCGGCTCGTGCGCTATCTGGCGAAGAAGTACGGCATCCCGCTGGACCGGCAGCACATCTTCGGCCACGACAACGTGCCCGCACCGACCGGCGACACCATTCCCGACATGCACGACGACCCGGGCCCCTACTGGGACTGGCGGCACTACTTCGACCTGCTCGGCGCGCCGCTGAAGGCCACGGCCGGGGCGGACAGCGCGATGGTGACCATCCTGCCGGACTACGCCACGCACAGGCCGACGTACACGGGCTGCACCGGGGACGGCCAGCCGTGCGCGGCGCACGGCTCCAGCGCCGTACGGCTGTACACCGAGCCGCGCGAGAGTGCCCCGCTGATCCAGGACCGGGGCCGGCGCCCGGACGGAGAGAGTTCCACGACGGACGTCAACGACCTGGGCTCGCGGGTCTCCGCAGGCCAGACGTATGCGGTCGCCGGACGCCAGGGCGACTGGACGGCGATCTGGTACCTGGGCCACAAGGCGTGGTTCAGGAACCCGAAGGACCACCCGACGGCCGTCGGCGCGGCGGGCAAGATGGTGACACCGAAGGACGGCCTGACCGAGATCCCGGTGTACGGGCGGGCCCTGCCGGAGGGCGCCGCCTACCCGGCGGACATCGAGAAGGCGACCGAGGCGCCGCTGCCGTACACCATCGCCGCGGGCCAGCGCTATGCCACCGGGGCCCGGCTGACCGGCTCCTACACCGACCGGTCCGCCTTCGTCCACTCGCCGAGCCCGGTGGTGAAGGGCAGCGAGGAGTACTACGAGATCCAGTTCGGCCACCGCCTCGCCTACGTCCGCGCCAGCGACGTGGATGTCATCAACGCCCCAGGGACACCCCCCGAGCAACCCGCCCAGCCCCAGTCCAAGTAACCCCGCCCCGGCTGTCTGTGGCCGGACTGCCGCCACCGAGGTCCGGCCGACAGGCGTCCGCGCTCGAACGCGGGACGACGGGCGGCCGGACCGTGCCGTGCGCGGGGCGGCGGACATGTGAACCGCCGCCCGGCGCACGGCAGTTGTCCGACTAGGGCCGCCCTAGGCCCCCAGGCCGCCCGCACAGTATTCAGCCACGTAGCCCTTGCGGCCGTTGTAGTTCACCGGGATCCACCAGTTGTCCTGGGGCTCGCCCGTCGCACACCGGTAGGTCCCTCCGGGCTCTGAAGAGCATCCGTTCTGCCATGTGGGCAGACGGGTGCCCGTGTATTTCACGATCAGGTTCGCGGTAGCGGACTTGGCGCTGCGCACGTTGTAGTAGCCGTACTTGTCGGAAACGTAGAGGTAGCACGTCACGGCGGGCGCCTTCGAGCCACCGGGGGTCGCGGACACCGCAGCGGCAGCCGGACCGGGTGCCGCCGTGAGCGAACCTTGCCGAAAGCTTGGGCCGGCCGCACGGAGCCGCGGGGCGCGCGTGCCGGCATGTGGCCGGGGTCAGCGCGTGGGCGCGGTGCGGGCGGGGTCGCGGCGGAAGGCCCAGGTCATCCTGGGCTCCATGACGAACCGGAACATCCGTTGCACCGGCGGTGTGCACAGCAGCGTCACCCCGGCCGCGGCGACCAGGGTCAGCACCACCGCGCCGGCCGGCCGGTAGAGCCACTCGGGGTCGTACCAGCCCGCGGGCTTGGACCACTGCAGGACGAAGCCGTGCAGGAGATAGCCGTACAGGGTGCCCGCACCCAGCGCGGTGCACCACAGGTGGCGCCCCGGCACCCAGGCCAGGAAGCAGGCGACCAGGGTCACCGAGCAGCCGAAGGTGGCGAGCGCCATCACCGGCCCGTACCAGGCGGGCGCGGCCAGTTGCTCGGCGCTCGTACGGTGGAAGAACCAGGCGTAGTTCATCCGCGGCACCGCCCAGTACGCCACGGCCAGCGCGACGGCGAACACCGGCACGGCCGCGATCCGCGCGGCGCGGCGGCGCACCAGCCGGAAGTGCTCGGGCCGCAGGCACAGGCCGAGCACGAAGTACGGCAGGAACTGCAGGACGCGCTGGAGGTCGAGGTCCTTGCCGATGGACGGCGGCAGGGTGGCGAGCATCGCGATGCCGAGGGCGACCGGCAGCGGCCGGCGCACGAGCTTCCAGACGGGGGTGGTCAGCCGCCAGATGAACAGGGCCGCCAGGAACCAGGTCAGATACAGCGGGTCCAGCAGGCTGATCGGCCGGTCCGGGGCGTCGTCCGTCCACCGGGTGAAGCAGGTGTACGCGATCTCGAAGACCACGTAGGGCACGGCGACCCCGGTGATCAGCCGCTTGAGCCGGGCCGGGCTCGCGTCGAAGGTCCGCGAGAAGTAGCCGGAGACGACGATGAACGCCGGCATGTGGAAGGCGTAGACGAGCGTGTAGAGGGCGGTGACGGCGCGGCTGTCCGAGCGCAGCGGCTCCCAGGCGTGTGCCACGGCGACGAGCACGATGGCCGCGTACTTCGCGTTGTCGAAGAACGCGTCCCGCCGGCCGCCGGGGTCCGGTGGCGCGGCCGGTTCCGGACGGGGACCACCCGAGGGCGGCGTGTCGGTGAGAATCCCTTCCCGTCGGAAACCGGAGGTACCCGAGATACCGGACAGAGCGGAACACCCCTTCGCTTCGGCTGCGCGGGGAACGGCTACGGCCCCCGTCCGGCACCGTAGTCACCCGTCGTCGCATTCGTAAACCCGGCCGGCGTCGTGGCTGGACGCGCCCGCGCGGCGGAGCCGCAAGTCGATACGGCCCCGCGCCCCCTTGTTTCTTCGGGGCTGTTTCTTTGGGGCGCTGCCGAACCGCTCGCCTCAGCGGCTCTCCGCGGTGGGGCGCGCGGACGCGCCCTCGGGCGGGACCTCGGGCGTCCGCGTGCCGTCCTCGTCCTTCATGGCCTTCGCCTCGCTCTTGAGGATGCGCATCGACTTGCCCAGCCCACGGGCGGCGTCGGGCAGCTTCTTCGAGCCGAACAGCAGGATGATCACGACCGCCACGATCAGCAGGTGCCACGGTTCCAGTCCGTTGCGGAGCATCCGGCCCTCCTCTCTTCCTCACCGGGCAGCGGTACGGACCCGGGCGGCGTACCATCTGCCATCGTTGCTACATTGCGCAACTGTACAACCATGGGGCGGGGCGAGGCGTCCCCTCTGCATGAGTCTGGACGAGTCGGACGGATGAGGGCGCGCGGATGACCACCACCAGGGACGTTGACACACCCTCGTCTCACCGGCGCCGTGACGCACCGTCCCGGCGCGGCGCCCCGCACGGCCGGCGCGCGGCCCGTGGCCGCAGACGCGGCCCGTGGCGCACCGCGCTCCTGGTCACCCTCGCCCTGGTGGTGCTCGGCACGGCCGGCCTCGGCTGGATCTACCTCAAGCTGAACGGCGACATCAACACCTTCGACGCGGGCGGCCTGTCCAGGAACCGCCCCGACGCCGCCGCGTCCAAGGGCCAGAACGTCCTGGTCATCGGCTCCGACGCGCGCACCGACGGCAACGCCGCGCTCGGCGGCGGCAACAAGGACGACATGGGCCGCTCGGACACCGCGTTCCTGCTCCATGTCTACGCCGACCACCAGCACGCGATAGCCGTCTCCATCCCCCGCGACACCCTGGTGACCATCCCGCCGTGCAAACTGCCCGACGGCAGCTGGACGAAGACGCAGACCGACGTCATGTTCAACACGGCGTTCTCCGTCGGGCAGACCCGGACGGGCAATCCGGCCTGCACCCAGAACACGGTGGAGCAGCTGAGCGGGATGCGCGTCGACCACACCGTCGTCGTCGACTTCAAGGGTTTCGCCGCGCTCACCGACGTGGTCGGCGGGGTGAAGGTGTGTCTGCCCGACGACATCTACCAGAACGACCTCAACCCCCATCGCGCCTCCCGCGGCGGCCTCGTCTTCCACAAGGGCGTGCAGACCGTCTCCGGGCAGCGGGCCCTGGACTACGTACGGATCCGGCACGGCATCGGTGACGGCTCCGACATCGGCCGCATCAAGCGCCAGCAGGCGTTCGTCTCCAGCCTCCTCAAGCAGATCAAGAGCGAGGGCCTGACCCCGACCAAGCTGCTGCCGCTGGCCACCGCCGCCACCAAGTCGATGACCGTCGACCCCGGCCTCGGCACGGCGAACAAGCTCATCTCGTTCGCGATGTCCCTCAAGGACATCGACCTGCGCAACACCAAGTTCGTCACCATCCCCTGGCGCTACGAGGGCTCGCGGGTCGCGGTCGTCGAGCCGGACGCCTCCGGCCTGTGGGCCGCGCTCAGGGCCGACCGCACCATCGACGGCAAGGACGCCAGTGGCAGGCGGAAGCCGAAGGCCACCGCCGCGGCCTCGCCCGGCCCCACCGAAAGCGTCTCGGGCGAGGGCGTCTCGCTCGCCGTCTACAACGGCACCACCACCGGCGGCCTCGCCTCCGAGGCGGCGCAACTGCTCACCCGGCACGGCTTCACCGTGACCGGTACCGGCAACGCGAGCAGCCGGGAGTACACCGGCACGGTCGTCCAGTACGGGCCCGGACTGCGCACCCAGGCCGAGACCGCCGCCAAGCTCTTTCCCGGCGCCCGGCTTGAGGCGATCGGCGACGCGGTCCTCGATGTGGTCGTGGGCGCCTCCTACGCCGACTCCGCCGCGGCCTCGCCGACCCCGGCCGCCGTGCCCGGCTCGGTCGCGGACGACGCCCGGTCGGCCGACGACGACCTGTGCTCCAACCTCACCTACGGCGCGGGCGGCTGAGCCGCGCGATCCGGCTCCCGCGGCCGGTCCGCCCTCCCCTGGCCGGCCGCGGGTCCCTTCTCAGAAGCCGTTCCTCGGGAATCCGTTCCTCGGGAAGCCGCTCCTCGGGAATCCGTTCCTCGGGAAGCCGTTCCTCGGGAAGCCGTTCCTCGGGAAGCCGCTCCTCGGGAAGCCGCTCCTCAGGGGCGGGTTGGGCTCCGCGGCCCGCGGGCGAGCGTTCGTAGCGGCCCCGCGCCCAGACCAGCGCGGCGGCGTACAGGGCGAGGACGACTCCGAGGAGCGGGTAGTACGCGCCTGGGAGCGTGGTCAGACCGAGCGCCGGGCCGAGCGGCGACGGGGGCAGGGCGACCCCGATGACGGCCAGCCCCATCGCCGCCCAGCCGACCGGGCCGAGCGCCCGCTCCGCGACCAGTCGGCGGCCGGTGCGCAGCAGCACCATCACCAGGGCCTGGGAAGATCGCTTCGTCGTCGCCGGTGCCCGGCCCGTGCAGGGACAGGGCGAGGACGGCGAACGTGGCCAGGTCGGCGAACGCGTTGAGGAGGCCGAAACCGGTGATGAAACGCAGTACCTCGCGCGGGCTGAGCACCGTGGGGCGGCGCAGCACCGAGGGGTGCGGGCGGTCGTGGGCGAAGGCGAGCTGGACGGTGTCGAAGCACAGGTTCTGCACGAGGACCTGCGCCGGAAGCATCGGCAGGAACGGCATCAGCAGGCCCGCCGCGAGCATGGCGATGACGTTGCCGAGGTTGGAGGACAAGGTGATCCGCAGATACCCGGCGACATTGCCGCCGCTGTGCCGGCCGGCCTCGATGGCGTGCCCGATCGCGGTGAGGTCCTTCTCGGCGAGGACGACGTCGGCGCTCTCCCGGGTCACGTCCGCGGCGTCGCGCGGGGCGATGCCGACGTCCGCGGCGCGCAGCGCGGGCAGGTCGTTGACGCCGTCGCCGAGGAAGCCCACGGTGTGCCCGCCGGCCCGCAGCGCGGCCCCTACGCGCGCCTTGTGCTCGGGGGTGCAGCGGGCGAAGACGGTCGTACGCCGGGCCAGTGCGGTGAGTTCGGCGTCGGTGAGGCCGTCGAGCCGGTCGGCGGTCACCACGGCGTCCGGGCCGAGCGGGATGCCGAGGTCGCGGCAGGCGCGGGCCGCGGTGCCCGGGTGGTCGCCGGTGAGGACCTTGACGCCGACTCCCTTCTCGGCGAACGCGGCGAGCGCGTCGGCGGCGGTGGGCGCGAGGGCGTCGTGGAAGGTGACCAGGCCGCGGAAGGTCAGCCCGCGCTCGTCGGCCGGGGTGTGGTCGCGGGCGCGGGCGGGGCGTTCGGCGGTGGCGACCGCCAGGATCCGCAGCCCCTCGTGCGCCGTCCGGTCGGCGAGGTCCGCCAGCCGCTGACGTTCCTCCTCGGCCAGCGCGCAGCGCTCCAGGACGGCTTCCACGGCGCCCTTGACGACGAGGGTGTGTGTGCCGAGGCGGTGCGGGGTGCGCACGACCGCGGTGGACAGCCGGCGCACGGGGTCGAACGGCAGGGCGGCCACTCCCTCGTACGCCAGGAGGCAGGCCTCGTCGGCCGCGTCCAGGACCGCCTCGTCCAGGGCGTCCGGTGCGGGCAGGTCGGCCAGTTGCAGGGTCCACCAGGCGTTGACGGCCGCCCAGCGCAGTACGTCCGGGTCGGCGCGGCCGTCCGCGTCGAGGGCCCGCTCGACGACGGGCCGGTCCTGGGTGAGGGTGCCGGTCTTGTCCAGGCACAGTGTGTCGACGGCGCCCAGGTTGTGCAGCGCCGGGAGCCGCTTGACGATCACGCCGTGGGTACGGGCCAGCAGGGCCGCGCCCCGGGTCAGACAGGTGGTGACGACGACCGGCAGCATCTCCGGGGTGAGCCCGACGGCCACGGCGACGGCGAACGGCAGGGTCTCCAGGCCGCGTCCGCGCAGGGCGGCGCCCGCCATCAGCACCAGCGGCGGGGTGAGCAGCATGAAACGGATCAGGATCCACGAGATGCCGTTCACCGACTGCTCGAAGGCGCTCGGCTCGCGCGGCCGGGCCGCCTGCCCCTGGGCCGCGGCCAGCCGGGTGTGCGCCCCGGTGGCGACGACGACGGCGGTGGCGCTGCCGGAGACGACGCTGCTGCCCTGGAAGCACAGCTGCGGCTGGTCGAACCCCGCCGCGCCGTCCGGGTGGTGGGCGTCCGCGGCGCTCTTCGCGACGGGCGCCGACTCTCCGGTGAGCGCGCCCTGGTGCACGGTCAGCCCGCCGGCCCGCAGCAGGCGGACGTCCGCCGGGACCAGATCACCGGCGCCGAGCCGCACGATGTCGCCGGGGACCAGCTCCGCGACCGGGATCTCCCGGGCGGCCGGCGCGGTCGCCCCGTCGGCGCGGCGCAGCACGGTGGAGGTGGTGGCGACCAGTTCGCGCAGCCCGGCCATGGACCGGTCGGCCCGGTGTTCCCCGGATGCGCGCAGTACGCAGCTGACGGCGACCAGCAGCAGGATCACACAGGCGGTGCCCCAGGCGTACACGGCGGCGGAGACCAGGCCGAGGCACAGCAGCACCGCGGTGAACGGGTCCCGGACGCCGCGGACGAGGAGCCGGAGCCAGGAGGCGTCCTGCCGGTCCGGGAGGGTGTTCTCCCCGGCGTGGGCCAGCCGGTCCGCGGCCTCGTCGTCCGTCAGCCCGCGCGGCCCGGTCTCCAGCTGCCGCAGAACGTGCAGGGCCGGGCCCGGCCCCGAGGCCGCGGCCTTCCCGAGCCAGTCGGGAGATGTCCGCTGCGGTCCGGCCGCGCCCCGAAGGGCGCGGGGCTGTATCAGCCTGCGGCTCCGCCGCGCGGACGCACCCAGCCACAACGCGCCCGCAGCCGACCGACGACCCGTCCCGGCCGATCCCGCGGAGCGCTCAGCCACCGGTTCCGTGCGCCCTGCGGCGCGGTACGGACGGGAACTCGGCGCGGGCGGCCAGCTGTCCGACCATGAGCCGGACCACCGTCACGACGTCGGGGTCGTCGACGTAGTAGACCTGCCGTCGGCCCTCGCGGCGGGAGCGGACCAGGCCGGCCAGCTTCAGCTTGGACAGATGCTGGCTGACCGCGGGCAGGGCCCCGCCGACCCGGTCGGCGAGATGGGTGACGTCGCTCTCGCCCTGGGACAGCGCCCACATGATGTGCAGCCGGGCCGTCGAGGCGAGCAGCCCGAAGGCGGCGGCCGCCTCCGCCAGCACCTCGGCGGACGGATCCTGAAAGCCACCGACGAATCGCCCCACGGCTCCCTCTCCCGTCCACCCGGCTCACGGCCTCATCCAGCGCCGCCCAAGTGTATGCGGGCACGGCAGCGCGCCCGGAACCGGAAGGGGCACGGGGCTGTATCACCCTGCGGCCCCGCCGCGCGGGCGCGACCAGCCACAACGCCGCCGCAGACGAATGACGACCCATCCCGGCCGACCACAACGCACCCCCAGCCGACCGACCACCCGTCCGGCCCCACCCCACACAGCACCCCCAGCCAACCGACCGCCCCACCCGGCCGACCACAACGCACCCCCAGCCGACCGACCACCCAGCCGGCCCCACCCCACACAGCACCCCCAGCCGACCGACGGCCCCAGCCCGGCCGGCCCCGCGGAGCGCTACGCCCGTGTGCGGCCGGGCTCCGGGAGTTCGGCCTGGGCGGCGCGGATGTGCAGGACGTCGCCGATGAACAGGTCGTAGACCAGCACCCCGACCACCCCGCCGACCAGGGGTCCGACGATCGGGATCCACCAGTACGCGCTGAACGAACCGGGCAGCGAGCCGGGCAGCGCGAGTTGGTTCCATCCGGCCAACCAGGTGAACAGGCGCGGCCCGAAGTCGCGGGCCGGGTTGATGGCGTACCCCGCGTTCGGCCCGTAGGAGATGCCGACGGCGACGACCGCGAACCCGATCAGCAGCGGCCCGAGGTTCGCCCGCACGGCCGTGTTGCGCAGGTCGATGAGGGCGACGATGAACAGGACCAGGAACGCGGTGCCGACGATCTGGTCGACCAGCGGCCCCCAGATCCCGCCGTGGAAGTACGGCGCAGGGAAGGTGCCGAAGATCGAGAACGTGGTGAGCGTGTGCCCGTTGGTCTTCGGGCCGCTCACCGTCCGGTCGAAGGTGTTGATCGCGTCGTGGTAGACGCCGTACACCAGCGCCGCCCCGACGAAGCCGCCGGTCACCTGGGCCAGCCAGTACGGCGCGACCTTGACCCAGGAGAACTTGCGGCGCACCGCGAACGCCAGCGTCACCGCCGGGTTGATGTGGGCGCCGCTGACGCCGCCGGCCACGTACACGCCGAAGACGACGGCCAGTCCCCAGCCCCAGGTGATCAGCAGCCAGTCCCCGGCGCTGATGAAGAAGGTCGTGGGCCCCGACGTGCGGCCCGACCCGGGAAGACCCGCGACCGCCACCGCGACCGAGCCGCAGCCGAACGCGACGAGGACCAGCGTCCCCAGGAATTCCGCCAGGCATTCCCCCAGAAGCCCTCCGCGCTGCTTGAGCGCGGAGGGTTTCACCAGGGGAGGGATTTCCACAGCCATCGGTACCCCCTTGCAGGGAACATTGCGGTCAGTAACACCATCGTTGCGCAGAATTCGCATTCCGCCACCGCGACGACTACCCAACGAAGGGGATCACTTACACACAGTGACAGGCCTACTTGCGCACGGTGACTGGCCCCGGCCCCGGTCAGGAGGGGCCGCCGGGCACCGCAGCAAACAGGCTGTGCCGCCGTCCCGGGTTACTGACCGGCCGGGGCGGGGGCGAGGCGGGGCGGTCCGGTGAGCGGGCGCACCACCGCGGAGGCGATGATCGGCACGGCGGCCCGCACAGCCGTGAACGCCCTGCGCGCAGGCCATGGGACCGGCTGAACTCCCGGCGCGGTCACACCCGATGGTCTACGCGCCGTCCGCGCCGGTGGGTGCCGGCCCGCCCGCCGCGCGTTCGCTCTGCACCGACGTGACGGCCCGGACGACGAACACCGCGGCCACGGCCGCGCCCACGACGGCCGCGTCGGACACCAGCAACTGCCACACATCCGAGTAGGCGCGTTCGATGAGCCCGTCCCGGGACTCCCGGGAGATCAGGCCGACCCCGCTCAGCATGCCGATCAGCCACAACGCCCACCACACGTTCACCACGAACGGCAGCCGCTTGTCCGGCGCGCTCGCCCGGTGGACATCCACGACCAGCCCGCGCGGCACCCAGAGATTGACGACGGGCACGATCCAGCCCAGGTAGACCCAGATCCCGCGGTACCTGGGCGGCCGGCCCGACAGCGCCCGCGCATTGTCCCGTACCTGCCACAGCCAGGCGAGGAACGCGGCGGCGCACAGCACGACGACGACATCGCCCACGGCGCCGACGATGTGGTAGGCGTCCTCCAGCGAGGTCAGCGGCCGGTGGTTGCCGTCGCCCTGGTCCGGTGGGCCCGAGGCCGGCTCGCCCGCCACCGAGAGTCTGATCTCCCAGACGGCGCGGGCCAGCCAGGCGGCGCCGGCGAGGAGCAGCAGGGCTGTCGCGAGCAGGGCCGTGGGCCGGGCCGCCCGGAAGGCGGGACGCGGGGCTGTCTCTTCGATCACCGAGGCATCCTCGCGCACGGCTACCGTCACATGCCAGAACGACCCACGCAGGCCGGTCAGTTGGCCACACGGGCCGGTTACCCGGCCCATGCCTGCCCGGCGGGTCAGGTTTTGCCAAGTGCAGAGGATCGGGGAGGGGGTCGGGGCCGTACTGGTCGGTGGTCGCAGGGGTCGTCCCTGTGGGCGGGACCGTCGGACGATGGGAGGCGTGGTGCGGGTTTCGCGTAATGCTGCGGGGACTGTCTTCGTGGGAGGTGCCCTGAGTCTGACCCTCGTGGCGCTCCTGTATCCGAGCATGCTCGGGGTGTCCACGGTGTCGAGTTCGTCGTCACGCGTCATCGCGCAGACACAGTGGGGGCCGCTGACCGAGGCGGACCGGGACTTCGTGGTCAAGGTGCGGGCGGCGGGGCTGTGGGAGTACCCGGTCGGGCAGATGGCGCTGAAGAAGAGCACGTCAAAGGCCGTGCTCACCGCGGGACAGCATCTCGTGTCCGGGCACGCCGCGCTGGACGCCACCTGCCGGAAGATCGCCCCTCAGCTGAACATCACGATCCCCGACCAGCCCAGCCCCCAGCAACAGGGCTTCATCGACACACTGAACGCGGACAGCGGCAGGACGTTCGACTCCGACTTCGCCAACATCCTCCGGGTGACCCACGGACAGATCTTCAACACCATCGCGAAGATCCGCTCCCAGACGAAGAACACCCTCGTACGGGAGTTGGCGGACCAGGCCAACACCACGGTCCTCGACCACATCTCCGTCATGGAGAAGACCGGTCTGGTCGACTTCGACCAGGTGCTCTTCCAGGAGACCACCCCGCCGAAGCTGCCCGACACGGAGCTGACCCCGCCCCCACCGGCCCCCGGCCGGCCGCAGGTGGTCCTCACCCCACCGCCGAGCAGCAGCCCCACGGCGGGGTGACACACCCCGGCCCCGATCCCGGCCCCGATCCCGGCCCCGGTCCCGGTCCCGGTTCCGCTACGCGCCGAGCCAGGCCGTGGTGTCCGGGGGCAGCGCCGTGGCGTTCTCCGGCAGCGGCCCGCTGGTGAGCAGCACCTCCCCCGGCGGCAGCGGCACCGGCGCCGACGACAGGTTCGCCACGCACCGCCAGCCCTCCGAGCGGGCGAACTGAAGGACTCCGGGCGGGGCGTCCGGCGCCCAGGTCAGCGTCTCGCCCTCCAGCAGTTTGCGGCGCAGCCGCAGCGCCGTGCGGTACAGCTCCAGCGTGGAGCCCGCCGTACCGGCCTGTGCCTCGACCGCGTACCCGGCGAAGGAGGCCGGCTGCGGCAGCCAGGCGGCACCCGGCCCGAAGCCGTACGAGGGACCCGTCGTCGTCCACGGCAGCGGCACCCGGCAGCCGTCGCGGCCCTTGCGGACATGGCCCGTCTGTTCCCAGATGGGGTCCTGGAGCACCACGGTGGGCAGGTCGGCGACCTCGGGCAGACCGAGTTCCTCGCCCTGGTAGACGTACGAGGAGCCGGGCAGCGCCAGCATGAGGAGGGTCGCCGCGCGCGCCCGGCGCAGGCCCGCCGCCGTGTCGACGGCCGGTGCGTGCCCGCCGGACAGCAGCCAGGCGTTGTCGTCGGTGCCGGGCGGCAGCATCAGCCGGGAGGCGTGCCGGATCACGTCGTGGTTGGACAGGACCCAGGTCGCGGAGGCGCCCGCGGTACGGGCCGCGGCCAGCGAGTCGGTGATGACCCGGCGCAGTTCGTCCGCGTCCCAGCGCGCCTCAAGATACTCGAAGTTGAAGGCCTGGCCGAGTTCGTCGGGGCGGGCGTACAGGGCGCGGCGGGCGCCCGGGACCCAGGCTTCGGCGACCGCCGTGCGCGGCGGGGTGTAGGCGTCGAAGATCTTGCGCCAGTCGCGGTAGATCTCGTGGACCTCGTCCCGGTCCCAGTACGGGTGTGAGCCCGGCGGCACCTGTTCCAGGGCCTCCTCGCCGAGGGCGCTCAAGTCGCCGATGTCCCGCAGTGGTTCGGTCAGATCCTTGGCGAGGGCGTGCGCCACGTCGATACGGAAGCCGTCGACGCCGCGGTTCGACCAGAACCGCAGGGTGATGCGGAAGTCGGCGCGGACGTCCTCGTTGTCCCAGTTGAGGTCGGGCTGCTGGGGGGCGAACAGGTGCAGGTACCAGTCGCCGTCGGCCACCCGCCGCCAGGCGCTGCCGCCGAACACCGACTGCCAGTCGGTGGGCGGCAGTTCGCCGTGCGCGCCGCGGCCGGGACGGAAGACGTAGCGGTCGCGGGCGGCGGAGCCGGGTCCTGCGCGCAGCGCCTCCTGGAACCACGGGTGCTGGTGCGAGGTGTGGTTGGGGACGATGTCGACGAGCACCTTCAGGCCCAGACGGTGTGCCTCGGTGACCATGGCGTCGAAGTCGTCCAGGGTGCCGAGGCGCGGGTCGACGTCCCGGTAGTCGGCGACGTCGTAGCCGCCGTCGGCGAGTTCGGAGGGGTAGAAGGGGCTGAGCCACAGGGCGTCGACGCCGAGTGCGCTCAGATGGGTGAGGCGTTCGGTGATGCCCCGGATGTCACCGAGCCCGTCGCCGTCGGCGTCGGCGAAGCTGCGCGGATAGACCTGGTAGATCACGGCCTGTCGCCACCAGTCGGGGTTCTTTGACGAGATGTCGGTCACACCAACTCCCTTCGCACGGACTACGGTCGAGCCTGGTCGACGCCGGTTACGGGAACTCTGTCCACATTGCCCAGAAAGCGAAACTTTCGCGCCCGCTTTCCGCCGCCCAACACCAAGGTGAGCCCCCTCCACCCCACCACGCGCCCCCAACCGCGTTTCCTGCCCCAAAGGGAGCGCAGAGCTGGTGTGTTGACAACGGCCGACCGGATCCGTCCTTCAGGAGACGACGATGCTGATGCCGTCTCCGAGGAGTTTGAGGCCGAGGACGAAGAACAGGACCGCCATGACGGCGACGTTGTGGCGGGTGGCCCAGCCCCGCCAGTCGCTGAGGACGCTCTTCGCGCGTTCGCCCATGAGGAGGTAGACGGCCGGCGGTGCGAGGACGCCGACGGAGGCGATGATCACAAAGATGGCGAGTACGCCGATCTGTTGCGCAAGGGGGAGCCCGGCTGAGCTGATCGAGGCGCCGGCGGCGATGGTCAGCGGGGCGTTCTTGGCGTTGGCCGCCGACAGCGCGAGCCCCAGTCCGAGGACCTTGACCGGCGTGAAGCGGTCGATCGCGGCCATCCACTTCGGCAGCTGTGCTTGCGAGGGGTCGGCGGGGCGTCGGCGCCACTGTCGTACGCCGAACAGTGCCAGGAGCGCGCCGAGGGCGAGTTTCAGCGCTCCTACCCAGGTGGCCGGGTGCTGGTGCGTGGATGCGCCGCCCGGCCCTCCGACCGCCAGCATGATCGCGCCCAGCGCCGCAAGGCCCAGAAGCCAGCCGAGGGCGAACAGGGGGCCGTTGAGGCGTCCGCGAGGAGTGGCCAGGATGAGGATGATCGCCACGATGGGCAGCGGACTGACGGCGACACCGGCTGCCAGGCCCAGCACATCGCCGACGGCGTGTCCCACGATGGCCTCCGCAAGGGCAGACAGGTCGGGCGGGCCGCGGGGGTGGCGGTTCGCCACCGGCCCCGGGAGCCATCGTCACGCCGCACAGCGACCGACGCACCCAGTGAACTCCGAACAGGGGAGACCCACCCGACACCCAGGCAGGAACACCCCGCCCACCGTTCCTAGAGACTGTGCGGGAGTGGGTCCTGTTGCTGGAACCCGTGCTCAGCCGAACGCCCCGAACGGTGTTGGGCGTTCTGGTCCACCGCGTTCACTCCGTATCCGGCGCGCACGGATCGTGTCCGTGGT